>JAYOYG010000038.1:0-21049 GCA_038153445.1 Pseudomonadales bacterium
AAAGGTGCAGAAGCAGTATCAGCGCATGGCCATCTACGAGTCGGCCTTTTGGGCCCTGGATGAAACCATCAGCGATGCGGAGAGTAAGGCTGAGGTGATGGAAGGCACTCAGCCGCCGCACTTCGATCAGGAAATCACGCTGGAGGGGGTGACCTTCAGCTACGGCGATCACAACATTCTGTCGGAAACCTCCCTGTCCATTCCCGCGGGAGCGCTGACCTGCCTGGTAGGGGAGTCGGGCTCGGGCAAAACCACGGTCACCGATTTGGTGATGGGGCTTGTGCGTCCCACGGCGGGGGCCGTGAAGGTGGACGGCACGGACCTGCGCGATATCGACCTGGCGGCCTGGCGCCACCAGATTGGCTATGTGCCCCAGGAAACGCTGCTGCTCCATGATACGGTTCGGCGCAATGTCACCCTCGGGGAAGCGGGGGTGAGCGACGAGGCCGTAGAGAAGGCCCTGCGGGCAGCGGGGGCTTGGGATTTCGTCAGCGCCTTGCCGGAGGGCTGGGACACGGTAGTGGGGGAGCGGGGAACGCGTATCTCCGGGGGGCAGCGTCAACGAATCATGATCGCCCGGGCCCTCCTTGGGAATCCGCGCCTGCTGATTCTGGATGAGGCGACGAGCGCGCTCGACCCCGAATCGGACCGGGCCATCGCCGATACCCTGTGCGCCCTCCGCGGCTCCCTAACGCTCCTCGTGGTTTCCCACCACAGTTCGCTTTCGAGCGCCGCGGACCTCGTTTATCGCGTGACCCGAGGCGCCGTGGCGCTGGCGCCGAACAGCGAGGACGCGTCGGCCTAGGGCCGCAGCAGCGCGGTGATCCGCGTGAGGGTGGCTTCAAGCTGAGGCGCCGCGGGACGGCCCTGGCCCCAGGCCTCGGGGGGAATGGGCGTCGGGCTGAAGGCGAATTGGGGCTGGTCTCGAAGTCCCGCAAACACGCAGCGAAGATCCCGGCTCAGGCGCTGGGGCCCCAGGTGAAAGAGGGCGCTATAGGCCAGGCTTTGCGCCGACCGATCCCGGGGCCGTCCCGATCCCCGCTGGGCCATATCCCCTAAGTCAAACACCCGAACTGCTTTCCCGGTGCCGAGGGCTTCCGAGAGCATGGCGATGCTGTCCCCCGTGACCATTAGGGCTCCCGCCCGAGCGAGGATGGCTCGGTAGGGATTGGGTTCCGAGCCCCAGGGTAGGAAGCGGTCCCGGGGTCGCCAGGGATGAGCGGCGAGGCGCGCCACCGCGGCGGCAGGCGTGCGGGGACTGGTGGTCACCCAAAGGGGGCGATCCCCGGCCAGGGCCTGGGCCTCCGCGAGGAGGCGTCGTGCGCTTTTCGGTCCTAGCGTGTAAGGACCGCTAGGGCCGCCAAGGAGCACCCCGAGCGCCTCCCCAGCCTCTGCTAGGGAAAGCCCATCCTTAGCCTCCCGAGCGGCGTCGAGCGCGGGCTCGTTAAGGCCATGAAGCGTCAGGGGGTTCTCCAGCACCTTGGGATGGGTTGGGCGTCGATACTGGGGCGTGGTCACCGTGAGGGAGAAGGCGTCCGGGGGGGCCCAGGTACGCCCCAGGAAAACGGTCATGCCCCGGGGGCTTTGCTGGGCAAGGGCCCGGGCGAGGGCCTCATTGCGCAGGGCTGCGCTGATGATCAGATGCCGCTGTGCGCTGGGCAGCGCCAGAGGCGCTGCGCCCCGAGCGCTGACCTGATGCATAAGGCTGAGGAGATTGGCCCGGGGAAGGCGCCAGCGCGGAGTGAGGGTCTCGAGCGGTGCCCCTAGTTGTTGGCTGAGGGCCGCCGCAAGGGCTTCTATCTGCCCGTTTTCCCCTGCGCGATGGCTGCGCAGCGCGACAATCGCGAGGGGCGCTGCCACCGGAGATCGCGCTTAGGCGTAGGCGGTCGCTGCGGCCCGAGGCTGATCGAAAAGACGCTGAGCCACAGCGGCGTAGCCTTCGATGATCTGCTCTACCTGCTCATCGGTGTGGGCAGCGGAGAGGCTGCAACGCAGCAGGCTGAGGTTCTTCGGCGCCCCCGGGGGTACAACCAAATTCACATAAACGCCCGCGTCGAGAAGGGCCTGCCAAGCGGCGGCGGCTTGCTCCGGGCTGTCCATGAGGCTGGCGATGACTGGGCTAGGCGCTGCACCGAGCTTGAACCCGAGGCTCGTAAGCCCTTCGTGCACGCGCTCGCAGTTCTTCCAAAGCTGGCTGCGAAGGGCCTGCCCCTGGGCCACGCGCTTCAGGGCGGCGCGGGTGGAGGCGATCACCGACGGGGTGCTGGATGCGGTGAACATGTAGGCGCGAATCTGGCTGCGCAGCGGCGCGACGTCGTGCTTTCGGCTTGCGAAGAAACCGCCGACGCTGCCAAGGCTCTTGGAGAAGGTGCCGGTGACGAAGTCGATCTCGTCTTCGATGCCGAGGGCTTCCGCGAGACCCCGACCCGTTTCCCCCATGATTCCGAAGCTGTGGGCGTCATCCAGAAGGAGGAAGGCGCCGTGGCGCTTCACCACTTCGCAGAACTGATCGAGGGGTGCGACATCCCCGAGCATGCTGTAGAGGCTTTCCACGATGACCAGGGTCCGGGCGCAGCGGTCGCCGAGGCGGCGCAGACGCTTGTCGAGATCCGCGGGGTCGTTGTGGCGGAAGCGATAGATTTCGGCGCCGGAAAGCTTGGCGCCCTCATAGATGCTGGCGTGGGAGTCGGCGTCGAGCATGATGACGTCCCCGGGGCCCGCGAGGGTGGAGATCGCGCCCACGTTGGCGACATAGCCGGTGGTGAAGGCGATGGCCGACCGCGTGCCGAGGAAGGCGCTGAGCTCTCGCTCGAGGGCGGCGTGTCCGGCGTAGGTGCCATTGGCCAGGCGCGAGCCCGTGGTCCCGGTCCCGTGGGTGCGTACGGCCTGGGCCGCAGCTTCGATGCAGGCGGGATCAAAGGTGAGGCCGAGGTAGTTATTCGTGCCCGCCAGGATGACGCGTTTGCCTTCAATTTTGCCTTCCGTCGCTGACCCCGTGACGTCGATGGTCGCGCCGATGGCGTTGACGCCGAGCTGGCCAAGCTGGTCTTGGAAGTCTCGGGCCGCATCTAGCTTTTGGAGAAGGCTCATGGGCAAGTCGCCTAAGTTAGGTTCTGAATCCGCTGGGCCAGGTCCGCAATGGTGCGCACGTCGCCAAGCTCATTAATCGGGAAAGCCACATCGAAGCGGTCTTCGAGCGCTTCAATCAGTTCCATCACGTCCAGCGACGCCAGGCCCAGCTCATCTATCAAATCACTTTCTGGAGGAACAATGGAGCCCCCAGCGTGTGACTGAGCCAGTAGCGTCTGAATTTCAGAGACGCATTCGTCGTAACTGATCATGCGTGTTGGATCCCTCTGACGCCGTCTTCGCTGATTAAACGTATGCAGCGGCGTCCATGCTTTCCCCAAAGCGCCTGCAGTTTGTCATCTAAATGCCTGACTTACAACAGGACTTTTTTTCAGCCGGTCGGTCTGGGGCGAATAGGGGGCAGTCTGAGGGGCCGTCCCTGACTCGGATGTGAATCAGAGTCGCAGAAGTGTTTCACAGCCGTCGCAGGGCGCGCGGCCATGAAACAATTGAGAAACAATGGAGAGAAAGCTTAGGCGTACTCTTCCGTGGGATCGGGGAACTCGAGGTGGCGTCGAAGGAGGTGCGTGAGGCCGTAAAAGGGCAGGGTATCGGCGAGGGCCACGGCCATCTTAAAGAGGTAGTTGCTCACCATCAGGGTGAAAAGGGTGGCCAGGGCCATGTCCCCGGCCAGGAAGGCGGCGCCAAAGGTCACGGCGATCACCATGAAGGAATCGACCAGTTGGCTGATGAGGGTGGAGAAATTATTGCGCACCCATAGATGCTTGCCCTTGGTGATGCGCTTCCAGAAGTGGAAGAGCTGCACATCGCAGAACTGCGCGGCGATGTAGGCGAGCATGGAGGCGAAGACCGCCCCCGAGGTGCAGTAGAACAGCAGCTGGTAGAACTCGATGGTGCCTTCCACGGTGGTGCCGTTGGGCAAGAAGACGCCTTCCGCCAGGCGCAGCTGCTGCCAGGGGGGCATGGCTTCCGGGCCGACGGAAGGAAGGGCCTGGCCTAGCCAGAGGGTCCCGAGGATGAAGAAGTTGAGCCCCAGGCCCACCCACACGAGGAAGTTGGCGCGGGCGCGGCCGTAGAGCTCGGAGATCAGGTCCGTGACGAGGAAGGTAATGGGGTAGGGAAGTACGCCCACGGCCAGGCTCATGGGACCCAGTTCCACGAAGCGCGTGATGCCGATGATGTTCAGCATGGTCATCGCGCAGAGGAAAATCCCCGCCAGGATTAGAAACACGCGCTCCCGACGTTCTTCGAGGGGCGGCAGCATGGCGCTCTCCTTTCTTGTCTAGCGTTCGACTTGCCCGAGATTGGCGTGGAGGACAGCGCCATTCACCACCGGGTGGGTTGCGGCCCAGACCACGGTTTCGGCGATTTCCTCCGGGGTGATGAGGCGGCCGAAGGCAGAGAAGGCTGCCACGGCGGTGGCCCCCTCATCGCCCACATGGGCCCGGAGCATCTCCGTGTCCGTGAAGCCAGGGCAAACGCAGGCCGTATGGATCCCCCGGCCGGCAAGATCTTGGCAGGTGGCGCGCATGAGTCCAATGGTGGCGTGCTTGCTAGTGACGTAGCTTGCGGCGCCGGCAACGGCCTTTTCGCCGAGGGTGGAACCCACATAAATCACCGCAGAGCCTGCCTTCATTCTGGGAATGAGGGCCCCATTCAGGCGGCTTGGGGCCACCACGTTGACCTCCAGCACCTGGCGCAGAGCTTCGGCGGGTAGGTCGTCCACGGCGTCCTTTCGGAGCAAGCCCGCATTGTGGATCAGCACTAGCTGCTCCGCGCTGTCTGCCAGCGCTTCAAGGATCGGGAGGGTCTGGGTCAGTGCACCTTCTTCCGTGAGGTCGCAAAGGTGCTGGGTAACGCCAGGCACGGGGCAGGGTCGCCGGGACAGGTTATGCACCGCCCAACCCTCCGCGAGGAGCTGGCGAGCAATCTCGGCGCCGATGCCGGCGCTGGCGCCGGTGATTACGGCAAGCTTCATGTCGCACTCCAGTAGCGAGAGGCCCATTGTTCCGTGCCGCTCGACACCCGGACGCGGAGGCCGGTGATGGCCTTTTGCGGCAGGGAGGGGTCGGCGAGGAGCGCTTCCACGAACCATCCCGCTAGGGCCTCCACGGTGATATTGGCAAGGGGCAGTAGGAGTACGTCCCGGGGCAGGAAGGGAATGGCTTCCGCGCCGTAGTGCGCGAGCAGGTAGGGGGTCCCTTCTTCGATGCGTAGATGGGGGGACTGGGTGGGCAGAAGCACTTTTTCGTCGAGCTGCTCGCACAGGGCCATGAGCGCTTTCTTCGCGAGGCCATAGTCAAAGCAGAGGCCATCTTCGCCGATCGGCGTCTCGATTTCGCAGCCCACGCGCCAATTATGACCGTGAAGGTTTTCCCGCTCCGAGGCCGAAAAGATGGTGAAGTGACCGGCGGAGAAATTGAGGTAGTCTTTGGCGATCTCGATGGTCGCAAGGGACCCGGGGCGCCGGGAGGCACCGGAGTGATCGGTCATGGCAAATCCTTTTCGGGGAGGCTGCGCCCGCGTGCCCTAGGCGGTAAGCGCCCAGCCTACCGGTTCCGGGGGGCGGGGCGCCAGCAGCGACAAAAGCCACTCAAGAGAGGGGGAAAGCAGATGGCAAGCTTTGAGCACGAAGGCAGCACCCTGGTGTATGAGGTTCAGGGCACGGGGCCCGCGGTGCTGGCGCTAGCGCCAGGGGGCATGCGTTCGGCAACAGCGCTCTGGGACAATGCGCCTTTTAACCCTCTTTCCGTCCTGAGCGATCGCTTTACGGTGATTTCCATGGATCAGCGCAACGCTGGCGCCTCCCGAGGACCGGTGCGGGACGATGACGGCTGGGATAGCTTTCTCGGGGACCAGCTCGCACTTCTGGATCACCTGGGCATCGACCGGTGTGCGGCCCTTGGCATGTGCATCGGTGGGCCCTATGTGATGAATTTGCTGCGGGCCCAACCGGAGCGTTTTTATGCGGGCGTGCTTCTGCAGCCCATTGGGCTCGACAACAACCTTGATGCCTTTCTGGGCATGGTCGATAGCTGGGCAGAAGCGCTTCTGCCGGAGCGTCCCGACTTGTCTCCCGAGACCCTCGCGGGGCTGCGGGACCGCATGTTCTCGAACGATTTTTTGTTCGCCGTTTCCGAGGAGGACGTGCGCCGCTGCCCCGTGCCCCTCCAGATCATGCTGGGTAACGATCTCTTCCATCCGGAAAGCACTAGCCGCCGCGTCGCCGAGCTGGCGCCCCGGGCGGAGCTGGTCGAGGCCTGGAAGGGGGAAGGGGAGCGGGAGGCTGCCGTGACGGCCCTCCGCAGTTTCCTGCTTCAGCATGCGGAGGAGGGGCTATGACTATCGTGGATAACGAAAAGGAACGCGCTTTTTGGAATGGAGCTGGGGGCGAAACCTGGGTGCGCGCCCAGGCTCAGCTCGATCATATGCTGGCGCCCTTGCTGGAGGCGCTGCTGGCCGGGGCGGCGCTTCAGCCTGGGGAGCGGGTTTTAGACCTTGGTTGCGGCTGTGGTGCCAGCAGCCTCGCGGCGGCGGAAAGCGGGGCGGACGTGGTCGGCCTCGACTTCTCTGCCCCCATGATTGCCCTCGCCGAGCGGCGCGCAGAGGCGGCGCCGGCGCTGGCCCTGCGCTTTGTCTGTGAGGATGCAACGAAGGCCCAATTTCCGACCCCCTTCGACCATCTGATTTCACGCTTCGGGGGCATGTTCTTTGCGGACCCCGTTGCGGCCTACGGGAAGCTCCGCGGCGACCTCATATCCGGCGGTCGCTTAACCATGCTGGTTTGGCAGGCGCCGAAGCGGAATCCTTGGATGAGCGTGGTGGGGCAGGCCGTCGCGCCCTTCCTGCCCCCGCCCGCGGGCGGGGCACCGGACCCCCGGGCGCCGGGCCCCTTCGCCTTTGCTGATCCGGCTTACGTCACGGACGTTCTGGAAGCGGCGGGCTGGGAGGCGATCTCCCTTTCTCTGGTGGAGCGCCCTCTTCATCTGGCGGATACCATGGAGGAAGCCTTAGCCCTTCAGAGCCAGGTGGGTCCCCTCGCGCGGGTGCTTCGGGAGCTCGAGGCCTCGGCGCGGGAGGCGGCGCTCGACGCGGCCCGGGAGGCCCTGGCCCCCCACTTCACTGCGGACGGTTTGGTGCTTGGGGCGGCCTGCCACCGGGTGGAGGCGCGGGCGCCCTAGCCGGGCGCCCCCTTAGTGTGTGCCGTCCCCCAGCACGGCCCGGCGGGCGGCGCACTGGGCCTTGAGTTCGCTGTAATCCCGGGTGCTTAGGGCCTCGAGCTCCCCTTGCACCGCTGCTTCAGCAGCCGGGGTCGCCTTCCCGGCGGTCTCCCGATCCAGCTCCTCGAGGTGATTGCGCAGGGTCCGCCCCCGGGTCCACCAGTAGGCCTCGCCGGTGACGGCGTAGCACAGAGCGCTCTCCCGCCAGGCGTAGGCGTCGCGATTGAAATCGATGGCGGCAAGGGTCGGCGCTGCCGTAGCGGCCAGCAAGAGCAGGGCGGTCAAACGTGAAGCCATGGGGTCTCTCCGTAAAAATCCGGGAAAGAGCCTGCCAGAACGGCTCGGACTTCTCTATGCTCAGGGCCGGCGGGCGCGGGGAGGGGCAGGGGAATGCTGAAAAGGTTAGCGGGGTTTCTGCTGCGGCGTCTGGGGTGGACCGTGGAGGGGGCGGTGCCCTCGGTGACCCGCTGCGTGGTGGTCGCGGCGCCCCATACCTCCAACTGGGATCTTCTTTACCTGCTCCTCATGGCCTGGTCCAAGGGGCTAAAGATTTCCTGGCTCGCCAAGCACAGCCTGTTCTGGCCGCCCCTCGGTTGGATTCTTCGCGCCCTCGGCGGCGTCCCCGTGATACGCCACCGACCAGAGCAGCGCGTCAGCGCCACTGCGGCGCTTTTCGGCGCCCTTGATCGGCTTTATCTCGTGATTCCCCCGGAGGGGACGCGAAGCCGGACCGCCTACTGGAAGTCCGGGTTTTACTGGATTGCCCGGGAGGCTGCGGTGCCGGTCCAGCTGACGGCGCTTGACTACACCACGAAAGCAGGCACCTTTGGCCCGCTGCTGGATGCCTCGGCGTCGCCCTCGGCCTTTATGGATCAGGTGCGGGCTTTCTACGTGGGGCGGCAAGGCCGCTACCCCGACGATTTCGGTCCCGTTCGTCTCCAGGACGAAGGGGATGGGTCCTAACCGTTTACCGCTAGGGAGTGTTTTTTCATGAGCTTACCCCCCGTTCTGCAAGGGCGCCTGTCCCTGCCCGCCGTGGCATCGCCCCTGTTCATTATTTCGAATCCCAAGCTGATCATTGCCCAGTGCAAGGCCGGCATTGTGGGCTCCTTTCCGTCCCTTAACGCGCGCCCTCTGGAAATGTTCGACCAGTGGCTGACGGAGATTAAGGCCGCGCTGGCGGAGCACGACGCCGCTCATCCGGAGCAGCCCTCAGCGCCCTTCGCGGTCAATCTGATCGTTCACAAGTCGAACGATCGCCTCATGGAAGACCTCGCCCTCTGCGTGAAGCACGAAGTGCCTCTCATCATTACCTCGCTCGGGGCTAACCCCGAGGTGAACGAGGCTATTCACAGCTATGGCGGGATCGTGCTCCACGACATCATCAACAACCGCTTCGCGAAAAAGGCTATTGAAAAGGGTGCGGATGGTTTGATCGCCGTGGCCGCGGGCGCAGGCGGTCACGCCGGGTCCACCTCGCCCTTCGCGCTGATCTCCGAGATTCGCGAGTGGTTTGACGGACCCTTGCTGCTCTCCGGCTCCATCGCCACGGGGGATGCGGTGCTAGCCGCCCAGGCCATGGGGGCGGACCTCGCCTACATTGGGTCTGCGTTCATTGCGACGGAAGAGGCGGACGCCGACCCGGCCTACAAGCAGATGCTGGTGGACTACGCCTCCAGCGATATCGTCTACACCAACCTGTTTACCGGGGTGCACGGGAACTACCTGAAGCCCTCCATCATTGCCTCGGGCCTCGACCCGGACAACCTGCCGGAGAGCGATCCCTCGGCCATGAGCTTCGGCTCCGGAGGCAGCAGCAAATCTAAGGCTTGGCGGGATATCTGGGGCTGCGGTCAGGGCATTGGCTCGGTCAAGGCGGTGGTGCCTGCGGCGGAGGTGGTGGCGCGGCTGCGTCGCGAGTATGCCGCTGCGGTGGCGCGCCTGGGTTCGCAAACCATCGCCTGATGCTTTTTACCGCTCGTTCCTTACGCTCTGCCGGCGCCGTCGCCAGGGGGTAAGGATGAGCCGCCGCGTGCTAAGCGCAAGGCCCGACCAGACCATCACGGCAGCGCTAATCGAGGCCACGGTGGCGATGATCTGTCCGCCGATCCCTAGGGCTTCCCCGGTGTGAAGAAAGCGTAGAAGGCGCCGGGCCCGCTGCCCTGCGCTCAGCGTGTCGAAGGCCGCCGTTTCCACCGTTCCGTCTTCAAACACCGTTACCGTGGTGACTGCCTGGGGCTGGCCGCCGGCGCTTTCATCCACGGAAAGGCGGAGGGGTTCGCCCGCTTCGCCCCCTAGGGTCACGGTGAGCTGGGTCCAGCCTGGCACTGCAGCCTCGATGAGGGCTTCCAGGGGCAAGGCAGCAAAGCGTTCCGCGAAAGCTGCGGGAGTTAGCGCGGCATCGGAACGGGCCCGGGCAGGGGCGCGCACGGGGGGCGGCTCTCCTGCCAAGGTATAGACCGCATCGTTGGCCCAGCGGTAGTAAAACACCGTTCCGGAGGCGCAAATGATCAGCAAGGGGAGGAAGGCCCAGGCACCGATGAGGTGGTGAAGGCGGAGGTCCCGAGCCTTCGCCGTGGGGGGCGCCGGCCGCCAGGTCAGCTGCTGGCGCAGCCAGGGCCAGCGCAGCAACCGGGGCCACCAAAGGATGGAGCCGGTGAAAATGAGCCCCAGGAACACGAGATTAGCTGCTCCGAGGATGGCCCGGGCTTGGTCCCGCTCCCCCCCGGAAAGGGTCAGCCAGCGATGATAGGCCCGCAGGGTCGCAAGGGCCCCCCGCATTCTTGGTGCGGGATCCTCTATCGCCATCCCCGATCGCGTATCCACGAAGGTCGTGGGCCCGCGCCCCTCCTGCACCCTGGCGGGCTGGGCGCCGTCCCGAGCCAGGGTGATGCGCAGGGTTTCTGCGGGGGCGTGGGCGCCGACCATCTTGGAAAGACCCTGCTCGAGGGGTGGGCGCGCGCTGGCGGAGGCGGGAAGCTCCGATGCCGAGGCCAGGAGCTGCCGTTCGAAGCCCAGCAGCGCACCGCTGACCGCGAGGGAAAGGATGGCGAGGCCAGCGACGACTCCACCGCTCAGGTGGAGCCAAAAGAGCGCCGTGCGTAAGGGTCGTTTCAACGGTGCTCGTCCTTAGATTAGATAGGAAAGATTATCATTTGCAAATGGATTGCCCAAGCGATTTAGCCAAGCGGTTCAATTCTGCTTACGCACCAGAAGCGCCTGGGCCGTCGCAAGGGGCGCAAAAAAAGACGGTCGCTGCGATTAGGGCTAGAGTGTTGGGACGACAGGGAGTAGGGGGGGCGCTATGGCAGAGGATCGGAATCACAATCTGGCGGGGCTCAGCCTCGAGGACAAAATCGCATTGCTCTCCGGCGCGAGCCTTTGGCGTACGCCGGCCCTCGACAGTAAGGGCTTACGGGCCCTGAAAATGTCCGATGGGCCTCATGGCGTGCGCGGCGATGGGGCCGTGGGAGGTACACGCTTTCCCTGTGGCTCCGTGCTCGGTTCGACCTGGGACCCAGAGCTTCTTGAGGCCCTGGGGGCCGCCCTGGGTCGAGAGGCGAGGGCCAAGGCCGTGTCCATCCTGCTCGGCCCCACCATCAATCTGCAGCGCACCCTCTTGGGGGGACGTAACTTTGAGGCTTACAGCGAGGATCCGGAGCTCACCGCGGCGCTGGGCGAGGCCTTCGTTCGCGGGGTGCAGAGCGAAGGCGTAGCGGCCTGCCCCAAGCACTTCGTGACCAATGATTGTGAAACGGAGCGGCATAGCGTGTCCGTGGAGGTTGATCCCCAAACCCTGGCCGAGTGTTACCTCTATCCCTTCGAGCGCGCGGTTCGGGTGGGCGGGGCCTGGGCCATCATGGCGGCCTATCACCGCCTTGGAGGCACCTACTGCGCGGCCCATCGGGGCCTGCTCACGGAAATCCTCCGGGATCGCTGGGGCTTTGACGGCGTGGTGGTCTCCGACTGGGGGGGCACCTATGAAACCGTGGGGCCCGTGCTCGCGGGGCTCGATATCGAGATGCCTGGGCCCTCGAAGCTCCGCGGCGACAAGCTGGCGGCGGCCCTGGCGGAGGGCGCGGTGGAGGAACGGCACCTGGATGCCAGTCTTCAGCGCATCAAGCGCTTGGCCGAGCGCACGGCGGACGCCCCCGACGCCGAAGCACCGGAGTCGCCGGGGGGTGGAGCGGAACACGATGCGCTGGCCGAGCGGCTGGCCCTCGCGGGTATGGTGCTCTTGAAGAACGAGGCGGGCTTCCTGCCTCGAGAGGGTGTCCGCGCTCCGAGGAGCATTGCGCTGCTCGGCCCTAACGGGGAAACGCCCCAATACCAGGGCGGAGGGTCGAGCGCCCTAAAGGGCCATCGCGCGAGCAGCCCGGAGGCGGGGCTGCGCGCCGCCTTCCCGGAAGCGGAGATCACCGTGGCACCGGGGCTCCGCACCCCCCGCTACGCGCCCCTAGTACCCGCGCAGGCCCTGACGGGCCTGGCGCCGGAAGGGGGGCCCTGGGCACTGGCCTTTGCGGCCTCGGCGACGGGCGCGCCGGTGAAAACCCGATCCCTGCGGCGCAGCGAACTCATGCTCTTCGGCGCCGATCCCGATCTACCCCAGGAAAGCTGGGTGACCCTGGAAAGCCGCTTCACCGCCTGGGAAAGGGGAATGCACCGCTTCTCCCTCATCAGCGCGGGGCCCGCGGTGCTTGAGGTCGACGGCGCTCTCGTGGTGGACAACGAAACCCTGTGGCGCCCCGGCGATGCGTTCTTTAGCTATGGCAGCGAGGAGGCGTTCGGGGACATCTTTCTCGAGGCGGGGCAGTCCGCGAGTCTTTGCGTTCGCTATCGGTGGGATAGCGCCATTCCCTTCGCCGGGGTCCGCCTGGGCCTCCATCCGCCGGAGCCCCGGGATCTTTGGGAAGAGGCCCTCGCGGCGGCGGAGGCCGCAGAGCTGGCGGTGGTGGTGGTGGGTCTCGATGCGCAGTGGGAATCGGAGGGCGCGGATCGGCAAAGTTTCGATCTCCCCGGCGAGCAGAGCGCCTTTATTCGCGCCGTGGCCGAGCGCAATCCCCGCACCGTCGTGGTGGTCAATGCGGGCAGCGCTGTGGAGACCGCATCCTGGGCAGATGCGGTCCCGGCGATCCTTTGGCTCGGGTACCCGGGGCAGGCCTTTGGCGCCGCGCTGGGCCAGGTGCTGGCGGGGCAGGCGGAGCCCCAGGGGCGGCTGGCCATGAGCTGGCCCCGACGCGCCCAAGATCACCCCACGGCCCGTCACAGCCGCCCGGAGGCGGGGGTGTTGACCTACGCCGAGGGGCGCAGGCTCGGCTATCGCGCCTTCCCCGAGCCGGCCTTCCCCTTTGGCTTCGGCCTGGGCTACACCCCCTTCACCCTTGCCCTTGGGGGTCTTGCCTTGGTCGAGTGCAATGGCGTAAAGGGCGTCGAGGCCACCGTGATGCTTCAGAATGAGGGCGAACGGGTGGGCAGTACGGTGGTGCAATGCTATGGGGAGGGCGAGGCGCCTGAGCCCTGGGGACCGCGCCGCTTGCTCGGCTTTCAGCGCGTGACCCTCGGGCCTCGCGCGCAGGCCACGGTGACTCTGTTCCTGCCTCTGGCCCGGCTTGCCCTCTTCGATGCTGAAGGTGAACGGTGGTGGCTCCCTGGGGGTGCCTATGGCTTCGCCCTCGGCTTCTCTTCACAGGATCTTTCCGTTGAAGCATCCCTAACCCTGCCCACGCGGGAGCAGGTGCCCCGGGAGGGCGCCCCGTGAGCGCGCCCGCCGGGCGCTTCGATCGCTGGCTGGCGCGCATTCCCGACCCCTTTCTTTTTGTGCTGGTGCTCACCCTGGTCACCGCCGGGCTCGCGCTGCTCCAGCCGGGCGTGACGGCGGGTGCAGTAGTGGACGCTTGGGGCAACGGGCTAGGTGGACTTCTGGCCTTTACTACCCAAATTGCCCTCACCCTGCTGCTCGCCCATGCCCTGGCGCATACCGATGCCATGGCGCGTCTGCTGGGCTGGATCGCTCGCTTGCCCCGAACCCCTGCGGCGGCCTACGCCGTGGTGTCCCTCGGGGCCAGCGCCCTGAGCTTGCTGGCCTGGTCCCTAGGCCTCGCCGGGGGGGCGTTGCTGGCCCAGGCCGTGGCCCGGGAGGGCGCCGCCCGGGGCTGGCGCCTCGATTACCCCCTGCTCGTGGCCGCGGCCTATGGGGGCTTTGTGGTTTGGCACATGGGCTATTCTGGCTCCGCGCCGCTGTTTATGGCCACGGAGGGGCAGCCCCTGGTGGATCGCTACGGCCTCGTGCCCCTGGGGGAAACGATCCTCACCCCCTGGAATCTCGCTTTTGCCCTGGGTCTTGCCCTGGTGATGGCGGCCCTTGCGTCGCGCCTCGCCCCCCCCGATCCCCAGCCCTTTCGCCCGGAGGCGGAGCCTTCCCAGGAAGTCGCCGGCGCCGGAGGGGCTCTGTCCCAGGGCCCCTGGCTGACGGCGCTTTTCGCACTTTTTCTGGGCTGGTTTCTGTGGCGTCGGGTGGCTCTTCAAGGGGCCGGGGTCGATCTGAACTGGGTGAATTGGAGCTTCCTGGCCCTAGGGCTGGCCCTGGCCCGATCGCCGGTCCATTACGCGGCGCTCATTACGCAGGCGGGGCGAACGCTTGGCCCCGTGCTGCTTCAGTACCCCTTTTACGCGGGCATCATGGGCATCATGGTGTCCACGGGGTTGGCGGCGGCGCTTGCGTCCTACTGCGTGGCTCTGGCCAGCGAGGGAACGCTGGGGTTTTGGGCCTTTCTGTCCGGGGGCGTGCTCAATTTCTTTATTCCCTCCGGTGGCGGGCAGTGGGTCGTGCAGGGGCCCATTTTCCTTGAGGCCGCGGAGCGCCTCGGGACCCCGGCGCCGGAGGTCATCATGGGGGTGGCCTATGGCGATCAGTGGAGCAATCTGATCCAACCCTTCTGGACCGTTCCCCTTTTGGCCATCGCTGGGCTGCCGCTGCAGAGTGTGCTGCGTTACAGCGTCATCATGTTTTGTTGTTCCGGTGTTTTCCTAGGCGTGGCCCTGCTGGGGCTGGGACATTTTGGATGAATTCTCACGGAAATAAGGAGCCCACCATGGGGCTGATCGGCAAGGCGGCGCTGGCGCTGCTCCTATTGGCTTCGCCTAACCTTTGGGCCTGGGGACAAACGGGCCATCGGGTCACCGGTGCGCTGGCCGAGCCCCTGCTCAGCGCTGAAGCGCAGCAGCTGGTGAGGGGGCTTCTGGGCCCCGAGTCCCTTGCCGAAGCCAGCACCTGGGCGGACGAAATGCGCTCCGCCCCCGGCACCTTCTGGCAAAAGACGGCGAATCCCTGGCATTACGTCACCGTCCCTAAGGGGCAGGACTATGACGAAGCGGGGGCTCCGCCGGAGGGGGACGCGGTGACCGCGCTGGCGCGCTATCGTGCCCGGCTGCTTGACCCGTCCCTTGCGCTTGTGGCGCGGCAGGAGGCGCTGCGCCTCATCGTGCATTACATCGGGGATTTGCATCAGCCCTTGCATGCGGGCAACGGTACAGATCGAGGTGGAAATGACTTTACCGTGCGCTACTTTGGGAAGAGCACGAATCTGCACCGGGTGTGGGACTCCTCCATGATTGACGGGGAGCGCCTCAGCTACACGGAATGGGTCGCCTGGCTCGCGCCGCGGCTAGATGCCGCTTTCAAGGTGCGCTATGCGAGCATCGAGCCCAAGGCTTGGATTGGGGAGAGCGCCGCGCTCCGCGATCAGCTTTACCCCGACGGCGACCGGCTCAGCTACGACTATATTTTCCAGCACAAGGATGCGCTGCGCACGCGCCTCATGGCTGCCGGCTGGCGCATCGCGGCCTATCTCAATGCGGCCTGCGAAGCCTCGCCAGAGGCCTGCGCGCCTTAGAAAATTCCGGCGCTCAGCCCCGCCGCCAGGGTCATGCCCAGCTCCCGGGCGGCGCTTAGGGCATCCGCCGTCGGCGGGCCCCGCACAATCAAGGGTTCGGCCACGGGGGTGAAGGGGTAGCCCCGGGCAATGCGCTCGATTTCCCGCACCGCGCCTCGCCCGTCATTGCCGGCACTGATAAAAAGTGCATAAGGCAGGGGCGCCAGCTCACCTTCCACGGCGTAGAAGGTGCGATCGAAAAAATCCTTAAGAAGCCCGGACATGGTGCCGAAATTCTCCGGCGTGCCGAACAGAAGGCCGTGGGCCCAGCGGAGATCCTTCGGCCCGGCGTCGGGGGCATGAAGGCAGCGCACGGCCACGTCCTCGATGGCGTCATCCTCCGCCCCGGCCCGCACGGCCTTCATCAGCTGGGCCGTATTTCCGCTTTGCGAATGCCAAACAATCAGTAGGTTCTTCACCGGAGCCCGCTTCGCCGCTGCCGAGGCCCTAGCTTACTTGTAGGATGCCCTCCCGGCGAAGCTGGCGGACGAAGCGTGCGGGAACGAAGTAGAGCGCCAGCACCGCCGAGCCCGCAACGCCCCCGGCGATGGCGGTAGCTAAGGGCGGCCAGAAGGTCCCGCCAAAAACGATGAGCGGCAGAAAACCGCCCACGGTGGTGACGGTGGTGGAGATGATGTGGCGCGTGGCATCCAGGACCACGGTCTCGATGGCGACCAAATCTCCCGCGCACGCTTCCGGGGAGGCCTTGAGGGCGGAGAGCACGATGATCGCACCGTTGATGGCAAGGCCTACGAGACCCAGCGTACCGATGATGGCGTTGAAGCCGAGGGGGTAGCCGAAGAGGCGAACTCCGAAGAGCGCAAGGCCCACGGACAGAAAGCCAACGATGCCGATGGTTCCGGCCTGGCGGAAGGAATTCAGGGACAGCACCACCACGCCCACCATCAGAAGTAAGAAGGTCACGAAGGTGGCCAGGAGGTTACCTACGGATTCGGAGCGCTGTTCTGCTTCTCCGCCGAACTCGATGCGATAGCCCGGGGGCAGGGTGAGGGCCGCGGTGTCGAGGGCCTCTTGAAAGGCGCCAAGGGCCGCCGCGGGCAAGACGTAGGGCATGAGGAAGCCCTGGACCGTATTCACCCGCTGCCCCTGGTAGTGCTCGATGGTGTCCGCCGCCGGAGCCAGCCGCAGGGTGCCAAAGCTATCGAGGGGCATGCCGCGATAGTTTAAGGAGGGCGTTGGCGAGGGCAGGGGAAGGGCCGTCAGCGCTTCCGGGCTTCGGGCGGCACTCTCTGCGCGGACCCGAATGGGAAGCTCGAAGGTGCCCTCCATCACGAAGCCCGCATCGATGCCCGACAGATTCGAGCGTACCGCCGGGGCCAGGGCCCCAAGGGTCAGGCCGCGCTCCGAGGTGCGCGCGGCGGGGGCATCGAGCACCCACTTGGCTTGCGTGCCCGTCAGGCCTGCGCGGGTGTAGGTAACCCCAGGGACTGCCGCTAGCAGGCTTCGTAGCTGTTCCCCAAGGCGCTGCAGCTCTGCCAGATCGTCGCCGAGAATCCGGACCTCGATGGGGGCATCGAAGGGGGGGCCCTGTTCGAAGGGAAGGGCCAGCACCTGGGCCTCGGGAAAGGCCTCCCGTAGCCGGCTTTGGAGCCCCGGAAGGAGGCGCTGGGTGGCCTCTGGGCTTGCAGTGTTCACGAAGGCGCCGGCGAAATTCGCGAGCCCATCGCTATTCACGAGCACGTTGTAGTACACCCGAGGTCCGCCTTCCCCAAGAAAGAAGAAAGCGTCCTCGACGTCCGGCGTGTCCTCAAGGATCGCTGCAAGCCGGGCCACGGCCGCTTCCGTACCCTCGATGGGCGTAGAGGGGGGCAAGGACAGCTGAATTTGAAACTGGTTTCGGTCCACCGGGGGGAAGAACTGCTGAGTCAGCGTGGGTGCTAGGGCAAAACCGAGCACCGGAAGCAGCAGGGACGCGACCACCCCTTTCCAGGGAGCGTGCAGTACGGTGCGAAGGCTTGCGGCGTAGCGGGCCCGAAGCCCGGGGAAGGTGATGCCCTCCCGGCGCCAGCGAGGAAGGTCCGCAGCCATGGGGTAGGCGCGATCAAGAAAGCCGGCCAGAGCGGGCACGATGGTCATGGCCAGGAAGAAGCTGCTGATGACCGCGAGGACAACATTGATGGCAATGGTCCCCGTGAATTCTCCCGTGCCCCCGGGGGTTAGGGCGATGGGCATGAAGGCAAACACCGTGGTGGCAGTGGACGCCGCTAGGGGCACAAAAAGGTGCTCGACGGTGGCGCGGACGGCGGCATCGATAGGGAGGCCATCGCGCCGTCCCTGCTTGTAGGCCTCCACCGCCACAATGGCGTTATCGATCAATAGGCCGAGGGAGATGATGAGGCCCGTGACGGACATCTGGTGCAAAGGAATGTCCAAAAAGCGCATCCCCGCGAGCACCATGGCCAGCGTGAGCGGCAAGGCGAGGCCCACGAGCAGGGCATTTCTTGGGCCCATAAAAAAAACGAGGACGGCGAAAACAATCACCAAGGCGCTGATCAAGTTGAAGGTGAGATCGCCGAGGCGGTCGCTGGTGAAGGCGTTTTGGTCGTAAATGACTTCCAGGGCAAGGCGCGGGGGTAGGGTTTGACGAAATGCTTGAAGTTCCCGTTCCGCGGCGCTCCGCCACAGGTCGATGCGCTGATCGGGCTCCATCACCGCCGCAACCACGACGACCCGCTGCCCCTGGCTTAGGGCTAGGGTGGCCGGAGGATCAATGACGGCGCGCCTCACCTCCGCGAGGTCGCCAACTTTCAGCTGACCCCCGTCGGCGCTGCGGGTGAGGGGCACCGCCGCCACCCGGGCAACGGAGTCGAGTTCGCCGCCAATCTCCACCAGCAGGTCGGACCCGGCGCTTTGTAGCCGTCCTGCGCTGCCCCGGGTATCGGCTTGGCGAAGGGCCGTTGCCACGGCCTCCGCGCTGAGGCCCGCGGCGGCGGCCCGGGCCGGACTCACCAGCACGCGAAGCTCTTCCTCCGGTTCGCCGTAAAGCTCCGTTTCCTTCGTGCCTGGCAGGTTAGCCAGGCGGGTCTCCAGCCGTTCGCCGAGACGATTGAGTAGGGCAAGGGGCGGATCACCGGGGCCGGTCCAGCGCAGGGCCAGGGCCAAGGTCGTGGCAATGGGGCCCCGGGCTTCCACCTCTGGGGTGAGGGTGCCTGGGGGCAGTTCCCCTTCCAGGGTGCCGACCTTGTCCCGGACCTCGCTCCAGAGCACGTCGATGAGTTCCGGACCGACCCGATCCTCGAACTCTACGTTGATGAAAGAAAGGCCCGTGCGCGATTCGCTTCTAAGCTCCTTAATCTCGGGGATTTCCCGGAGCTTCTTTTCGATGCGCTCCGTAATTAGCGTTTCCACCCGCTCGGCGGAGGCCCCCGGGAGGAAGGTTTTTACGAAGCCATAGCGCTCCGTCATGGTGGGGTCTTCCTGGCGCGCCAGGGTCGTAAAGGCAGACAGCCCGAGCACCATGATGAGCCCAAGGGTCAGGGCCGTGAGCCGCCCCTGGCGATAGAAGAGATCGCTGAGGGCCCCATTCACGGCTGCACGATCCGCAGTGCTTGCCCGGGCACGAGGCGGCCGACGCCGGATTGGACGACCCGATCACCGGTTACCAAATCCCCCCGTACGAAGGCCTGCTCCGTGGTGCTGTGCAAAATCTCCACGAGCGATCGCTGGGCCGTGTAGCCTCCCGCCCCGTCCGGGACTGCAAGGAAGAGGGACCAGAGTCCCCGGTTGGCCTCGGCGAGGGCTGTCAGGGGGACCCAGAAGCCGGCCTCGTCGATGGTTCGGTCTAAGCTGAGCTCCACGAGCTGTCCCGCGCGGACGGCGGGGGTCGGCGCGCTGAAGCGGAACCGAGCCGTGGCGGTGCGTGCGGTGGGATCGAGCTGGGGAAGAATTTGCAGTAAGGCAGCGGGATAGGCCGTTCCCTCCACCGTAAGGGTGTAGGAGGCGTCACTTTTGAGGCTCGGCAGCAGGGCTGGGGGCATGCCAATGCGCGCCTCCAGCGCCCCTGCGCTGACTACGGTAAGGACCGGAGCCCCGGGGGCCAAGAGAGCGCCTTCGTCCACGTGCCGCTCCGCGACGACACCATCGTAGGGCGCTCGGAGGACGGCCCGGCTGAGCCGCACGGCGACCTCCTCCGCTTGTGCAGCAGCTTGCTGCGCCCGGGCCTTGGCTACGCGCTCCCGAGCCTGCTCTGCCGCAGCAGCTAGCCGGGCATCATCGAAGGCCTGCTCGGCAATCTGCTGGCGTTCGAAAAGCGCCTCCGCCCGCTCGGCCTTCATGACGGCCAGTTCAGCGAGGGCCCGCTGCGCCGTATGCTCCGCTTCCGCGAGGCGCTGGGCCGCCTGCGCTGAGCTGAGGGCGGCAGCCAGTTCCCGATCATCAAGGCGTGCCAGGGTTTGGCCCTCGGTTATCTGGTCGCCCGCGTCCACAGCCATGGCAGCGAGGGGGGCGCTGGAGGTGAAGGCGAGGGTGCTTTGCTGGGCGCTTTCCACCAGCCCGGCGAATTGTTGGCGCACGGCATAGCTCGGAGCCTGGGAAACCTGGGCCGTAGCAACGGGAAGGCCCGCTTCCCCGGCCTGGGCTAGGGGGGGCGTCAAGAGAGTCAGAGCCAGCAAGACGCCAAGGGAGCTCGGGCGCATGGGGTGTCCTTATCAATGTATGCAATGCTCACATTGCGCCAGCATACGCTTTATGTTTGCATTGTCAACATTAAGGGGGTGCCATGACTCACTCGTCCGCAGCCAGCCGCTACCATCACGGGGATCTACGTACGACGCTGCTGCGTGCGGCGGAGGCGCATATTGCCCTTGAGGGGACGGAGCGCCTCTCCCTCCGGGCGTTGGCTCGGGAGGCGGGGGTATCGGCCACGGCGCCCTACCGGCATTTCGATGATCGGCAAGCGCTGCTGGTGGCCCTCGCGACGGAGGGCTTTGAAGAGCTCGCGGTGGTGAATGCCGACATCCATCGAAATTTTGGTCACGAGCCTATCCCCATCCAGCTGCTGCAATGCGGCCTGGCCTACGTGCGCTACGCCGAGGCCAACCAGGTGAAATACCTGCTGATGTTTGGGGACGTAGTGGGAGACTTTTCCCCCTATCCGGAGCTCGTTGATGCCTCCGAGCGCGCCTTTGCGCCCCTCGCGGCGCTCCTCCGTAGCGGCCTCGAAGCGGGGCTCATCGTTTCCCTCGATTTCCATACCTTGGCAGGTGTGACCTGGGCGTCGGTGCACGGCGTGGCGAGCTTGCTCCTGAAAGGTGCGCGGGGTTCGGAGGGTCTCGCCGCGCAGCGCGCGGAGCCGCGTCGGGCCATCGCGGCCCTGGGCCAGCATCGCGAGGCGGCGCTGGCGCAAATGTTCGCCGGGTTCTTCCAATGTCCGCAGGCTCGGACCATGCTGGAGAAGATTGCCGCGCAGAACGAGTAATAAGGGGAGGGGAAGATCCATGGTACGAGTGACAACGCCGCGCATTGCGCCCTTAGACCCGGACGCCCTCGGGCCTGAGGCCCAGAAGGTGATGGGCAACTTCAAGGGGGAAACCCCCCTCAATATTTTTCGCACCCTCGCTCAGCATCCGGACCTGCTTCGGCGCTGGCTGGTCTTCGCCAACCACGTTCTCGGTAAGTCCTCCCTGGCGCCCCGGCCCCGGGAGCTGGCCATCCTTCGCATTGGCTGGCTGTGCCGCTCCGCCTATGAGTGGGGGCAGCACGTGGAGATTGGACGGGACTGCGGCCTCACGGAGGCCGATATTCAGGCGCTTAAGGCCGGGCCCGAAGCCGGGCATTGGGACGAGGAAG
>JAYOYG010000039.1:0-7559 GCA_038153445.1 Pseudomonadales bacterium
CCTCCCCGCTGAAGTTCAAGGCAAGCCCCGGGGCATCCCAGGGCACGCTCACCAATCGCCCCGTGGAAGATAGGGTCAGGAATGCCGTACTGAGGTCCGGGCCACCGAAGCAAATGTTGGTGGTCAGAATATCGTCGAAGCGGCGAAGCTCCGCCGTATTCGCGACGGGGTCGATGACCGTGATGCCCCCCTGAATCAAGGTGGCTACGCATACCCGCCCCAGGCTGTCTACGGCGAGGGAGTCATAGAGTAGGTAGCCCGGGGGGGCCGGGAGAAGCCGCCCTCCGTCGGGGCGATCCCGGCGCTCCGCGGCGAGCACGCCCGGGCCGGTCAGGCGCCATTCCCAAACCCGCCCGGTCAAGGTTTCCGCGACATAGAGGGCGTCCTCCGCCGGGGACAGGCCGATGCCGTTCGGCCCCTCCAGGGGGAAGATGACTTGCTTGATCTCGCTGCCATCGGCCCGGGCGTAAAACACCCCGGTACGGTCTCGCTCCTGGGGGCGATTCTTGCCGTGGTCGGTGAACCAGAAGCCCCCGGTGCGATCGAACACCAAGTCGTTCGGTCCGCAGAGCGGACGACCGTCGCAGGCATCGTAGAGAACGGTGAGTTCCCCCGTGGTGAGATCGAGGCGCTCGATGCGGCCACCGCTGTAGTCGGCGGGCTGGTCCCCGGGATAGAGCCGTCCGTCCCGCTCATGCCACTCAAAGCCGCCGTTATTACAGATGTAGAGGGCGCCATCGGGGCCGAGCGCCGCACCATTGGGGCCTCCGCCCGGGGTCGCCACGATGCGCTGCGCGCCATCGGGGGCCACCTCCGTGATCGTCCCCCGGGCAATCTCCACCAGCAGCACCCGCCCATCGGGCAGGGCTACGGGGCCCTCGGGAAAGCGAAGCCCCTCCGTGACGAGGGTGCTTTCCCCCCAGTTGTTCTGTGCTTCCATCGATGATCTCCCCCTCAATAAAACCTGTTCACCCCACCCCTAGGCGGTCGGCTCCGGATTGGCCTCCGGCGCCACCAGCCCAATGCCCAGGAGGGCCCAAAGCACCGCAACGCCGAAAGACGCCATATTGAAAAAGCAAAACGGCAAGTAAGCCAGGGTGCCCACCCCCAGGGTGGCCGCCATGTAGGCCCCGCAGGTATTCCAGGGCACGAGCACGGAGGTGAGCGTACCCCCGTCCTCAAGATTCCGAGAGAGATTCAGGCGATGCACCCCGCGCCGGGCATAGGCGCCCTGGAACAGCCGTCCCGGAATGGAAACCCCCATGTATTGATCCGCGGCCAATATGTTGGTGACCAGGGCCGTCACGAGGGTGGACACCTGAAGGCTCGCCACCCCACGAACCAAAGATAGAATGGCAGACACGAGCCGCGCCAAGGCCCCCGTGGCCTCCATCACCCCGGCGAAGACCATGGCGCAAAGGATGAGCCACACCGTATTGAGCATGCTCGCCATGCCCCCTCGGGTGAGGAGGCTGGCAACGCTCTCCACCGTGCTTTGGCTTTCAAAGCCGGCGTAGAGCACGGTCCAGCACCCCGCCAAGGCCGCCGGGAACCCCTCGAGCCCTGCTGGCGCCTGGGACAGGGCCGCGGGGTATTGGGTCAGCAGCGCAAGCAGCAAAGCCAGCAGCGTTCCCGCCGCGATCACCGGTACGGGGGGGAAACGCAGCACGGACAGGGCCAGCAAGAGCAGCAAAGGCAGGAGGCTCAGGGGTCCCAGGTCATATTCCGACTCAAGCGCCGTGGCCAGCTGGGCAAAGACATCGGCGCTCGCGCCCTCCGGCGCAGCGCTCAACCAGGAGAAGATCAGCAGGGCAATGGCGAGGGCGGGCAGGGCGGTCCACAGCATGTTCCGGATATGGGCAAAGAGATCGGCCTCCGCCACCGCGGCGGCGAGATTCGTGGTCTCCGAGAGGGGCGACATTTTGTCCCCGAAGTAGGCGCCGGAAATGATGGCGCCGGCGGTGATCATGGGCGAAAGCCCCAGCGCTTCCGCCGCCCCCATAAGGGCGATGCCCACGGTCCCGGCGGTGGTCCAGGAACTACCGATGGACAGGGAGATCAGCGCGCAGATGAGGCAGCACGCCGCGTAATACCAGTTTGGGGAAAGCAGCTCCGCCGCAAGCAGTATCAAATAGGGCACGGTTCCCGAGAGTATCCAGGCACCGATGAGGGCCCCCACGGCCAGGAGAATGAGGCAGGCGGGCATGGTCACGGAGATGGCCCGCACCACCGCCGCTTCGAGGGTGGGCCAGCGGTGGCCATGGCGCAGTCCCAGAAGCCCCGCCACCAGGGCCGCGAGCAGTAGGGCGATCTGGTTCGGACCGTAGGAGCTGTCTTCTCCATAAACGGCAACGGAGGCCCCTAGGAGGCTGACCAAAAGGGCGATGGGGAAGAGGGCCTCAAGCAGGCTCGGAGAGGATTTTTCCGCAGCGGTCACGGCGACTCCCATGGGCTTTGGGCTAGAACTGCGCCGGTGCTAGGCTCAGGCCATGGCCCCGGCGTTTCGGGCGCGACGCTTACCCACTAGGAGACCGCGATGCGACGTTTGACTCTAGCATGGACCCTTTCGGCCCTCACCCTTGCGCCCCTGGCCGAGGCCGGGGATGCCCATCCCCCGGGCTACGGCCAGGGCCTCGCCGAGCGAATCTCTAGCCTAGCCCCGGAGGTGCAAGCCTTCCTGCCGGAAGCTCGGCGCATCGCGGCAGAAAGTATCATTCTGGATACGCACGTCGATGTGCCCTATCGCCTTGAGCGCGGCTGGGTGGATGTGAGCGAAGCCACGGAGGGCGGGGACTTCGATTATCCCCGAGCCGTGGCCGGCGGCTTAGACGCGCCCTTTATGTCCATCTACATCCCTGCGGACGTCGACGCCCAGGACCAAGGCTCGGAGCTCGCGGACCGCCTCATCGATTCCGTGGAGGCGCTGGTCGCCGCAGACCCGGACAAATTTGCCCTGGCGAAAAGCCCCGGAGAACTCGTCGCGAACTTCCATGCGGGGAAGATTTCCCTGCCCATGGGAATGGAGAATGCGGGCCCCATCCGCTCCGTAGAGGAAGTCGCTCACTGGCGGGATCGGGGCATTCGCTACGCATCCCTCGCGCATTCCCGCAGCAACGCGCTCTCCGACTCCTCCTACGACATCAATGAGCGCTGGGATGGCCTATCGCCCCTCGGTAAGTCCCTGGTTCCGGCACTGAACGACGCGGGCATCATGCTCGATCTTTCCCACGTATCGGATAAGGCGGCTTACCAGATCCTAGAGCTCTCCGCTGTACCGGTGATTGCCTCCCATTCCAGCGCTCGGCACTTCATTCCAGGCTTCCTTCGCAACCCGGACGACGATCTGCTCCGGGCCATCGGCGAGAAGGGCGGCGTCATCATGGTGAACATCGGCTCCTCCTTCCTCAGCCAGGCCTCCCGCCGAAGCAGCGAACAGGCCACCCAGGCATTCCAGGCCTACCTTCGGGAAAGCGGCGAAGCGCGAGACAGCGAAGCCGCGAAGGCCTGGCGCACCGCCTACGCCAAAGAAAACCCCTATCTCCGAGCCACCCTGGAGCATGTCCTAGACCACGTCGACTACCTGGCCGGCATTGCGGGCATTGATGCGGTGGGCATTGGTACGGACTTCGACGGGGTAGGGGATACGCTCCCCATCGGCATGCGCGATGTGGCGGCCTACCCCCATCTGATTGCCGGGCTCCTTTCCCGCGGCTACAGCGAGGGGGAAATCAAGGGCATTTTGTCGGGAAATCTGCTGCGAGTATGGCGCGTAGTGGACGCCTACCCGCGAGGTAAGGGCCGAAGCTAGATCGGCGGCCGGTGCCCGGGGCCCTGGGGGGGCCTCGGGCCTTCGCTGTCACCGGGAGTGAACGTCAGCAAGGTTATGCACACCCGCGGGATCGACGTCAAAAGGGCGAGATTTAGTTCCTCCTCCTCAGTTTCTCCACAAATAAGCGCTTGTAACTTTTTGTTTTAAAATGTTTTTTATTGATTGTTCAATTTTTAACCACCCGAAGGGAGTCCCCAGTCTCTCTCGCGTCCGAGCCTACGGTGGGCGGTTGTCCCCAAACTTATCCACAGATTTTGTGGACAACCGCCAAAGAATTGACGCTGCTTACGCGTCGCCTAACCAATCCCGGGGCACCAGATAGCGTTCGTAAAGAGCGGCCTCGGGGGTTCCCGGTTCAGGCTGGTAGTTGTACTTCCAGGTGCAGAGGGGCGGCAGGGAAGCCAGCACCGATTCGATGCGCCGGCCAGACTGAATCCCGTACTTGGTGCCTCGGTCAATCGCCAAATTGAACTCCGCGTAGCGTCCCCGGCGATAGAGCTGGAAGTCCCGCTCCCGCTCGCCGTAGGGCATCGCCTTGCGGCGCTCCAGGATAGGGAGGTAGGCCGGCAGGAAGTGGCTACCAACGCTTTGCGTTAGGGCCTGCGCGGCTTCAAAGCCCCCTTCCGTCCAGTCATCGAAAAAGATACCGCCGAGGCCGCGCTGTTCCTGGCGATGGGTAAGTACGAAGTAGTCGTCGCACCAGGCCTTCAGTCGGGGATAGAGCCCTTCCCCATGGCCTTCCAACGCTGACGCACAGGTGCGGTGCCAATGGAGCGCGTCTTCGTCGAAGCCATAGTAGGGCGTGAGATCGAAGCCGCCGCCAAAGTACCAAGCGCCAGGCTCGTCCACGGCGCCATCGACCACAAACATCCGGATGTTCATGTGCGTGGTAGGCGCATAGGGGTTTCGAGGATGGACAATGAGGGATACGGCACCGGCCTGAAAGCCACGCCCGGCCAGATGCGGATGGCGCTCCGTTGCCGCCGGGGGTAGGGCCTTGCCTACGGAATGGGTGAACTGCACCGCCGCTTTCTCGATCACCGGGCCATCGGCAAGCACCCGGGGTCGGGAAAGGCCGCCGCCATCCGTGGCGATCTCCTCCCGCAGGAACGTGGCCTCCCCATCCGCCGCCTCGAGCGCCGCCACGATGGAATCCTGAAGGGTCTTTAAGTAGTCGACAAAGGGGCCGACGGAAGGTTGCTGAGCCATGAAAGTGGGTTCCCTATTGAGCAATGATCACCATAGCTTGACCATGCCGGAGCAGGCCAGGGGGTGCCTTGTCCTAAATCAAGGCTTATGCTCCGGAAAGGGGAAAATCCATTCACTCAAAGATAGGAGGGGGCATGGCTGGTATTTCCGCCTACGGCGCTTACGTTCCACGCTTGAGATTGGCCCGCAGCGCCATTGCTGCGGCACATCAGTGGTCCGATCCCAGCTTTAAGGGGAAGGGAAAGGGCGAGCGCGCCATCGCGAATTGGGACGAAGACGCCATCACCATGGCCGTGGAAGCGGCTCGGGATTGCCTCGCCCACGGCGCAGCGCCGGGGTCGGGGGCCAGCACCAGCCTTGATGCGCTCTACCTCGCCTCCACCACCTTACCCTTCGCCGATCGGCAAAACGCGGGCATCGTCGCCACGGCCCTCAGCCTCGATGGTCAGCGCCGCACCTTAGACATCACCGGTTCCCAGCGCGCTGGCACCACGGCGCTGCTCGAGGCCCTTCAGGCCGTTTCGGGCCCATACAGCAGCCAAGCCCTCGTCGTGGGCACGGACAAACGACAAACCAAAGCCGCCTCCGCTGGGGAACTCGCCTATGGCGATGGGGCCGCGGCGCTGCTCGTGGAGGAGGGGGAGGGGCTTCTCACCTTCCTCGCGGGGGTTACGGAAACGGCCGATTTTGTCGATCACTTCCGCGGCGCGGGGGAAGCCTTCGACTACACCTGGGAAGAGCGCTGGATTCGAGACGAGGGCATCAGCCAGATCGTCCCCGAGGCGGTAAACGCGGTCCTTGCTAAGGCCGGGGTCGAAGCCAGCGCCATTGACCACTTCATCTTCCCCTCCACCATTGGCCGGGCGGCGGACGGCGTCGCCAAAAGCGTAGGCATCAAAGCCGAGGCCCTCGCTGATGATCTCTCGGCAACCCTAGGGGAATGCGGGACCGCCCACGCCCTGGTCATGCTGAGCCACCTCCTCGAAGGCGGTCTTAAACCCGGGGCCCTCGTCCTGGTGGCGGCCTTCGGGCAGGGCTGTGATGCCTTGCTGTTTCGAGCCACGGAAGCGGCAGCCACGCCCCGGGGGAAGCTTGGGGTGCGGGGCCACCTCGCCCTTGGCAAGACCAGCGATAACTACATGCAATATCTCGCCTTCAACGATCTGGTCACCCTGGAAAAGGGCATGAGGGCCGAGCGGGACGATTATAAAACGGCCCTCTCCGTCACCTATCGAAAGCGAGACATGCTGCTGGCCCTGGAAGGGGGCAAGTGCACGCAGTGCGGGACGCTCCAGTTCCCCCGCACGGACATTTGCGTCAATCCCCAGTGCGGTGCCCGCCACACGCAGGAGCCCCACAGCTTCCGGGATAGCAAGGCCTCCGTGCTGACCTGGTCCGCGGACTACCTGACCTACATCCCCAACCCCCCAAGCCACTATGGCATGATCACCTTCGAAGACGGGGGCCGTTTCATGACCGACTTCACGGACGTGGACGTCGGCGAGCTCGACGTGGGCACCTCAGTGAAAATGATGTTCCGCATCAAATCGAGCGATCGCCTCCGGGGCTTTGTTCGCTACTTTTGGAAGGCCGTGCCGCAGCGCGGCCAAGACGCCTAAACCGCGGGAGGGCTAGGCAATGGCACGAGGAATCAAAGACAAGGTCGCAATCCTGGGTATGGGTTGCTCACGCTTCGGCGAGCGCTGGGAGAGCGGCGCCGAGGAGCTCATGGTGGAGGCCTATGAAGAAGCGCTCCTTGATGCGGGCATCGACGGTAGCCAGCTGGACGCCGCCTGGTTCTCCACCCACTACGAAGAAATCAATGTTGGCAAGGGTGGCCTTCCCCTCGCCACGGCGCTCCGCCTGCCGAACATCGCAGTGACTCGGGTCGAGAACTTCTGCGCCTCGGGCTCGGAAGCCTTCCGGGGCGCGGTTTATGCGGTTGCCTCCGGCGCCTGTGATATCGCGCTCGCGCTCGGGGTGGAGAAGCTCAAGGACACGGGCTACGGCGGCCTTCCTGGCAGCCTCGGAGGCACGCTGAATGCCCAGTGGGCCGCCACGGGCTCGGCCCCGGGGAACTTCGCCCAGCTGGCCTCGGCCTACCGTGCAAAGCACGGCGTAAGCCGGGAAGACCTAAAGCGCGCCCTGGCTCACATTTCCGTGAAATCCCACGCGAATGGCGCCAAGAATGAGAAGGCGCACCTCCGCAAGCCGATTACGGAAGAGCAAGCCCTCAATGCACCCATGATTGCCGAACCCCTAGGGCTCTTCGATTGCTGCGGCGTGTCCGATGGTGCCGCAGCCTGCATCGTCACCACCCCCGAAATCGCCAAGCAGCTGGGCAAGGAACGCATCGTCACCGTGAAGGCGCTGCAGCTCTCCCTCTCCAACGGCAGCGAGGCCGGGCACAACAGTTGGGATGGAAGCTACTTCCACACCACGCGCATCGCCGCGCGAAAAGCCTACGAGGAAGCGGGAATTAAGAAGCCCCGGGAAGAAGTCTCCATGTTCGAGTGCCACG
>JAYOYG010000039.1:7659-20368 GCA_038153445.1 Pseudomonadales bacterium
GAGGAAGCGGGAATTAAGAAGCCCCGGGAAGAAGTCTCCATGTTCGAGTGCCACGACTGCTTCTCGGTCACGGAGCTGGTCACCATGGAGGACCTCCAACTCTCCGCCGAGGGCGGGGCCATTACGGACGTGCTCGACGGGTTCTACGATGCGGAGGGCACCATTCCTTGCCAAATCGACGGCGGCCTCAAGTGCTTCGGTCACCCCATCGGAGCCTCGGGGATTCGCATGCTCTACGAGATGTACCTGCAGCTGTCCCACCGGGCCGGCCCGCGACAGCTAGAGGCGCCGCGCATTGGCATGACCCATAACCTTGGGGGATCGCCCATGTCCAACGTGGCGGCGGTGTGCATTATCGGCGCCGCCGAGTAAGCGCCCCCCAAAAGCCCCCGAAGCCCTAGGCCTTTTCAAAGGCCTGGGGCTCAACCTCCCAGCGATAGCCCACCCCGTATACGGAGCGGATGCCCATGGCGTCGCCCATGACCGCCAGGAGCTTCTTCCGCAGGTTCTTCATGTGCGTATCGATGGTGCGGTCGCTGACCACGCGGTGATCCTCGTAGGCCGCAGCGATGAGCTGATCCCTGGACAGGATGACGCCCTCCTGGGCCAGGAGCGCCGACAGGATTCGAAATTCCACCCGCGTAAGATCGGCCGCCGCGCCCTCGTAGACGGCCCGCAGGGCCTCCTCCTGAAGATCTAGCCCAGGCTTCGGCGTTCCCCGAGCCCAAGCCTGGCGCCGAAGCTGGGCCTTGACCCGAGCCACGAGCTCCCGAGGACTAAACGGCTTGCAAAGGTAATCATCAGCGCCGACCTCAAGGCCCAAGAGGCGATCCACTTCTTCTACCCGAGCCGTCACCATGACAATAGGCACGGTTGATTGGGCACGAAGGGATTTACACAGGGTCAGCCCATCGACGCCGGGGAGCATCAGGTCCAGGACCACCAGGTTAAAGGCCTCCTCCTGAAAGCGGGCCTCCGCCTCGTCCCCCCGGTGCACCACCACCGTTTCATAGCCTTCCGCGTTCAAATAGTCCGCGGCTAGCCGCGCAATCTTTGGCTCATCTTCGACGATGAGGATGCGAGAAGCCCCGCTCATGGGCGACCTCCTTCCGACTCCTGGGTCCGGAGCAAAATCGAAATGCGAACGCCCCCAAGGGGGCTGGGTTCCGCGACGGCATCGCCTTCGTGAGCGCGGCTAATGCGCCGCACAATAGCCAGGCCCAACCCCGCACCGCCGCTGGCCCGAGCCCGGGAGGCTTCCTGACGCCAGAAGCGGGTGAACATGGCCTCGAGGGCGTCCTTGCTAACCCCCGGAGCCGAATCCTCCACAATCAAGCACACCCCCTGACCCCTCGGCTCTAGGCGGAGGCGCACCTCCCCGGGGGCATCGGTGTAGCGCAGCGCATTTTCCAGCAGGTTGTCCAGCAGCTGAGCGATGCGTAAGGGATCGAGAGAAAGGGAGAGCGCTAGGGGCGCCTCTTCGAGCGCGAGCCTAAGCCCGGCCTCCTCGAAGCGGCGCTGATGGCGCGCAAAGGCGTCCTCAAGCAGCTGCTGGGGGTCGCAGGGTTCGTATTCAAAGGCGAGGGCCCCCGCATCGGCAAGGGCGAGGGCATGAAGATCTTCCACGAGTCGCCCAAGCTGGCGCACTTCCGTGTTCAGGGACCCCAGATTTTGCGGCGTCAGAGGCCGCACGCCATCCTCCAGCGCCTCAAGCTCTCCCCGGAGCACGGTGAGAGGCGTCCTCAGCTCATGGGCAACGTCCGCAAGCCATCGCCGGCGGGCCGAGCGCGCCTGCTCCAGAGCTTCGGCCAAGCGGTTGAAGTCCCGGCCGAGGGCACCGAACTCGTCGCTACGGGTGAGGTTTAGCCGGGTGCCGTAGCGCCCCGCAGCCAGCGCCTTGGCCCCGGAGGCGAGGTCCCGCACCGGCGCCAGCAGGCTTCTCGATAAGCGCCAGCCCGCGAAACCTGCCACCAGAAGAATCAGCGCCGCGATGACCCAAAGGGTCCGAAGCAGATCGGCCTCGAAGCGCAGGTCCGTTTCCTGATCAAGACGGCGCACGGGGTAGAGCATAATGTAGCCCACCACCTCGCCAGCCCAGCGAATGGGTTGGCGTCGCACTTCCGCTTCCCCCAGCTCCTGCATGGGTGCTGGCACGCGAACCTCCCCCGCCAGGTCCACCAGGGCTAAACGCGACATCGTCGGACGGCGCAGAGGACGGCTCGAAGGCCCGGACAGATCGCTCCGGCTCGGGCTCAGCATGCTCTCCGGGGGCGCCGCCAGGGACGCGATTGAGGGGAAGGGCGCTACGGGGGCATCGACCAGGGCATCGATGCGGTTTCCCGGCACCTCGCGACTGGAAACTCGGGCTGACCAGAGGAGGAGGCGGCGCGGCGGAATGGCCTCGGAAAGCGCATCCCAGTCACCGTAGCGCCCGTAGATCTCGGCGATTTGCTCCGCCATGCGCTCCAGGATGGCCGCTTCCTGCTCATTTACATAGGTCAAAAAGCGAGACTGAAAGGCGAGGCGGGAGGCCACCGTATTCACCACGAGCACAAGAGAGGCCACCAGCATCACCACCGCCGTAACCCTGGCGGTCATGCCGATGCGAAAGCGAGGAGGGGACGCGGGCTCTTTCATGAGCGAATCATACGCCCCCTCGGCCTCGGGCGACGAGCCATCTGCGATCGAATAACGGCGGCGTGCCCCCTTAGGCAGGCGTCCCCTCCCGAGATCGCATCGCCGGTTTCCGCTATCCTTAAACCCTTATCCTCAAAGCTAAGGAGTTGCCGTGAGCACCGCTGAATCCCTAAGCGCGACCCCCGCCGCGGATCTGAAGCATTATGAAGCCGCCCTTCAGGCCATGGAGGCGTGCCTCGGCGACGCGCTTACGCACGTCAAGGGACGAAGCGCGCAGCTTGCCCCCGGGGAGGACCTGATTGATCAGCATCAGCTCGCGGTCTACGACCTCGCGTTCTTCCGCGCGGAGCTTTCCGCGGCAAAGGCTATGCAGCACTGGGCCACGGCCCAGAGCGGCAGCGATGGAGCCTTCTGCCAGGCCCTGGCCGGGGCCGTTATCGCCGATACGCTGACCCAGCTCCGGCAACGGGTGGGGGCCCGCGCTCGGGACTACGGCATGAGCCGGGCGGCCTTCGAAGCCCCCTTTGCAGGCGCCATTGATGAAGCGCTCGAGCGGGCGAACGATCGCGCCGCCCTAGAGGCCCTCGGGACGGAAATTCTCGCCCGGAAGGGGGATCTTGGCCCCGTGGTGCTACCGGAAGCGACCCGCATGATGCGCGACACCTTTGAGCGCTTTGCTCGGGAAGTGGTGGCGCCGCAAGCGGAAGCGATCCATCGGGAAGACCTCACCATCCCTGACGACATCATCGAGGGGCTAAAGGCCCTGGGCTGCTTTGGCCTGTCGGTCCCGGAGCGCTTCGGGGGCCTGCTCCCCGATGATCGAGAAGACACGCTAGGCATGATCGTGGCCACGGAAGCGCTCTCCAAAGCCTCCCTGGGGGCGGCGGGAAGCCTTATCACCCGGCCGGAGATTCTGGCTCGGGCGCTCCTCGCCGGGGGCACGGAGGATCAGAAAACCCATTGGCTGCCGCGCATCGCCGCCGGGGATCCGCTCGTGGCGATCTCCGTCACGGAACCGGGTACGGGCTCGGACGTGGCCTCCGTAGCCCTTCGAGCCACCCGCTGCGAAGGCGGCTGGCGCTTAAACGGGGCCAAAACCTGGTGCACCTTTGCCGGAAAAGCCGAGCTAATCCTCGTACTGGCCCGCACGGACCCGGACCCGAAGGCCGGGCACCGGGGCCTATCCCTTTTCCTCGTAGAGAAGCCCAGCACGAATGCCCACGAGTTCGCTCACCGCAGCCCCGGCGGTGGGGAAATGAGCGGGCGCGCAATTGCCACCTTGGGCTACCGAGGCATGCATTCCTACGAAATGTTCTACGACGACTTCTTTGTGCCCGATAGCCACGTGCTGGGCGGGGAGGAGGGCCTCGGCAAGGGCTTCTACTACCAGATGCGGGGCTTCTCCGGCGGCCGGATTCAAACCGCCGCCCGCGCCACGGGCCTCATGGAGGCCGCCTTCGAAGCGGCCCTGCGCTACAGCGAGGACCGCACGGTCTTCGGGCAAAGCGTCAGCCGCTACGGCCTCAGCAAGGTCAAGCTGGCGCGCATGGCCATGGCCCTGCAAAGCGCCCGCATGCTGACCCTGGAAGTGGGCAAGCTGCTCGATGCCGGGGAAGGGCAAATGGAGGCGAGCCTCGTTAAACTTTACGCCTGCCGCGCCGCGGAGACGGTTTGCCGTGAAGCCTTGCAGCTTCACGGGGGCATGGGCTACGCGGAAGAGACGGCCGTCTCGCGCTACTTTGTCGATGCGCGCGTGCTGTCGATCTTTGAAGGCGCCGAGGAGACCCTCGCGCTGAAGGTGGTGGGCCGAGCCCTTTTGGCTTAGGTCTTTGAATTGCGCTTTCCAAAGCGCCTAACCGGTGGGCAGCAGGGGCTGCCCCGCAATTGGGAGAACGTGGATGGCCAGTGAAGGAAAGGGCGGCGCTTCCGCTCTACTGTGGACCGGAATCGGCCTCGGCGCCGGCATTGCCTTAGGCTGGTGGACGGGACAATACGCGGTGTACACCGTGTTTGGTCTGCTGTGCGGCTGGATGACGGGCCTATCGCTGGCCAAGGCTGGCCACTAAGACGACAAAAAAGGGGAGGCGGCCCAGGCCGTCCTCCCCTTTTTAGATCCCTCCGAACGTCCTCCCCGACCGCTCCCAGGACCCTCGATCAATCCGCCTCCTAGGACAGTTCGTGCGCCCGAGCAAGATCCGCCTTGAGGGTTCGCCCCGCGAGGAGGTAGCTCGCCGTGGACAGCACGTTGAAGATCAGCACGATCACCAGGGCCATTTGCAGCGATCCCTCGCCGTAGCTCGACCGCAGCACGTCACTCATGATGCCCACGAACTGGGGCCCAAGGCCGAGACCGATGAGATTCAGAATGAAGAGCAGAATGCTCGCAGCAAGCGCGCGCATGCGTAGCCCCACAAGGCTCTGGGCCAGGGAGAAGGTCGGGCCCAGGTAGTAAGACCCCAGGAAGGTGGGGATGGCGTAAACCCAAAGGCCGAACCAAGGGTCCTCATGGGTGTACACGTAGTAGGCAAAGGGCACGGAAATGAGCGTGGCGAGGCCCGGTAGCCACACGTACCAGCGCACGTCCCGCTTCGCGAAGCGATCCCCGAGCAGCCCCCCAAGGAAAGTCCCGGCCATCCCCGGAATGCCGAGCCAAAACAGCGCCGTCCCAATATCCGTGCTGGTGAAATCGTGGGTGCGCATGAAGAAGGCGGGGATCCAGTAGCCCACACCATAGCCGACAAAAGCATGGAGCCCGCCGCCAATGGCCATGTAGCGGAAACTTTTTCGCGCCCAGAGGGCCAGAAAAACCTCCTTCACCGGGGGCAGGGCCGTTTCAGCCTTCGGCGCCTCCGTCACCGCGGGCTTGGCATCGGAGGCACCGCGCACCGGCTCCCGGAGCGTAAAGCGCACCAAAAGCGCCAGCCCCACCCCGGGCATGCCCACGAGGAAAAAGGCCGTACGCCAGTCAAAGGCGTCGTTGATCCAGCCCCCGAGAAGATTCCCCAGCATGGTGCCCACGGGAATGCCCAGGGCGTAGATCCCCAGGGCCGTGGCGCGGCGATCGGCGGGGAAGATATCGGAAATCATGGAGTGGGACGGTGGGCTGCCCCCAGCCTCACCTACCGCAACGCCGATGCGGCAGGCCAGGAGCTGGATAAAGCTTCCCGCGAGGCCGCAGAGGGCAGTCATACCGCTCCAGATGGTCAGGCACACGGCAAGGATGTTGCGGCGCACGCCCCGATCCGCGAGGCGCGCTATGGGTATGCCTAGAAAGGTGTAGAAGAGGGCAAAGGCGATGCCCCCCATGAACCCCATCTGCGTATCGGAAAGGCCCAAATCTTCCTTAATGGGCTGGGCCAAAATGCCAAGGATTTGGCGATCGATGAAGTTAAAGATGTAAACGATGAAAAGCAGCCCCAGCGCATACCATCGATAAACGGGCCCGAACTGCTCATCACCCTGCGCCGAAGCGCCGGCCCCCGGTGCCTGCTCTGCCATGCTTTTCTCCCCCGGACGCGATGCGCGTCTTTTTTAAGCTTTTAGCCCGGGAAAAAGCGGTGGTCAAGGCAATGCAAAGGAGGAAATCGCTGCGTATACTCGGGGTGAGCGGGCACCGCTGTGATTAACCACGAGGGAGCACCTATGAACGTTGAGTTCTCCGCCGAGGATCTCGCCTTCCAGGCTGAGGTTAAGGCCTTCATCGACGAAAACCTCACGCCAGACATGCGGGAAGTGCTGCAGCGCAGCCCCACTGGGCACCTGTCCAAGACCCTTCAGATTGAATGGCAGCAGCGCCTCGCCAAGAAAGGCTGGGCCGTGCCGAACTGGCCCGCGGAGTGGGGCGGTCCGAGCTGGACGGCTACCCAGAAGTACATCTTCGACCTTGAGATGTCCAAAGCCAGCGCCCCGCGGGTGCTGCCCTTTGGGGTCACCATGGTGGCGCCGGTGATCATGAAGTACGGCTCCCAGGCGCAGAAGGAGAAGTACCTCCCCGATATCCGGGACTCCAAGGTGTGGTGGTGCCAGGGCTATTCCGAGCCCGGCTCCGGCTCGGACCTTGCCTCCCTCGGGACCACGGCCAAGCGCGACGGCGATCACTACATCGTCAACGGCACGAAAACCTGGACCACCCTGGGCCAGCACGCCGACATGATCTTCTGCCTCGTGCGCACCTCGAAGGAGGAGAAGCGCCAGGATGGGATTTCCTTCCTCCTCATCGACATGAAGAGCGAAGGCATCACGGTGAACCCCATTGTCACCATCGATAACCCGCCCCCGGGGCACCAGGAGATCAACACGGTCTTCTTCGAGAACGTGAAGGTCCCGGCGGAAAACTTGATCGGGGAAGAAGGGAAGGGCTGGACCTACGCCAAGTACCTCCTTGAGTTCGAGCGCGGCAATGCCTACGCACCGGCGCTGCTCGCGAAGCTCGACCGCATCCGCAGCTATGCCAGCCAGCTGGAGGCCAGTGGCGAGCCCCTCGCCGCCGATCCGGGCTACCAGCGCAAGCTGGCGGACACGGAAATCGCTATCCGCGCCATGGAGTTCACGGAGCTGCGAATCTTGAGCGCCCTGTCCTCTGGACAAAACGTGGGGCCGGAATCCTCCATGCTGAAGTGCCGGGGCACGGAGCTCCAGCAGCAGGTGGCCGAGCTCGCGCTGGAAACGGTGGGGGCCCAGGGCATTCCCTTCCACCACCCGGACCCGAGCGCAGGGATGAACGAAGAGCCGGTCTACGACTGGACCTCTGCCAAGGCGCCGCTGCATCACTTCAACATTCGCAAGGCCTCCATCTATGCGGGGTCTAACGAAGTGCAGCGCAACATCATGGCGAAGCTGGTTCTGGGGCTCTAAGGGCCCCACGCTGCCATGCGCTTCGGCGTATTGGACCAAACCCCGGTTCGACCGGGGAGCACGCCGGTCGAGGCGCTCGGAGAATCCGTGCGCCTCGCCCAGCACGTTGAAGCCCTTGGCTTTGATCGCTACTGGCTCGCAGAACACCACGGGGGGCAAGCCCTCGCGGGCCCCGCCCCGGAAATTCTCACCGCCCGCATCGCCAGCGCCACCTCCACCCTTCGGGTAGGGACCGGCGGCGTCATGCTCATGCATTACTCGCCCTTCAAGGTGGCAGAGCAGTTCCGCGTCCTTGAGGCGCTTTTTCCCGGTCGTATCGATCTCGGGATCGGTCGAGCACCGGGCGCCGATGGACACACCATCGCGGCCCTGGGCTACGGCAATGCCGTGGGCGCAGACTACTTCGCGGCGAAGGTCGCTGACCTCCAGGCCTGGCTCACCGATGGCACGCCCCACACCCAAGCCCTGAGCACCGTGCCCTGTGGGCCTAAAACCCCGTCGGCGCCGGAACTTTGGCTGCTGGGCTCCACGGATCAAAGCGCCCAGCTCGCGGCACACCTCGGGCTGCGCTTTGCCTTCGCCCACTTCATCGCCCCGGACCACGCCGCGGCGATCTTGAAGCTCTACCGGGACCGCTTCCGGCCTTCACCGACGCTGGCCGCGCCCTACAGCTCCCTAGGGGTGTTTGCCCTTTGCGCCGATACGGCGCGGGAAGCGGCGGCCCTGGCGCGCTGCCGAGATCTCTGGCGCCAACGGCTGATGCGGGGGGAGGCCGGCCCCTGGCCGACCATCGAAGAAGCGGAGCGCATTTTGGGCAGCGATAGCCTCGCCGGTGGCGCCCATGCCATCGCCGGAACGCCAGGCGTGGTCCGCAGCCGCTTAAGCGTGCTGCTCGAAGAGACGGGGGCCGATCACTGCAGCGTAATCACCATCACTCCCGAGCATGAGCAGCGGGAGCTCAGCTACCAGCGCCTCGCGGAGGCCTTCTCCCTGAAGGCGGAAGCGGCCTAGGACCTAGGCAGCGGGGAAGGGCAGGGCCGTGGTCTCGGGCTCCGCCACCACCACGTTCTCGATTTCTCCGAGGCCCTCCACGGCCACGCGCACCCGATCCCCGACCTTAAGGTAGGCCGGCGGCTTCATGGCATGACCAATACCCGCGGGGGTGCCCGTAAAGATCATGTCCCCCGGTTCTAAGGTGAAGGCCGTGGACAAATGGGCGATGAGCTGGGCGCAGGAGAAGATCATGAGCGCCGTGCTGCTTTCCTGCCGCAGTTCGCCGTTCACCCAGGTCTGAAGGTTCAGCGCCTGAGGATCGTTGATCTCGTCCGCCGTGGTCAGGTAGGGACCTACCGGGCCATGGGTATCGAAGGACTTGCCCATGGTGAACTGGGGGGTCTGCAGCTGCCAATCCCGGACGCTCACGTCGTTGCCGACGCAATAGGCCCCCACCACCTCCAGAGCTCGAGCTTCCGGCACGTGACGGCAGCGCTGACCAATAACGAGCACCATTTCCCCCTCGTAATCGAGGGCCTCGGAGACCCGCGGTCGATGGATCGGCGCAAAAGGCCCCGTGATGCAGCTCACCTGCTTCGTAAACACCGTAGGGCAGGGGGCTACGGTCCCCCCGAACTCCTCCGCATGGGCCTTGTAGTTCAGCCCAATGGCGAGGCATTTCTCAGGCTTCAGGGGGGCGAGGAGGGTGCCTTCGCTGAGGGGAAGCGCCGGGGCCGCTGCAGCGGCCTCGGCCACGGCCTTACGCTCGGCCGAGGACCAGGCCAAGCAAGCTCGAAGATCCTTCGGGGCGTCGCCCCTGGGAAGCGCGGCCTCCAGAACAGCAAAGGGCACGAAGGCATCAAGGGGCTCTCCCAGGAGGACGCCGAGCTCAGCGTTTTCTTCACCGGCAGGGCGAAAACGGGCCAATTTCATGGGAATTCCTTGTTAAGCAGACACGCAGCCGCGGCAGCGACCCCGCACCTCAACGGTTTGAAAGGTCGGCTCAAAGCCCGCGTCTTCCGCCTGAGCCTCAAGAGCGGAAGCCAGCTTGGAAGAATGCAGCTCCTCAACCAGCCCACACTCATCGCAGATCAGGAACTGGCAGACGTGGGCCCCCTCCGGGGCTTCGCAGCGCGTAAAGCCGTTGGCCGATTCGATGCGATGGATGAGCCCCAGCTCGAGCAGAAACTCGAGGGCTCGATAAACGGTGGGGGGCTTAGCCGCCGGATCTTCCTTTTGGAGCGCCGCCAGCAAATCGTAGGCGCCCACCACATCGTGGGAGCCCCAGATCAGCTCGAGCACGCGACGGCGATTGGGCGTCAGCCGCGCCTTTTTCAGGGTACAGATGCGCTCCGCCGCCGCCAGTGCGGACGCGACGCAGGCCTCGTGATCGTGGTGCTGGGGGCTCGTCATGGTCCACCTCCGTAGAGCGCAACGGAATCGGCTTCGATTTGATAGGCCGCCTGGGCCATGGCGCTATCCACGGCAGCCGTCCGCAGCACCCCTTCCACCTCCCAGGCTTCGTAGATCCGATCCGCGGCCAAGCCCGGGGAGGTCGTTACGTAGATAATCTGATTGGCCGGAGGCGGCGGCACGTGCACGCAGGCGCCGAAGTAGGGCACAAGGAGGAACTCGTCTACCGTTTGGTCCCGGGTAATGTTCAGGGGCACGATAAAGCCGGGAATGCGCACCCGAGTCGCGTCTAGCTCCGGGACCACGAGTTCGCTCATGGCAAGGGCGCCCCAGGGGGTAGGCTGGGCCATGGGATCGGGGCTCGCATGATCAATGGCCGACGGCGTCAGGGGCATGGCGGCCAGGTGCGCAGGAATGAGCTCGGTCCATTTCAAGCGCCGCACCTCCGCAGCGTTGGCCCCGAAAGCCAACAGCAGCAGGGCTATGGCCGCACACCCGCGCCCGACGCCTTTGAACATGGACAAACTCCCCTAAACGGAACGCCTTAAGTGTACCCTGGGCGAAGGCAGAACCAAGAGGCCGAAGGCAAAGGACAGGCGCGGGAATGACTGGCATCGGCGAAGCCCTGGTGGCGCACCTTGAGACCCATCCCAACCGCTGGCCCTTCGAGCCCTGCGAGGGGCTCACGCGCATCACCACCCACAGCGCGTGGGTGCTGCTGAGCGAACACTACGCCCTGAAGATCAAAAAGCCCGTGAACTTCGGCTTTCTCGACTTCTCCACCCTCAGTCGCCGCCGCGCCTGCTGCGAGGAAGAGCTACGCCTAAACGGCCGCTTTGCCCCCGGTCTCTACAAAGCGGTGGTGGCCTTTCGGCAAAGCGGTGAGGCCTTTGAAATCGTCGACAATCTCGAGGACGGGGAGGAGTTTGCCGTGCTCATGGCGCGCTTTCCCCAAGGGGCGCAACTTGATGAGCGCCTGGGCCAGGGCGCGCTGACCCCGGAAGCACTCCGCGCCTTTGGCGCCCACTGGGCGGCCCGCCAGGCGGGCTTCGAACGCGCGCGCGAGGGCAGCCCCTGGGGAACGGTCGATGCGGTGCAGAAACCCGTGGCGGCGAACTTTTTCCATCTTTGGCCCAAGGTGGCTTATCTTGAAAACGGCGCGGCGCGCCTGGCCGCGCTGGAGCAGCAAAGCCTGGAGGAGGGCGCAGCCCTCTCCTCACGCTTCCAAGGCCGACTCACCCAGGGGTTTATTCGCGAAGGCCACGGGGATCTGCATCTTAAGAATCTCTGCGTCTACCAAAACACCATCCAAGCCTTTGATTGTATTGACTTTTCTCCCCAGCTCCGGTGGATCGACACGGTCAGCGATTTAGCCTTTATTTTCATGGACTTACGGGCTCGCGGGGCCCACCGGGAAGCCTTTAGCGTGCTCCAGGGGTGGCTCGATGGCTCGGGAGACCACGACGGCATCGCCGTACTGCCGTATTACGTGCGCTACCGCGCGCTGGTGCGCGCCAAGGTCGCGGCCCTCGATCTCGCCCAGGCCGCGCGAGAGGCCCGGGAGGACTGCATAGCCCGCTTGGAAGCCCAGGTGGCGCTTGCGGAGGCGTCGCTGTCCACGCCGGCGCTGGTGCTCCTGCAAGGCCTGTCCGGGAGCGGAAAATCCCACTGGGGGCAACGGCTCGGCCCGGCGCTGGGCGCGCTATGCCTACGGAGCGATATCGAACGAAAACGGCTTTTGGGGCTCCCGCCAGAGGCGCGGCCCGCGAATGCGCAGGAGCGTGCCGCGCGCTACAGCCCGGAGATGAGCGAACGCACCTATGAACGGCTTCGCGAACTCACGCAACAGCATCTTAAAAGCGGCTTTGCGGTGCTGGTGGATGCCACGTTCTTAAGCGCGGACGCGCTGAAGCGCTTCGAAGCCCTCGGTGAAACCCACAAGGTGCCGACGGTGCTCGTACGCTGCGAGGCCCCGGAGGCCGTTCTTCGGGAGCGGGTTCGCGCGAGGGAAAGCGCCGCAAGCGATCCCTCCGATGCCGATGAAGCTGTTCTGCACGCGCAGCTGCGTGCAAAAGTTCCGCTGCCCGGGGCATCCGCCGTGGTTTTAACGCCAGAGACGACGGAGGAGATGGCGCTGGCAGCGGTGAAGGAGGCCCTGGGCTTCAAGGACGCCTAGGGGCGCCTCTTTCTAACCCGCACGGATAACTGCGCATAATACATATTATGTTAAATAATGAATTTCCTAGGTCCGCCAGGAGGAAGGGCTAGCACGGCTTACTGTTATGTTATAGCATCTGCTCCGTCCTCATCGGAGCGCACCCTGTGGCCTTCAAGAAAGTCGATCTCGCTGCCATCGTGCTATCCGGGCTCTGCGTGCTGCATTGCCTGACGGTGCCTCTGCTCGTGTCCTTTACGCCGTTCCTCTTTGTGTCCGAAGGCAGTGACGAGCTTGTTCACAGCATTTTCTTCTTCGTGGCCTTACCGCTATCCGCGCTTGGTTTCTGGCAGGGCTTTCGGCGCCACGGGGTGATTTTCATTCCGGCGCTCGGCGCAGTGGGACTCCTGCTCATGGGCTACGATCTCCGCCCCCTGGTCCACGACCTCGACCACGCGCACAATCTCACTCTGCCTGGGGTGATGTTGGTGGCAGCGGCTCATCTTTGGAATATTCGCTCGATCCGCCAACGCGCCCTCGCCTAATCATTGGCCCCCGGGGGCCAGGCCTGGAGTGGTGCCATGGCGTACGCCTTAAGTTTTCCCCGTCTTCTTCGCTTGGGCTACGGCGCCCTTGAGCAATTACCTGAGGTGCTGG
>JAYOYG010000040.1:0-4099 GCA_038153445.1 Pseudomonadales bacterium
GTCACGGACTCCGGCGCGTAGTGACGATGGCGCATGCCTGGCGCAAGGGCAGGCAGGTCCTGGTTATCCGCCGAGGCTTTCTCTTCCCCGGAAGGCGATGGCACGGGCACGCCCAGCACAGTGCTTAAGGCCTCCGAGGCCAGGGCCCCGGGGCGCAAAATACGCGGCGCATCCCCCAGCAGGGACAGCACCGTCGATTCATAGCCAACGGGCGCAGCGCCCCCATCGAGCACCGCGGCGATGCGTCCATCGAGAGTGCGCAGTACGTGATCCGCCGTGGTAGGGCTCGGGCGACCGGAGCGATTCGCTGAAGGCGCCGCTAAGGGACGCCCCACCGCCGCCAGGAGCGCCAGGGCCACGGGGTGATTCGGAACCCGTAAGGCGACGCTGTCCCCGCCAGCGCTCACCCGCCCTGGCACCCGATCCGTTTTCGGCAGCACCACGGTCAGGGGGCCAGGCCAAAAGGCCTTTGCCAAGCGCTCTAGCGCCTCCGCCTGCCAGGGCGTCGGCTGATACAGCCCCTCCGCCGCCGCCAGACTCGCCACGTGCAAAATCACCGGATTGTCCTGGGGCCGCCCCTTCGCGGTGTAGATTCGCGCCACCGCAGAATTGCTTAAGCCATCGGCGCCGAGGCCGTAAACCGTTTCCGTAGGGAAGGCCACGAGCTCCCCGGCGCGCAGTAGCTTGACCGCCCGCTCGAGGTCTTCTTCCACCGCCGCCATAAGGCGATCGGTATGCATGCCCGTGCTCTCAATGCTCAGCCCGGGGCAGGCTGAGCCCCCCGTACGAGGCGTCCCGGAAGCGCCCCCGTAGCCACACCATCTCGGTAGGTCACCTGACCAGCCACGATGGCGTAGCGATAGCCTTCAGCGTCCTGCATGAGCCGCTGGCCGCCGGCAGGCAAATCGCGCTGCATGCGCGGTGGACGCAGCCGCAGCCGGTCGAAATCAATGATGTTGAGATCCGCCCGATAGCCGGGCTTCAGCACGCCCCGATCGAAGAGCCCCATGGCCTGAGCCGTATCGCGGCTATGCCACTGCACCACCGTTTCCACGGGAAGCTTGCGACCTCGCCGCCGATCCCGGGCCCAGTGGGTCAGCATGTGGGTGGTAAAGCTGGCATCGCAGATGGTGCCCAGATGGGCGCCCCCATCCCCAAGCCCGAGGATCGTCTGGGCGTGCTCCATCATTTCGAGCACCGCATCGAGATCGTTCTGCGCGTAGTTCAGGAACGGGAAATAGAGCATGGCCCGGCCTTCGTCCTCGAGCATGAGGTCGTAGGCCAGGGCCGCGGGCTCGACGCCCAGGCGCCGGGCGCGGGCCCCAAGGGATTGGCTCGGGTCCTGTTCGTAATCCGGCGGATCGCCGAGCACAAACATCTTCTCGAAGTTCGACAGCACCGCCTGCATGAAGGGGTGATCGGCCTGGGGCGCCTCCCCCAGCAGGGTGGCCCGGAGTGCCGGATCCCGAAGCCGAGCCACCTTCTCTGCCAGGGGCAGAGCCTGGAGCGCCTGAAAGCTCGGGTGTGCGACGAAGGGGTTAAGGGTGGCATCGAGGCCGAGCATGAGGCCCACGGGGCGATTCGCCACCTGGCCGCGTACGGGAAGGCCCGCCTGCGCCATGCCTTCAAGCCAGCCCAGGAGTTTCCGATAGCCTTCCGGGGCTCCTTCCGTTTGCGCTAGGGACAGGGAGAGGGGCCGGCCGGACTGCTCGACCAATCGGCGAAGCATGGCCATCTCTTCCCCAGGGTTCTGGAAGTCGGAGACAAACTGAAGCACGCCCTTGCCCTCGGTCTTCATGGCCAGGGCGATGGCCATGAGTTCGTCCTCCGCCGCGGTCAAGGTCGGCGTGGGATCGCCGTCCGCCGTTTGGTGATTCAAGGTACGGGAGGTGCTGAAGCCCAGGGCCCCGGCGGCCATGGCCTCCCGGGTCAGCTGGGCCATGGCCTGGATGTCGGCGGCGGTGGCGGGCTCGCGGCGCGCTCCCCGTTCCCCCATGACATAAACCCGTAGCGCCGCGTGGGGCAGCTGGGCCGCAAAGTCGATGTCATGGTCCCGCGCTTCCAGCGCTTCTAGAAAATCGGGAAAGCTTTCCCAATTCCAGGACAGCCCTTCCGTGAGTACCACCCCGGGGATGTCCTCCACCCCTTCCATCAAGCGGACGAGGGTGTCGTGATCTTCTGGGCGGCAGGGGGCAAAGCCCACGCCGCAGTTGCCCATCACCGCTGTGGTGACGCCATGGTTCGAGGAGGGGGTGAGGCGGTCATCCCAGGTGGCCTGGCCGTCGTAATGGGTGTGCACATCCACAAAGCCCGGGGTGACGAGCAGGCCGCGGGCATCGATCTCCTCCGCGCCCTGGCCAATCCGTCCGCCCACGGCAGCAATGAGACCGTCCTTCACTGCCACGTCGGCTTCCCGGAGCGCTGCCCCCGTTCCGTCGGCGACGGTACCGCCGCGGAGCACTAAATCGAAATCTGCCATGCCCGTCACTCCTCTCCCAAGAGGCTAGAGCCTAGGGTGGGGAGTCGGTGTCGCGCAAGGGCTCCGCAAGGCCCGGCGGGGGCTCGGGAAGGGCCAGTTCGGCGAGGGCCTTGGGGCGGTAACGCTCGAGGAGCGCAAAGAGGATCGCCGTGGTCTCCTCGTCGAAGGCGTAGGTCAGGGGCTCGGGGCGAAAGTGGAGCTGGAAGGCCCGCAGGGCGTAGCGCGTATCGACATCGAGGCGCCCCGTGGAAGTGAGCTCAAAGCCCCAGGCGGCCAACGCCGCCTGCCGCGTGGCCAGGGGCAAAGGCGTGTCCTGAAGCCAAGACCGCCAGGCCTCGAAGCTGTCTGCCTCATACCAGGGCCCCACGCCGGCCTCGTGCAGGCGCTTCCAGGGAAAAAAGGGGCCCGGATCGACCTTACGCGTGGGCGCAATATCCGCGTGGCCCACCACCCGCTCCGGGGGGATATCGGGATGGCGCGCTAGGATCTCCTGGGTCAGCGCGATGACCTCGGCGAGCTGCGCCTCGGAAAAGGGTAGATAGCGGCAGCGATCCGCCTCGGGCCCCGGAAGGGGCTCGACAAGCCGATGATCGCAGGTCGATTCGTTCACGATTTCGATGCCGATGGACGAGTTGTTCAAGGCCGTCTCCCCGGCCCAGACGCTTCGGCCCGCATGCCAGGCCCGGCGATCCTCAGCGACGAGGCGCAGGGGCCGGCCGCTGGTGCCGGAAAAGGTGGGATCGTTGAGGTCGGGGACAAGGTAATGGGCGCTGACGGCGCCCGTATCGGCGCGGGTCAACAGGGCCAGGGACCGATCAAAGGGCTCGGCGGTGAAATGCAGCACCAGATGGCGAATGCGGCTGCCCTGATTTTCCGAAACCACATCAAGAGGAGGCGAGGCAACGCAGGCGCCGAGGGAAAGCAGCGCGATCCCCAGGAGCACAAGCCTCACGGCGCGGCGCCGCCGCGATCGCGCTGAAGCACCAGGATGCCGCGCATGGTGGCCAGCAGCGCCAGGCGATGCTGGGCTGCGGCGAAGGCTGCATAGATTGGATCGTCGTCCAACAGCTGGCACCGATCCGTGCCGCAGGGGAAAGTGGCCGCCCGGCCGAAGCGATTGCCCGCTTCGCCGTAGCGGCCAAAGCGCCCGGGCTCCCCAAGCTCCCAGAAGGCATACCAGGGGCTTTGCATATCGGCGATGGGCTCGCGCAGCGCATCGAGCGTGGCCCCTGCCGTTTGCTCCAGCAAGGCATCAAAGGTGAGGGCTTCCGGGGTCTGCGCCAGGGCTGCGCAGAGCGCCTCGCCGGCCTCGCTGAGGCGCGCCTCATCGACGGGGTAGTCGGTAAAACGATCCCCCGAGGGCCAGCGCCAGGGCCTGGGGTGGAAAATGGGGACAACATTCGCGGGAATGGTGACGCGCTGGAGGTAATAGAGAACGCTTCCCAAATCTTCGTAGCGCAACGTTGCCCGCACACCGTCCTGCATCAGAACCTTGGCGGCCCGGTCCTCGAAGCGATCGTGAAGCCGCGTGCTCACCAGCCAAAGCCAGCGCCGATCCTCCTCGCCCTCGGCGCGATCGTAGTAGCCCCAGCGCGTGGCCCGGCGCAGCACCCCGGCCTC
>JAYOYG010000040.1:4199-14958 GCA_038153445.1 Pseudomonadales bacterium
ACCCCCCTACTCACCCTCACGGACCGGGGCCTGCAGTGCCCGGACGGGGACTTCACCATCGACCCCTGGCGCAAGGTGGATCGCGCCATCATCACCCACGGCCACGGCGATCACGCCCGCAACGGCATGGGCCACTATTGGACCGCAGCCCCCGGGGTGCCCATCCTGCGAAAGCGCCTCGGGCAGTACAGCCCCGTGGAAGGCGTTCCCTACGGCGAGCGCCGATCCTTCGGCCCTGTCACCGTCTCCTTCCATCCCGCGGGGCACATCCTGGGTTCGGCCCAGATTCGGGTGCAGCGGGGCGATGAGGTCTGGGTGGTCACGGGAGATTTCAAGCGAGAACCGGACCCCACCTGCGCCCCCTTCGAGCCCGTGCCCTGCGACGTGCTGGTGACGGAAGCCACCTTCGCCTATCCCATCTATCAATGGCCTAACCCGGATACGGTGGTGGCGGAAATCTACGCTTGGTGGCAGCGCTGCGCTGCCGAAGACCGGCCCGCGGTGCTCTATACCTACGCCCTGGGGAAGGCCCAGCGCATCCTTGCCGGGCTGAACGCCTTCAGCCGGGAGCCGGTGTGGCTACATGGCGCCATCGACGGACTGACCCGGATCTACCGGGATGCGGGGGTCACCATGATCCCCACGGTCCCGGTGAGCGAGATGCCCCGGAGTGATCGCGGGGCGGGGCGGCTCATCCTCGCGCCCCCCTCCGCCGCAGGGTCGAAGTGGGCCAAGCGCTTTCGCGGCGCCAGCACGGGCTTTGCTTCGGGGTGGATGCAGGTGCGGGGAACGCGACGGCGAAAGGGCTATGACGAGGGCTTTGTGCTTTCCGATCACGCGGACTGGCCCGGGCTCCTGCGGACCGTCGAAGACAGCGGGGCAAAACGTGTGCTGGCCACCCATGGCCACACCGATGCGCTCCTGGCCCACCTGCAAGGCCTGGGCATCGAGGCCCAGGCCCTGGCCACGCCCTACGGAGAGACGGAGGACGGGTGAACGCCTTCGCCGCGCTGCTCACGGCTCTGGAGCGGGCCCGCTCCACTGGGCGCAAGCTCGAATTGCTGACGGCCTACTTTAAAGGGGCACCGGCGGAGGATGCGGCCTGGGCGCTGCATCTGCTGACGGGGCGCCGGCCCCAGCGCATTGCAACCGGCCCGGAGCTGCGGCGCTGGCTGGGGGAGGCGACGGGCCTTTCCGAAGCCGTCCTCGAAGCCACCTATGCTCATGTGGGCGACCTCGCCGAAACCCTCGCCCTCGTGCTTCCGCCGCCGCCAGCGGGCACCATTGCCCCGGCGACAAGCCTCCAGGCCCTGCTGGAAGAAACCCTCGCGCCCCTTCGCGGCGCCAGCGCCGAAACGCGGAAGCACACCCTCCTTGCCCTGTGGAAAGCTTACCCCCAGGGCCCGCGACTCTGGCTAAACAAGCTCATCACCGGGGGGCTTCGCGTTGGCGTGGGGGAAGGGCTCACGCTTCGGGCCCTAGGCCAGGCCTTTGGGCTCGACCCCGCCGTGCTTCAGCATCGCTGGATGAGCCCCCAGATCCCCTCCGCGGCGGCGTTCGAAGCGCTGGTCGATCCGCACAACGCCACGCTGAACTGGGCAGCGCCCTACCCCTTCTGCCTCGCCCAACCCCTTCGGGACGGGGCGCTTCCCCCGCACCCCTCCACGGCGGTGCTGGCGGAATGGAAATGGGATGGGGTGCGCTGCCAACTGGTACGCCGAGAGGGCAAGACGGCGCTCTGGTCCCGGGGCCGGGATCGCTTAGAAGATCGCTTTCCCGAGCTGGCGGCCGCGGCGGATGGCCTACCGGAGGGCACGGTCCTCGATGGGGAGCTCCTGGCCTGGGCCGAGGACGGCCCCGGCCCCTTCGTGGAACTGAGTCGACGACTGCAGCGCAAGCGCGTGACCGCGGCGCTTCAGCGCGCGGTCCCCGTACGCTTTATGGTCTACGACCTTCTCGAACGGCACGGCGAGGATCTCCGTTCCCAGCCCCTCGCCCAGCGCCGCCAGCACCTCGAGGCCCTGCTAGCCCCTGCCCCTGCCCCTGCCCCTGCGCAGGGCCTCATGCTTTCCCCCCAGCTGGACAACCGCAGTTGGGAAAGCCTTGCAGCCCTGCGCGCCGACGCACGCAGCCAAGCCGCGGAAGGGTTAATGCTGAAGCACGAAGACAGCGCCTATGAAAGCGGTAGGCGTCACCAAAGCTGGTGGAAGTGGAAGCTTGATCCGGAAACGGTGGACGCCATCTTGCTCTATGCCCAGCCCGGGCATGGCCGTCGGGCGAACCTCTACACGGATTTCACCTTCGCAGTGTGGGATCAGGGAACCCTCGTGCCCCTCGCCAAGGCCTATTCAGGGCTGGATGAGGCGACCCTTGAACGCCTCGATCACTGGATTCGGCGCCATACCAAGGAACGCTTCGGCCCCGTGCGCTCCGTGACCCCAGCGCTGGTCTTTGAGCTCGCCTTCGACAGCGCCCATGCGGCGCCCCGGCGAAAAGCCGGCATGGCCCTGCGCTTTCCCCGCATTCATCGCTGGCGGGAGGATCTCGCCATCGAGGATGCGGATGAGCTTGAAACCCTCAAGGCCCGGCTTCTTCCCCACGGCTAGAACGCCGTTCACCCCCTGCCCGCGGGATGGAACCAAAACTCGAGCATGGTGGTGGCCTCCGGGAAGCGCGCCTCATGCGCCTGCCCCGGCGCGAGGTGGTACCACGCCCCCGGGGCATATAGTCGCTCCGGCGCCGCCCCACAGGTCAAACCCAGGCAGCCCGTGAGCACCACGCCCCAGTTTTCCGTGGGGTGATCGTGGGCCGGGATGTGCTCCCCGGCGGCGTAGCTCGCCAGCAGTACGTCAGCGCCCGCCGCCGCAAGTTTATGGGCGTGAAAGCTGCCCTCGAAGGGCTCAAGGCGGGCCAGCAATTCCTTGGGGAAGGGGTGGATGTCAGCCATGGGCCCGGGGCTCCGTCATGCGGGGGGCGTAATCCCAGAAGGTGGCTTTGCTCGGCGCCAGACGTAGCGCCCACTCCTCATCCCGGCGCCCCTGGAGCCACCGGGCGAGCCGGGACTGATCCCCGATGCCGTAGCGGGCCAGCAGGTGATCAAGCTGCGCACCTCCCGCTTCCGGAAGGAGGGTGACGGTCCCCTGGCCCCGGAGCCCTCGGTAGGGGGCGAGGCCCGTGGAAATCTCGAAGCCCACCTTCGGCGCGCGTTGCAGGCGCCGGGTCAGCCAGGCCTCCGCGTGGCTGACGCCCCAGAGGGCGCCGGCTTCATAACGAAACCACAGCGTCGCGATTTGCGGGGTGCCATGGCGGTCGAGCACGGCCAGGCGCATAGGCTCCCGATGCCCCTCAAGGAAGGTCCGAAGGGTCGTTTCATCGGGGCAGGCGCGCACTTCGCAATTCGGAAATAGCATGGGGTTTCCTGAGCCCTCGTGAGGGGCGGCGGCTTTCCTTGCTATGCTCTACCGGTCCTGGGCGCGCAGCAAGCCCTTCGGAGCCAGACCCCATGCCCCACGCCATTGCCCGCTTCCTTATCAGCCATCCCCGGGGCCTTGCCCTGCTGCTCTTGGGGGCCGTTCTCCTCGCAGCCCTTGGGGGGCAGCAGTTCCGCATCGACGCCTCGTCGGACTCCCTCGTGGTGGAAACGGACCCGGCGCTGGCCACCTGGCGCGCCATGAATGCCCGCTATGGCAGCGGGGAATTTCTCGTCGTCACCTATGAGCCGGACACGCCGCTCTTTGAAGCGCCCGCCCTGATGACCCTGGGCGCCCTAGTGGAGGCGTTGCGAGCCGTGGACGGCGTGGAGGAGGTGCAAAGCCTGCTCGACGTCCCCCTGCTGAAATCGCCGCCGGTCCCCTTGGATGCCTTAAGTGAGGGGGTGCGAACGCTCCGGGACCCCACCACCGATCGAGCCTTGGCACAGAAGGAACTGCTCGAGAGCCCCCTCTTTCGTAACCTCCTCCTGAGCCCCGACGGGCAAACCACCGCCCTCCAGGTCACCCTGAGCCCCGATGAGACCTTTGATGCCCTTCTTGGGGAGCGTCAGCGCTGGCTCCTCGAAGCCGAAAGCCGCAGCCTGACCCCCGAGGAAGACGCCGCCCGTCGCGCCGCCGCGGCTGCGCTCGACGCCTACAAGCCCCAGGCCGCCGCCCGACAGGCGGCCCTCGTCGCGGCGGTACGGGACATCGTGGCCCAACACCGCAGCAGCGCAACGGTCCACCTCGCCGGCGTGCCCATGATCGCCGACGACATGCTGCGCTTCGTGCGCAGTGATCTTGAGCGCTTCAGCCTGGGGGTCCTCGGGCTGCTCGTAGCGACGCTGGCCTACTTCTTTCGGTCCCTGCGCTGGGTGGTTCTGCCCCTCGCCAATGCGGCCCTCACCACGGGGCTCATGGTGGGCCTCCTTGGCGCCGTCGGCTGGCCCATCACGGTGATTTCCTCGAACTTCGCCTCCCTGCTGATCATTATCAGCATCAGCCTCGCAATCCACCTCATCGTCCGCTTCCGGGAGCTGGAGGCGGGCGAGCCGACCCAATCGGTTCCGGAGCGCCTCGAGGCCACCCTGCGCTCGAAGTTCTGGCCCTGCTTTTTTACCGCCGTGACCACCATGGTGGCCTTCGGCTCCCTCGTCACCTCGGGCATCGTGCCCGTGGTGGACTTCGGCTGGATGATGACCGTCGGCGTCGCCCTGGCCCTGGCGGTGACCTTTGTCTTCTTCCCTCTGGCGGTCACCGTGCTGCCCGGGGGCGGAGCGGGGACCACCCCCCGCACCCCGGCCTTCGTGGAGCTGCTGGGCCGCGCTACGGCTCGCCATCCCCTCGCCCTGGTGATCGCAAGCGGCCTCCTCGCCCTTGGGGCGGCCGGCGGCATCAGCCGGCTGGACGTGGAGAACAGCTTCCTCGACTACTTCGCCGAGGACACGGAGATCTACCAGGGCATGAGCTATGTGGATCAGAAGCTCGGCGGCACCACGCCCCTGGATGTACTCATCGACTTCCCTAGCCTGGCCCCTGCCCAAAACGATCCCTTTGGCGATCCCGCCCCGGACCCCTTCGGGGATCCCTTTGGGGACCCGTTCGGAGATCCCTTCGCCGAGCCGAGCGGGGCCTCGGCGGAGGGACCTCCCCTGGGGGCAAACCCGCCTTCAAAGGGCTTTGACCGCTACTGGGTCACGCCGGCGCGGGTGGCCCTGGTGGAGCAGGCCGAAGCCTTTCTGAATGCGCAACCGGAAACGGGCAAGGTACTCTCCCTGGGCACGCTCCACGCCCTGGCCAAGGATTTTAACGACGGCCGGCCCCTCGATGGGGCGGAGCTGACGCTGGTGCTTGGGGCCATTCCCCAGGCCTTTCAGGACACGCTCTTGACGCCCTACGTGGACACGGAAGCGAGCCAGGTCCGCCTGGCCGTTCGCATGCTGGAAAGCGATCGCAGCCTGCGGCGCGACGCCTTCCTGCGGCGCATCCAGGAGGATCTACCGGTAGCCCTGGGCATCGCCCCGGAGCGAGTGACCCTTTCGGGCATGACTGTGCTCATGAACAACATGCTGCAAAGCCTCTTCGACTCCCAGCGCAACACCCTCTTGGCCGTGTGCTTAGGCATTCTCCTGACCTTTGCGCTGCTGTTCCGATCCTTCAGCCTGGGGCTCCTGGCGCTCCTGCCTAACGTGCTTGCCGCCGGGCTGGTGCTTGGGCTCATGGGCTGGATCGGCCTGCCGCTGGATCTCATGACCATCACCATTGCGGCCATCGTGATCGGTATCGGCGTGGACGACACGATCCACTACATCCACCGCTACCGGGAGGAGGTGGCCAGGGACGGCGACGGCCGAGCCGCGCTGCTTCGTAGCCATCGCTCCATCGGCCACGCCATTTTCTTCACCTCCGTCACCGTCATGGCAGGCTTCTCGATCCTGGGCCTCAGCAACTTCAATCCCACGGTCTACTTTGGCCTGCTGACGGCCCTTTCCATGGCCCTGGCACTCCTCGCCAACCTCACCCTGCTGCCGGCCCTGCTGCTCCTCGCAAAGGGGCGCTAAGCCCGGCCCCTCGCACCCAAGGGCCTAAGCCCTTGCCGCTTAGGCGCGAGGGTCGTAGGGTCAGGGCCTTTATTCCTCGCGCCCTGGGAGATCCTATGAAGCGCCTCGTCCTTGGTTGTATCGCTGTGCTGTTGGCGGCCTGTGGCGGCAATGCGCCCCCGACCGAACCCACGCTCTCGGGCGAGGAAGCGCGCTGGGCCGCGCGGGCCCAGAAGGTGGCGATCACCCGGGATGAGTGGGGCATTCCCCACATCGAAGCCCCCACGGACGCGGACGCGGTCTTCGGCATGATGTACGCCCAGGCCGAGGACGACTTCCCCCGCATCGAGCGGAACTTCCTCTTTTCCCAGGGGCGCCTCGGGGAAGCCTTCGGCCCGGACTACCGCTGGATCGACCTGCGCATGAAGCTGTTCATCGATCCTGACGAACTCAAGCAGGAATATGACCAGAGCCCCCCCTGGCTCCAGGCCCTCATGGACGCCTGGGCCGACGGCCTGAACTACTACCTTGCCACCCACCCCGATGCCGACGTGAAGGTGCTCACGCGCTTTGAGCCCTGGATGGCCCTGTCCTTCTCCGAGGGCAGCATCGGCGGAGATATCGAACGCGTGCGCCCCGAGGCCCTCGCGGCCTTCTACGAGAACCAGCCCCTTAGCCAGTGGGATCAGGGCACGGGGGCCCGGAGCGCCATTCGCGCCGTCGCCTCCCAGGGGGAAGCGCTCGGCTTACCGAGCGCCTCCGTGGGCTCCAACGGCTTTGCCATTTCGCCGTTGAAGAGCGAAAGCGGCAACGCCCTCTTGCTCATCAACCCCCACACCTCCTTCTACTTTCGCCACGAAGCCCACGTGAAAAGCGATGAGGGGCTGAACGCCTATGGCGCCTCCACCTGGGGCCAGTTCTTCGTTTACCAGGGCTTCAACGAAACGGCTGGCTGGATGCACACCTCCAGCGCCGTGGACAACATCGACGAATTTGAAGAAACCATCGTTCGCCAGGACGACGGCCTGTTTTACCGCTACGGCGATACGCTTCGCCCCGTGGAACAGAAGACCGTCACCGTGCGTCTGCGCCAGGACGACGGCACCTTCTCGGAGGAGCGCTACCCCGCCTATCGCACGCACCACGGCCCCATCGTGCGCGCCGAAGGGGATCGCTGGATTGCCGTGGCGCTCATGGAGGCGCCGCAGAAGGCCCTGATTCAGAGCTACGCCCGAACCAAAGCCAAGAACCTCGACGAATTCCTCGAGATCATGGAATCGCACACCAACTCCTCGAACAACACCGTCTACGCCGATGCGGCGGGGAACATCGCCTATCTCCATTCGAACTTCGTGCCCAAGCGCCGGAGCGACTTGGACTACCTAAATCCCGTGGACGGCAGCGACCCGAGCACGGACTGGCAAGGCCTGCACACCATCGAGGAAAGCCCGAACAGCATTAACCCGCCCACGGGCTGGGTGCAGAACACGAACAACTGGCCCTACTCCGCTGCCGGCGCCGACCATAGCCCGCGGCAAAAGGCCTATCCCCCCTACATGGATAGCGGCAGCGAAAACGCCCGGGGCATCCATGCCCTAGCCCTCCTCGAGCCCATGAGCGCCGTGGACCTCGACGGCCTGGTCACCCTTGCCTATGACGAGGCCCTACCGGCCTTCGATGAGCTTCTACCGCCCCTCTTTGCCGCCTACGCGGGCCTTCCCGGGGACGCCCCGGCCCGGGCTGGCCTGGCCCCCGCCATCGCGCAGCTCGAAGCTTGGGACCGGCGCTACGCGATTGATTCCGTTGCCACCGCCGTGGCCATCTTTTGGGGCGATGCGCTCCGCGACGCCGTGCGCGACGAGGCTCGGGCCAACCGCTGGAATATGCTGACGGTGATGGCCGAAGCGGCCCCGGCGGTTCAGCTGAAGGCCTTGGAAGACGCTCTGGCCCGCCTCGAGACGGGCTTCGGCACCTGGGAAACGCCCTGGGGGGAGATCAACCGCTTCCAGCGCTTAAGCGGCGCCATCGATCTTCGCTATGACGACAGCGCCCCGAGCCTCCCGGTGGCCTTTACCTCCTCCTTCTGGGGTTCGCTAGCGGCCTTTGGCGCCGCCCCGCGCAATGGCACGCAGCGCTGGTACGGCAATCGGGGCAACAGCTTCGTCGCCGTGGTGGAATTTGGGGAGGAGGTCCGGGCTCGGGCCATCACCGCCGGGGGCCTAAGCCGCATTCCCGGCGACCGCCATTTCGATGACCAGGCCGAGCGCTATGCCGCGGGAGATCTCCGGGAGGTGTACTTCTACCCGGAAGCCATCGCCGCGCACAGCCTCGGCACCTACCGTCCTGGAGAGCCCCGGCCATGATGCGCCGAACGGTGGTGAAGGCGCTGGCCCTCCTGCCCGGGCTTGGCGCCCTGCGCGCCTTCGGGGAGACGGCAGCGCCCGGGCGCTGGCGCCCCCTGGTGAGCGCCGCCGCCTACCGGGTGCTCTTCGAGGAGGCGACGGAGCGTCCCTATTCCAGCCCCTTAAACGATGAGAAAGGGCGGGGCACCTACCACTGCGCCGCCTGCTACGCCCCGCTTTTCGCGAGCGAAGCAAAGTACGACAGCGGCACAGGATGGCCCAGCTTCACCGAGGCGCTGCCCGAGGCCATGGGCACGAAGCGGGACTTCAAGCTGATCGTGCCCCGCACCGAATACCACTGCGCCCGCTGCGGCGGCCACCAGGGCCACGTCTTCAATGATGGGCCGAGGCCCACGGGACAACGCTGGTGCAATAACGGCCTCGCCCTGCGCTTTGTGCCCGAAGGCGAGGCGGCGCCGGCCCTACGCTGGCCTGAAAGCGCCTAGGGCCCGGCTAGAGCAGCGCGCTGGCGAGGAGGAAGGCCACCCAGGCCGCCCCGTAGGCGAGCACAAGGTACGCTGCCACCATGGACAGGGGCAGGCGCCAGCCGCCGCTCTCCCGCGCCAGCACGGCCACGGTGGATACGCACTGCAAGGCCAGGGCAAAAAAGACCAGCAGGGCTAGGCCCGACGGTAGGGCCATGCCCGAGGCCTGGATTTGGTCGGCCAGGGGCAGGAAGTTTTCCTCCGCCCCTTCGATGCCGAAGATCGCCCCGAGGGTGCCCACAAAAACTTCCCGGGCGAGGAAGGACGTGAGGATGGCCACGCCATAGCGCCAATCGAGACCCAGGGGCGCGAAGACCGGCTCAATCCAGCGGCCGAGGTTTCCAAGCCAGGAAGCGCCCAGATCCTCGCCGCCATTTGGGAAGTACCCCAGCACCCAAACCACCACGGTCACGGCAAAGATCACGGCCCCGGCCTTGGTCACAAAATCCTTGGAGCGGCGCAGCGCCGTCTGGAAGAGCGGGCCCCAGGCGGGCACGCGATAGGGCGGCATCTCTAAGACAAAAGGCAGATCGTCGTCCTTCGAGGGAGATAGGCGCGACACGAGGGAAGTCACCACCAGCCCCGCAAGCAGACCGAAAAGATACAGCCCAACCATAGCCAGGCCCTGCAGCCCGAGCAGGCCCCCTAGCACGGGCGTGGCCGGAATGAAGGCGGCAATCAAGAGCGTATAGACGGGGAGGCGCGCCGAGCAGGGCATGAGCGGCACGGCGAGGTAGGTGAGCCAGCGCTTTCGCGGCGATTCCACCACCCGGGCGGCGTAGATGCCGGGAATGGCGCAGGCGACCCCGGACAGCATGGGGACGAAGCTCTTGCCCGTCAGCCCGAAGAAGCGCAGAGGGCGATGGCAGATCACCGCGGCCCGGGCCATGTAGCCGGAATCCTCCATGATGCCGACGATGACCGTGAGCACAAAAATCTGCGGTACGAACACCAGGAAGGCCCCAACCCCCCCAAAGAGCGCATCGGCCACGAAGTCCTTGAACAGCGTGCCCGGGAGCAGGGGCACGAGCCCATCGGCGCCCCAGGCAAGCATCGCTTCGATCCCGTCCATGGCCGGGGCCGCCCAGGTGAAGATGGATTGAAAGAGCACGGCCATGAGCGCAAAGAAGGCCAGGCCCCCAAAGATCGAGTGGAGGAAGAATCCGTCCAGGCGCGTTTGCCCGCGCAGCAGCAGGGCCCCGGGGGCGCCGAAGCGCGCCATGAGATCCTGCGCCTGAGCCTGCAGGGCCCCGTCCTCTAGCGCCCCATAGGTCGCCGGAACGGAGGCCACGGCGGAACTCGCCAGGGCCGCTCGAAGGGCGTCGAGGCCTACGCCCGTTTTCCCCGAGACGGGATAGACGGGAACCCCTAGTGCCTCGCTGAGGCCCGCTGCATCAAAGGCCCCGTCCCCGGGCGGAAAGGCATCCACCATGGTCGCGACCACCAGCACCTCCTTGCCTTGCCGGGCACCTTCGCGGAGCACCTGCAGGGCCAGCGCAAGGCTTTTCCCAAGCCGGGTCGCGTCCACCACGCACAGCACCCGCTGCACCGCGGGGCGCGCCAGCGCGGCCTGGAAGCCGTCCGAAGCTATACGCTCCTCACCGCTGATGGGCGCGAGGGAATAGGTCCCGGGGAAATCGATCAGCTCCTCGTCGGCATGGCCCAGCAGCTCGCCACGACCCAGACGTACCGTAATGCCCGGGAAATTCGCCACCTTCTGGGAAAGGCCCGTCAGCCGGTTGAAGAGCAGGCTCTTCCCCGAATTCGGGCTTCCCACCAACACGGTCTCACGAGGCACGAGCAGACTCTTCCAGCGGCTCGGTGTAAATTCGCCGCGCCATTGCTCGCTCAAGGGAAAAGCA
>JAYOYG010000040.1:15058-19051 GCA_038153445.1 Pseudomonadales bacterium
ACGGCGCAGGCGCTCCTGGAAAGCGAAGGGGATCCCTGGCGCGTGGGGCTCATCGGCGCGATCCAGCTCGTGGTTCAGATTCCCGCCCTGCTCTGGGGGGGAACGCTCGCAGACCGGGTGAATCGCAAAACGCTCATGCTCGGGGCCAACAGCCTAAGCGCCGCAGCCATGGGGCTGCTCGGACTGCTGGGAACAAAGGGGACCCTGCCCAGCGAGCTGATCTACCTCGCCATTGCGCTGACCGCCGCGACGCAAATGTTCGCCAATCCCGCCCGAGCCGCCCTGGCGGCGGCGGTGCTCCCACCGGAGCAGCTCATGCGGGGCACCTCCATTGACAACGGTACGGGGAACGCCTGCGCCGTGGCGGGCCCCCTACTCTTCGCCGTGCTGACCACCCAGCTCGGCCTCGGAGGCACCTTCCTCGTGGCCGCGGCGCTCTCGGCCATCGCTGCCCTCCTACCCCTCACGCTCCGCTGCTCGGGGCGCCTTGCCGAGGGGACGGCTCCCAGCACGGCCTGGCAGGACACGGTAGCCGGGGTGCGCTACGTCGCGCACCACCCCATTCTGCCCGGGCTTTTCCTCCTGGATACGGGCATTACCGTCGTGTCCTTTTACCGGGAAATTCTGCCCGTCCTAGCCCTCGGTATGTTTGCCGGGGGCGCCGGCGCCACGGGGCTTTTGGGTTCCGCCAACGCCGCCGGCGCCATCGCCGGCTCCGCCGTGGCGCTGCTCCTCGCCGCCTACCGGGCCAAGGGCCGGCTAGTGCTTTACGCTTCCCTGGCCTATGCCGCCACCCTCTTCGCCTTTGGCCTCGCGGAACACCTGTGGCTCGGCTGCGTGCTCATCGCCCTCGTCGGCGCCACCGATGCGGTGACCGTCACCGTGCGCCACAGCACGGTCATGCTCACCACTCCGGATGCCATGCGCGGCCGGGCCTATGCCCTCATGATCCTGGCCGCGCAAACGGCGAATAATCTGGGTACGCTCTGGATCGGCTTTTTTGCAGGGTGGCTCGGCGCGCGGGAGAGCATGCTCCTGGGCGCCGTGCTGGCCCTTGCCGCCACCCTGGCCATCGCGGCGCTCTGGGCGCCCATTCGCCATTATCGTTCCGACTGAGGAGACGTTATGTCCCTTTGGCATGACCTAAGCTGGGTGCTTCCCCTGCGCCATCCCACCCTGACAGCAGTTTTTGAGGCCTTCACCCTCGCGGGCTACCCCCTCTTCTACCTGGCATTGCTGCCCCTGGTGTATTGGCTTTGGAAGCCCCGGGAAAGCCACCAGCTGGTCGCGTTCCTCATCCTGAGCGCGCTGCTCAACAGCTTCCTGAAGGATTTTTTCGACGATCCGCGCCCCGATGTGGCCTTCGCCCTCGATGGGCGCGTGGGCGGCAGCTATGGCTTCCCCAGCGGCCATGCCCAGCTGGCGGTGGTGACCTGGGGCGCCCTGGCAATTTTCGCGGGCACCCGCGCCGCCACCGTGGGCGCTGTGGTGATGATCGTCGGCATCTGCCTCAGCCGGCTCTACCTGGGCGTGCACGATATCGAGGACGTGGTAGGCGGTCTCGCCCTGGGCGGCCTTAGCCTGCTGCTTTTTGCCCGCTACCGGGAGGTGCTCACCGCGCAGTGGAAACGCCTCCCCTGGTTGCCTCAGGGCGTCGCGCTCCTCGCGCCCCTGGGGGTGCTTCCCCTGCTTTGGCCAGAACCTGACGGCCCCGGGGGCGTCCTGGGGCTCAGCGCCTACCTCTTCGGATGGTGGCTGGGGCTTCGCCTTGCGCCCAGCGCGGACCCAGCCCGGCCGGCCCTCGGCGGACCCTCAGGGTGGCTGATCGCGGCGGGCGCGCTGGCCGTCCTGTTCCTGGGGCTCAGCCAAATCAGCACCGGGCTCGAAGCCCTGGGCCTCAGCGAAGGGTTTGCCGGCTTGCTCGAAATTACCGTGATGGGTGCCTACGTTACGGCCCTGGCTGGCGGAGGAAGGTGGCTTCAAAGGCGCTGAGCCCCCGCACCTCCCCGTCGGGCCCAAGGTCGAAGCGGGCAAAGGTGCCCCGGTTCCAATCCTTGAAGGTCACCAGAAAGGTATCGCCGTGCCAGGGCTCGAGGCCATAGCGGCGGGTGCGCGTTTCCAAGGTCAGGCGCGAGCCATCATCGGCCAGCACCAGATTCAGCGGCCCCGCGGTATCGCTGAAATAGCGCCCCGCATAGGCCCGGAGGGGCACGGTCGGCGGCGCATAGGGCCGGCGACTCGTTAAGGCCTCCCAAGCGGCCACGCGTTTCATGGACCGGGCCTGATAAAGGTCCCGCACCGCTGCAAACCACGCTGGCCGATCTTCGGGCGCGCGACCGTCCATCACCCGCCAGAGGGCACCGTGGCGGAGCTCCGCCCCCTCCCGATTCGCCATCACCATGATGGCTTTGCCCTGGCTCCGATCGAGCCCCAGCAGGGCCACGAAGCCGCTCAGGCTGCCCGTGTGATAGTCGATCTTCCGGCCCTGAAAGTCCTGCTGGTACCAGCCAAGGGCATAGCTACGCCAGGCCGGCTCGGTGAGGCTTGCGGTGGGGTAGTACTCGTCCTCGGACAGCATCACCTGAGGCTCGAAGAGCGTCGCTACGGCAGCTTCAGACAGGACCCGCTCTCCGGCCTGGTTCAACCCCCCGGCCAAAAGGCACTGGGCCCAGCGGGCCATGTCGTTCACCGTGGACCACACGGAACCGGCGGCGTTGGGCTGCTCGGGAAGGAAGGAATGGTCAATTTCCCGTAGCACCCCCCGAACTTCGTCGTGAGGCCGGGCCCGGGGCAGGGCATCGGGGATCGCCCCCCGCTTCGCAAAGGTGCGATCCATGCCCAGGGGACCCCAGAGGCGCGTCTGGAGCAGCACGGGCCAGGGCTCGCCGCTCACCCGCTCGAGCACCCGAGCCACCAGCTGATAGCCCGTATTCTGGTAGATAAAGGCGCTCCGGGGCGGCACCGCCGGCAAGGTGTTTCCCAGGTAGGGCAGCTGAAGATCCAGGGACATGCCCTGGTTGAACACCAGAAAGTCCGTGCTCGGCAGACCGCTGCGGTGGGTCAGCAAATCCCGGACGGTGAGCTCCGCAGCCAGGCGCGGATCCCCGAGGCGGAAATCCGGCAGATGGCGCTGCACGGGGTCGTCCAGGGAGAGCCGACCCTCATCGACACGAATGAGCGCGGCAGCGGCAATCATCGCCTTCGTGGTGGAGGCGTTGGCAAAGAGCGTATCGGGGGTAACGGGCCGGCCGCCGCTGACCGCTGTCGTGCCATAGCCCCGGGCGAAGACCAGGGACCCCTGCTCCACCACGGAAACGGCCAGCCCCGGCACGCCCCAGACATCCATAGCCTCCCGAAGCTCACCGTCGAAGGCTGCCGCATCCAGAGCCAGGGCCCGGGGCCCCAGAGCCAGCCCCAGAACGAGGGCGAGCAAAAGGCCAAAGGCCCGTAGGGTCGTAAGGGGAAGGGGGAAACGCGCGGTCATGAGCCAATCCCTGCGAAGGCGGAAGGGCCCTAGCATAGCGCGGCGAGGCAAAAAAAAGCGCCGGCGGAGGCCGGCGCTTTGTACTTACTTTTAGGCGCTAAGCCTTAAGCGGCGTCGAAGCCAATCACGGCCTTGGTCTCGAGGAACTCCTCGAGGCCCCACACGCTGAACTCCCGGCCGTTACCGGACTGCTTGTAACCGCCGAAGGGGGCTCCCGGGTTCACCCCAGCGCCGTTCAGGTGCACGTTGCCCGCGCGAAGCTTGCTGGCCACGGCCTTTGCCCGCTCCGCCGAACCGGAGATGTAGGCCGACAGGCCGTAGACCGTGTCGTTGGCAATGCGGACCGCGTCTTCTTCGTCCTTGTAACCGATGAGGGACAGCACGGGCCCGAAGATTTCTTCCTGGGCGATGGTCATGTCGTTGGTGACATGGGAGAACACCGTGGGCTTCACGAAGTAGCCCCGGTTCATGCCCTCGGGACGGCCCACCCCACCGGTTTCGAGCTTGGC
>JAYOYG010000041.1:0-4843 GCA_038153445.1 Pseudomonadales bacterium
GCCGGAGCCCTGCTGCTGGGCGAGCCAGAGGTTGAAAAGGGTGGTCAGGGGGCTACCTGGCGGCGCAGCCACCCAGGCCCCCTTTTCCGCGTAGGTGAGGCGCTCCGTGCCCAGGGCCGGGCAGAGGCGCGAATCCCGGCCGGTCCACAGCTGCACCTCAATCAGATCGGTCACCATGACATCGGCGCCCCCCTCGGCGATTTCCCGGAAGATCGTGCGATTGTCCTCGTGAATCCGGAGGCTCGCGTGCTGGTAGCGGCTCCGGGCGAAGGCTTCGTTGGTGCCCCCGGGATTCACCACGGCCCGCACTCCCGGCTGATCGATCGCCTCCCAGCTTGCGAAGCGCGTTTGATCCTCGCAGCGAATGATCGGTGCCTTGCCGCCCCGGTGATAGGGCTCGGAGAAGCTGCTTCCGGGCACCGCGGCGCGCGCGAGGGTCCGGCTGATGCCACTGAGCGCAAGATCAAAGGCGCCCCTTTGAAGATCGGTCGTTAGCGTGGGCCAGCTGGTCTCCACCAGGGTTAGGGTCAGCCCAAGGCTTTCCGCAAAGGCCTGGGCCAGGTCGATATCGATGCCCGCAAGCGTGCCGTCGGCGGTGCGGTAGCTGAAGGGGGCATAGTCCCCCGTGGTGCCCACGCGCAGCGTGCCCCGGGCCTTGAGGGCGGCGAGGCCTTCCGGCGCCGGGGGTGCAAAGCCTAGGGCGAGGGCAGCATCCGCAAGGGCGCGGCTTTCCCCGTCCTGCGCCCCCTGGGCCCGCAGGGCTTCCTGAAGGCCTTCACGAAAGGCCGTCTCTTGCCGAGGCAGCAGGGGTAGGGCTTGGGTGAGCGCCGTCAGCTGCGCCGCGGTGGTGGCGGCGATGGCACGGCGAAGGTCGCTTAGAGCCGCCCGAGCGGCCTCCGGGGAGGCCGGCGGAGACAGGGGCTGCGTCCAGCGCGTTTGAATCCCCCGAGCGAGGGCCATTTGCGCGGCCACAAAGCGTTCGTAGGGCGCTATGGCCAGGCCCTGGGCGGCGCCGTCCCGAGCCGCCACGGCGAGTACCCGGGCCTCCTGCGCCGGATCGAAGATGGGCTGGCCGAGCACGGCCTTAGCTTCTGCCACCGGGCCCATGAGGGCGGCGCGGTGCGCCGTGGCCTCAATGAAGCGGACGGTGGCCGGGGCGAGGGCCTCCGCGAAGCTGTAGCTCGGGGCCAGGAGGGTCAGGGCCAGGGCGAGGCTAGCGCGTATTGAGATCATATTTTCGGAGGAGCCCCCGGAGCTGGTGGTAGGTCATGGAAAGGAGCTCGGCGCAGCGCTTCTGATTGAACTGGGAGGCTTCGAGGCCGCCCTCGAGCAGGGCGATCTCGTAGCGGCGCACGGCTTCCGTGAAGTCCATGGGGTAGGTCGGTGCTGCGGTGCCGCCGGCGGCCTCGGCGTCGGTCGCCTTGGAACGGGTGCTCGGGCGCCAGGGGGAGGCGAAGGGGTCGAGCACGATGACGTCCACCGGTCCGTCCTGATCCCCATGGCGATAGACGCTGCGTTCCACCACGTTCTTCAGTTCCCGAATATTCCCGGGCCAGGGGTGGCGCAGTAGGGCGCCGTGGGCGGCCGCACTAAAGCCAGGGAAAACCTCCCAGCCGAGCTCCGCGCTCATGCGGGTGGCGAAGGCCTCCGCGAGCAGGGGGATGTCCTCTTCCCGGGCCCGCAGCGGGGGCAGGGTGATGACGTCGAAAGCGAGGCGATCCAGGAGGTCCTCCCGGAAGCGGCCCTGGGCGGCCAGCGTGGGGAGATCTTCGTTGGTGGCGGCAACCAGCCGGATATCGGTCTTTAGGGTGCGGCTGCCCCCGAGGCGCTCGAATTCTCCGTATTCAATGACCCGCAGGATCTTTTCCTGAACCAGGGGTGAGGTGGTCGCGAGTTCGTCCAAAAAGAGCGTGCCCCCGTGGGCACGCTCAAAGCGCCCCGTGTGGGCCTTGCTGGCCCCGGTGAAGGCCCCGGCCTCGTGGCCGAAGAGCTCCGATTCCAGCAGCGTTTCGCTGATGGCGGCGCAGTTCAGCTTTTCAAAGGGCCCGTCCCAGCGGCTGGAGAGAAAGTGCAGCCGCTCCGCGAAGCCTTCCTTCCCGGTTCCCCGTTCTCCGACGAGGAGCACGGGTTTGGCAAGGGGGGCAGCGGCGGAGACCGCATCCAGGGCTTCCAGGAAGGCCGGGGCCTGGCCAAGGAGACGACTTTCCCGGGGGGCGGCTTCGGGCGCGCGAAGGGGCATTGGTTAATCTCACCAGCAGGTGGCCAGTTTCGCCACGACAGGATTGAGGGGGCAGCTTAGCGCGAATCCGTGGCTTTCGCGAAGTGTTGTGAAAACAATCACTTGGAGAAAGGTTTTAAGTGCGTAGGGCGCTCAGAATAGTTGGCACGGGCCTTGGATAAGGTTAGGCGTGCCTCAACAGGAGTGGCGTTATGAGTATCTTTTCCCGTCTGTCTGACATTGTGAATTCCAACATCACGGCCCTGCTCGATCGGGCCGAGGACCCGGAAAAAATGGTCCGCCTCATCATCCAGGAAATGGAAGAAACGCTGGTCGAGGTGCGCACCCAGTCGGCGCGGGCCATCGCGGAGCGGAGCGGCCTTGAGCGTCGCCGAGAGGCGCTTGCTCAGGAGGTGTCGGAGTGGGAGCGGCGGGCGGAGGTGGCCCTTCGGAAGGATCGGGAAGATCTCGCCCGGGCGGCGCTCCTGGAGCAATCCCGGACGGAGAGCGCGCTCTCCGATCTCGATGAGGAGATCGGCGCCCTCCGGGAAGCCATCGAGCAACTTAGCGGGGATATCCACCAGCTTCAGGAAAAGCTGAGCGATGCCCGCACTAGGCAGAAGTCCCTGGCCCTGCGGACGCGTACGGCGCAAACGCAGCTGAAGGTCCGCAAGCGCTTCTCGGCGGAAAGCATCGATCAGGCCCTGGACCGCTTCGATCACTACGAGCGGCGCATGGATGACCTCGAGGGGCAGGTGGCGGCTTATGACCTGGGGCGCAAAAGCCTCAGTGACGAGATCGCCGAACTCGAGGAAGATGACAAGCTCAACGAAGCCCTTGCTGCCCTGAAGGCGAAGGTTAAGGCTCCGAAGGACAGCGAATAAACGCCTCCACGGCTAAGGGATTGGCACTATGGAATTGGCAACGGCGCTGATGATCCCCACGGTGGTCTTCATGGTCCTCGTGGCGCCCATCTGGCTCATCCTTCACTACCGCAGCAAGCGCCAGCACGGCTCGGCCCTAAGCGATCGGGAGCAGGCGGAGCTCGATGCGCTGGCGGATATCGCCGATCAGCTGAGCGAGCGGGTGCGGACCCTCGAAGCCATTCTCGACAGTGAGGTGCCCAGCTGGCGCACCCCGGAGCGGGAATCGTGAGCGGCCAGGACCCCACCCGCGCGCGCCTTCGAGCCACGGCGGAGCGCCTTGAGCGCGCTCTTGAGGCCTTGAACGAGGGCCCGACCACGGCGGAAACGGTGGTCACCCAGCGCGATCTAGAGCGAGCCCTGGCCCGCATCCACGCCCAGCTGGAAGGGCAGGGGCCAGCACCCCGGGGCGCTGGCGCGGATAGCTTTGCCCCGCCGCGCCGAAGTAACGGTTGGCATCGGGGGCTTTATCGCGATCGGCGCAAGCGCCTCATTGGCGGGGTCTGTGCCGGTTTGGCTCGGGCCTACGGGGTGGAGCGCTGGGTAGCGCGGCTCATCGCCGTGACCCTCCTGATCTTTGTCCCCCACATCGTGGTCCCCCTGTACCTGCTGGCTCTGGTGGTCCTCGCTCCCCTGCCGCGCGCCGGAGTGGAGCGCGCAAACCCTGGGGTGGAGGCTCCTCAAGCCCCTGCGCCGGCCTTTGCGTCCGCGCCCCCAGCGCCGCGCTTTAGCGCCCGAAGCCTTCGGGCGCGCTTTCGCGAACTGGAGCTGAGGCTCCAGCGCATGGAACGCACCGTCACGTCCCGGCAATTCCGCCTGGATCGTGCCTTTCACCGCCTAGAAAAAGAGGGGCAAGCCCCTCAGGAGTCCCCTTGATGAACACCCTTCGCGCCCAAAGCCGGGCCCTCCTTGGTTCTGGCCTTTTGCTTCTCGGAGCCAGTGCCGCCGCGGAAGAAAGCCTGCAGGGGGCCCTCGAGCCGTCCGTGAATCGCCTCGATCTCACCCTGGTGGGCTCGGTGATCCTGGAGGTTGGGGAGGAGGCGGGCTATCGCGTCACGGCTGAGGAACCCGAGGCCCTGGGGGCGCTGCGCATCGAGACCCGGGGGCGTCGGCTCATCGTTAAGCAGGAAACGCAGAAGAAGTCGGGGTGGATTTGGGATAACGATGAGCGGCTCCCGGTGACGCTGACCGTTACCCTTCCGGCCTTCGAGGAGGTGGAGTTCGGGGGCGCCGGCCGCCTTACCGGCGAGGGCCTTTCCGGGGATGAGCTGTCCCTGCGCCTGGCTGGAGCCGGGGAATGTGAGCTTGAGGATCTCGCCCTCGGACGCTTCGAGCTGACCCTGGCGGGGGCTGCGCGCTGCGAGGTCAGCGGCCGGGCTGACGCGCTAGAGGTCAGCATCGCCGGCGCCGGCAGCTTCGAGGGTTTTGAGCTTGAAACGCAGGCGGCGGAGGTCTCCGTAGCCGGGGCCGGCTCCGCGGAGGTGACGGCTCGAGAGTCCTTCGAGGGCTCCGTGGCGGGCATCGGCCATATCGCCTATCGTGGCAATCCGGGATCGGTCGAACAGTCCGTGTCTGGGCTGGGGCGCATCGAGGCAGACTAGGGATTCGCCGTCCGCAGGCGAACAGGGAAGGGGCACCTAATGGACGTATTCACCATGGTCTTTCTGATCGTGGCCATCACCCTAATCGCTGGGACGATCCG
>JAYOYG010000041.1:4943-15244 GCA_038153445.1 Pseudomonadales bacterium
CTAGCAGGACACCGCCGCAATCATGGCGCCAGGGTCGTCGCAGAAGATCCCGCTGGCGCCCCAGTCCCGAAGCTCCCGGGCCCGGGTGCGATCATTCACCGTGTAGACCAAGGTTTTGAAGCCTGCGTCTTTCGCTTCGCCCAGCAGCGCTGGGGTCACGGTGCGGTCGGCAAAGTTGAGGCTGGCGGCGCCGAGGGCCTGGCCCTTGGCCACGGCGTTGCTGGGGTCCTTCCCGAAGAGGGCGCCCCGGGGCCACTGGGGCGCCAGGGCCTTGGCCGTTTCCAGTTCCCGGTGGTCGAAGGCCGATAGGACGATTTGCTCCGGCGGCGTGTTTCGCTTTGCCAGGAGGGCGCACACCGGTTCCGCCGTACCGGGCCCCTTCAGCTCGATATTGACTCCGGCCCGGGCTCCGATGAGTTCGAGCACCTCGGTCAAGGTCGGGATGACGGCGCCGCCGCCCGCGTCGAAGCCCCGGAGGGTCGCCGGGTCGTGATCTTCCAGCCGCCCGGTCCCATTGGTGGTGCGATCGAGCGCGTCGTCATGGATGACCCAAAGCTCCCCATGGGCCGCATAAACGTCGAGCTCCACCGCCGGGGCCCCCACGGCGAGGGCCCGGGCGAAGGCCGGGAGCGTGTTCTCCGGCGCTTCTGCGCTGGCGCCCCGGTGGGCAATCACCAAAAAATTCGATGAGAAGAAGGCAGTCATGGGGGCTCCGTAGCACGGCTTGAGCGCGAGAGCGTACACTTAAGGCCACGCGATCTAGAAGGGGCTTGGGCCTCGGCAGATCGGCAGCCGATAGGAGCGAGGCCCATGGCCTACGAAGTGCTGGCGCGGAAGTGGCGCCCGGGCAACTTTGCCACCATGGTGGGGCAGGAGCACGTGCTCCGGGCCCTCTCCCACGCCCTTGATGGGGGGCGCCTCCACCACGCCTATCTGTTCACCGGAACCCGCGGCGTGGGGAAGACCACGGTGGCGCGCATTCTGGCTCGGTGTCTGAACTGCGAGGAGGGGGTGAGTGCGACGCCCTGTGGGGTTTGCGGCAGCTGCCGGGAGATCAGCGAAGGGCGCTTTGTGGATCTGATTGAGGTGGACGCCGCCTCCCGGACCAAGGTGGAAGACACGCGGGAGCTCCTCGATAACGTGCAGTACGCCCCCACCCGGGGCCGCTTTAAGGTGTACCTCATCGACGAGGTGCACATGCTATCCACCTCGAGCTTCAACGCGCTTCTGAAAACCCTCGAAGAGCCGCCGCCCCACGTGAAGTTTCTCCTCGCCACCACGGATCCGAAGAAGCTGCCGGTCACCGTGCTGTCTCGCTGCCTTCAGTTTCACCTGAAGAACCTGACTGCCGAGCGCATCGTTGGCCACTTGGAGCACGTGCTGGGGGAGGAGGGGGTCAGCTTCGAGGCGCCGGCCCTATGGGCCCTGGCCCGCGCCGCGGATGGCAGCATGCGTGATGCCTTAAGCCTCACCGATCAAGCCATTGCCCACGGCGGAGGGTCGCTCCGCGCCGGGGAGGTGGCCACCATGCTCGGGACCATCGACCAGGGGGCGCTCCATCGTATTTTGGAGGCCCTCGCCGCCAGCGATGGGCCCGGGCTTCTGGCCTGCGCCCAGGATCTGGCGGCCCACGCGGCGGATTTTTCCACCGTGCTTGGAGATCTCTTGCGAGTGCTCCACGATTTGGCCGTGGCCCAGGTGGTGCCCGATGCCCTGGCCGGGGCCGAGGCCGATCAGGCCCAGGAAGCGGTGCGGGCCCTGGCGGCGCGCCTTCCCCCGGAAGATGTGCAGCTCTACTACCAGATTGCCCTGACCGGGGTGCGAGAGCTTCCCTACGCGCCGGATGCGCGCATTGCCTTTGAAATGACCCTCCTGCGCATGCTGGCCTTCCAGCCGGAGGAGGGGGAGGGCGAGAGCGGCGCGCCCGGTGGCGGCGGCACGGCCAAAGGGGCGCCGGCTGCCGCGCCCCAGGCGCCCTCGGGCACGGCGGCCCTCCGGGGCGTGCTCGCTGATGCTGCCCCTTCGGTGACGCCGGCTAGGGCGTCCGCTGAGACTGCCCCCAAGCCGCCCGAACCCGTAGTCACCGAACCCTTGGCCTCCGAGCCAGTCCCCGTAGAGCCCGTCCCCGAGGAGCCGGCCCCGGCGCGGCAAGCTTTGAGTGAGGCTCTGGAAGCGTTCGATCGCCCCGCACTGGCAGCGGAGTCGCAGGCAAGGGCAACGGAGCCCTTTCGCGAAGCCTATCCTGAGCCGGCGCCCGAGCCCGAAGCCCCGGCAATCATGGAAGGGTCGGCACCGCTTGGCCCCTTCCCCGACCCCCTGCTGCCGCAGCAGTGGGGCGAGGCCCTCCGCACCCTGGATTTGGCGGGGGTGACCCTGGAAGTGGCGCAGCACTGCGTGCCCCTTGGAGACGAGGGGGATCGCATTCGCTTTGCCCTGGCGCCGGAGGCGGAGCCGCTCTTTGCTCCCATTCACGAGACCCGGCTCGCGGAAGCGCTTTCAGCGCGCCGGGGACGCACCGTTCGGGTGCAGCTGGAGATTGCGAGTGCCGAAGCGGAGACGCCGGCGCAGCGGGCGGCCCGGGGTCGCGCCGAGGCCCAGGCCGCAGCTGAGCAGGCGATCGAAGGGGACCAGGAGGTCCAGGCCCTGCAGGCCCAGTTCGGCGCCAGAATCATTCCCGGGAGCCTTAGGCCGCGGGAAGACGGAGGCGCCCATGGGAGCGCCGCCGGCCCCACGCTACACTAGCGCTTTACCGCTGAAGTTTACGTTTTGGAGGTCCGCATGCTCGGCATGGGTGACATGATGAAGCAGGCCAAGGCCATGCAAGAGAAGATGGCTAAGGTGCAGGAGCAGGTGGCCGCCCTGGAGGTCACCGGGGAAAGCGGCGCCGGGCTCGTGCGCATTCAGATGACCGGCCGCCACGACGTGCGCGCCGTGACCATCGATCCGGCGCTCATGAGCGAAGATCGGGAAGTGCTTGAAGATCTCATCGCTGCGGCCGTGAATGATGCGGTCCGGCGGGTGGAAGGGGAGCAGAAAGCGCTCATGGCTGAGGTCACGGCGGGGCTTCCTCTGCCGCCGGGCATGAAGCTGTTCTGATGCCCTATCCGGCCCCCCTTGAAGCCCTCATTGAGCAGCTCCGGGTCCTCCCCGGGGTGGGGCGGCGTTCCGCTCAGCGCATGGCTTTCCAGCTGCTGGAGCGTGACCGTCCCCAGGCCCAGGCCCTTGCCGAGGGCTTGCTCAATGCCTTGGAAAAGATCTCTAACTGCGAGCAATGTCAAACGCTTACGGAAGAAACCGTATGTGAAATCTGCAGTGATCCGGGGCGCGATAGGACGGCCCTCTGCATTGTGGCGTCCCCTACGGACCAGTGGGCTTTGGAGGCCACGGGCACCTTTCGGGGCCGCTACTTTGTCCTCCATGGCCAGCTCTCCCCCATTGATGGGGTGACCCCGGAGGATCTCGCCATTCCGGCCCTGCTGGAGCGCCTTCAGCACCATCCCGTGGAGGAGGTCATCGTGGCCACCAATGCCACGGTAGAAGGCGAGGCTACGGCCCACTACCTTGCTGAAGCCCTGCGCCCCCTGGGGGTGCGGGTCACGCGGCTGGCACAGGGGGTCCCCCTTGGGGGCGAGCTTGAGCTGGTGGATGGGGGCACGCTGGGGCGGGCCTTGGCGGGGCGGACCGCCCTGTGACGAGCCCCTTTGATCCCACCTCGGCTCTTGAAGGGGCGCTGGATATCGCAAGCCCCGAGGCCTTCGATGCGCTTTTGGAATCCATCGAGGACAACGGCCTGTGGATTCTGGATACGGAATTTGAACGCACGGACACCTACTACCCCCGACTTGCCCTGATTCAGAGCGCCGTCGCGGGGCAGGTCAGCCTGCTCGATCCCCTGACCCTGGATGGGGCGCAGCGGGCACGCCTTCGGACCCTGCTGGAACGAGACGACATCCTGAAGGTGCTCCACGCCTGTGGGGAAGATCTCGAGGCCCTGGCCCATTTCTTCGAGGCCACCCCCGCGGGGATTTTTGACACCCAGCTGGGCGCGGCCTTCCTGGGCCACCGCTGGGGCCTTGGTTATGGCGCGCTGGTGGAAACCCTGCTCGGCGCGGTGGTGGAGAAGGACGAAACCCGCTCCAACTGGCTCCAGCGGCCCCTGACGGCCGCGCAGCGCCGCTACGCATGTCTGGACGTGATCTATCTTGAGGCGCTGTGGCCCATGCTCCGGGACGCCCTGGATGAAAGGGGACGCTGGGCCTGGGCCGCGGCGGAGTCGGAGGCGCTCCTGCAAGACGCCTTGGCGCGTCACGATGGCGCCCGCGCCTGGCTGGGCCTAAAGAGCGCCCCCCTGCAGAGTCGGCGGACCCAGGCGGTGCTTCGCGTGCTGGCGGCCTGGCGGGAGAAAACGGCCCAAAGCCTCGATCGCCCCAGAGGCCGGGTTCTGAAGGACGAACATCTATTGGCCCTCGCCAAGGCGCCCGGTGCTCCGGAGCGCTGGGCCAGCCTCGAGATACCCCCGGGGGCGCTTAGGCGCTGGGGGGAGGAATGGAAGGTGCTGCTTCGCCCCCTGGCCAGCCAGCCCGATGGCGAATTGCCTCCGCCCGTGCCCGCCCCACCGGGGCGCGAAGCCCAGGGGGTCATGAAGGCCTTGAAGGCCGTGGCCCAAGCCGCTGCGGAGCGGGAAGGCCTCGCCCCGGAGCTGCTGGGGCGAAAGAAGCTGCTGGAAGCCTTCTACCTTGAGGATACGCCCCCCGAGCCCTTTCTCGGCTGGCGCGCACCCCTGGTGCTCGAGGCCCTGCAAGCAGCGAAGGCGGGCGCAGCATGAGCGGCGTGTTGGTGCAGGTTTACCGCTCGCCGCGCCGCGCGGATACCTATCTGCTAACGGAGAAGGCCAAGGGGCTTACGGCGGTCCCGGAGGCGCTTTTTGGCACCTTTGGCAATCCCGAGCCGGCTTTTGTCTTTCACCTCACGGCGGAGCGGGCCCTGGCCCACGCGGACCCCGCCCTGGTGCTCGAGGCCCTACAAGACAAGGGCTTTTATCTACAGTTGCCACCGCCGAAGGCTGACGCTTGAGCGCCCCTTTCTGGGAGAGGCTGACCCTGGAGGAGATGTCCCGGGATCAGTGGGAGTCCCTCTGCGATGGCTGCGCCCAGTGCTGCCGTATCAAGCTGGAGGACGAGGAGGCTGGCGCTCTGGCGGAAACGGCGGTGGTGTGCGCCCTGCTGGATCAGGAAAGCTGCCGCTGCTCTGCCTATGAAACGCGCTCCATTAAGGTGCCCGACTGCGTCACCCTGACCCCGGAGGCGGCCCGCACCCTGACCTGGATGCCGGAAAGCTGCGCCTACCGACGCCTCGCCGAGGGCCGGGGCCTTCCGCCCTGGCATCCCCTGATCACCGGGGACCCGGAAAGCGTGCATGAGGCCGGCGCCTCCGTCCGGGGGCAGGTGCTTTCCGAGGATGCGGTGCATCCCGATGATCTCGAGGCCCATATCATTCGGTGGGTGACGCCCTGATGGAGAACCCCATGGGGTGGGCCGTTTACGCCGGCAGCGTGCTGCTGTTCATTGCCCTGGGTTTCCGCGTTTCGAAGCCCTGGCCCTCGGGGCTGCGCCGGGTGCTTCGGTGCCTGGCCATCGCCACCGTGGTGCCCCTTGCGCCGGCTGGGGCGGCGGGGGATTACCTCGTGCCTGCGGTCATCGCCGCGCTCTTCGAGGGCGTCCTCCAGAAGAGCGGTGATGCCACCGCTGCCCTTCAGATTTTGGGGATCAGCTGGGGCATGGCCCTTTGCCTGGCCGCCTTCCTGGCCTTTCTTGAGGAGCGCAGGGGCTCTCGCGCCTAGCCCTGGCTTGATCGACCCTGGCGCGAACCGTACTCTTGGGCCTCGATTTTTTCCTTCGCCTTGGTGTTTACCCTATGAAATTCGAAAGCACAGATTCCTACATCGTGACCGATGAGCTGGGCCTCGCCGTGAACGCAGCGGTGACCCTCCAGCGTCCGCTCCTGATCAAGGGGGAGCCGGGCACGGGTAAAACGCTCCTGGCGGAACAGGTGGCCGAGTCCTTTGGCGCGGAGCTCCTCACCTGGCACATCAAGTCCACCACGAAGGCTCAGCAGGGCCTCTACGAATACGACGCCGTTTCCCGCCTGCGCGATTCCCAGCTCGGGGACGAGCGGGTTAAGGACATCAAGAACTACATTCGTAAGGGCAAGCTCTGGGAAGCCTTCGAGCGAGACGAGCGCGTGGTGCTCCTCATCGACGAAATCGATAAGGCCGACATCGAATTCCCCAACGACCTCCTGCAGGAGCTCGATCGCATGGAGTTTTTCGTCTACGAGACGGGGGAGACCATCAAGGCGAAGAAGCGTCCCATCGTGATCATCACCTCGAACAACGAGAAGGAGCTGCCGGACGCCTTCCTGCGCCGCTGCTTCTTCCACTACATCGATTTCCCCGATCGGGAAACCATGCAGGCCATCGTCGACGTCCACTTCCCCACGGTGAAGCAGGACCTCGTGAAGGAAGCGCTGGAAATCTTCTTCGACGTGCGCAAGGTGCCGGGCATGAAGAAGAAGCCGAGCACCTCCGAGCTCATCGATTGGCTCAAGCTGCTCATGGCCGACGATATCCCCGATGAGATCCTCACCAACCGAGACACCACCAAGGCCATTCCGCCGCTTTACGGGGCCCTGGTGAAGAACGAGCAGGACGTGCACCTGCTTGAGCGTTTGGCCTTCATGAATCGTCGCGACAGCCGCGGCTAGGGATTGCGGGCGCCCCCGGGCGCCGCTACCAGGAGACCGGCATGCTCATCGATTTTTTCTTCACCCTGCGCCGCCATCAGGTGCCGGTGACGATTCGGGAACTGCTTGACCTCGTTGAAGGGCTCAAGCATCGCCTCGTGTACAGCGATGTCGACGAGTTCTACCAGGTGGCCCGGGCCATCATGGTCAAGGACGAGAAGCACTACGATAAGTTCGACCAAGCCTTTGGGGTGTACTTCAAGGGCCTGGAAGACCTCCAGGGGCTCCTCGAGTCCCTGATCCCCGACGAATTTTTACGCCGCGAATTCGAGCGCTCCCTCACGGCGGAGGAGCTTGAAAAGATCGAAAGCATGGGCGGCCTTGAGAAGCTCATCGAAGAATTCCGGAAGGCCAAGGAGGCGGCGGAAAAGGGCGGCGAGGGCGAAGGCGAGGGGGAAGAGCCGGGCGAAGGGGGCAAGGGGGAGCAGGAGGGGCAGGGCGGTCAGGGCCCCAACGGTTCCGGCGGCCGGGGCGGAAAGGGCAAGAAAAAGAAGGGCAAGAAAGCCTGGGATCGCCGCGCCTACAAAAACCTCGATGATTCCGTGGAGCTGGGTACGCGGAACATCAAGCTTGCCCTGCGGCGCCTGCGGAAGCTGGCCCGTACCGGTAAGGAAGAAGAGCTCGACATGGACGGGACCATCCGGTCCACGGCCCATAACGGCGGGCTTCTCGATATTCGCCTCCAGGCGGAGCGGAAGAACACGGTGAAGGTGCTGTGCTTCTTCGACGTGGGCGGCTCCATGGATGCGCACGTGAAGATCTGCGAAGAGCTTTTCTCCGCGGCGCGCACCGAGTTCAAGCACATGGAGTATTTCTACTTCCACAACTTCATCTACGAATCGGTGTGGAAGGACAATCGGCGGCGCATGGCGGAACGCCTCGCCACCTGGGATGTGCTCCATAAGTACCCCTCGGACTACAAGGTCGTTTTCGTCGGCGATGCCACCATGGCGCCCTACGAGATCACCCATTCCGGGGGCAGCGTGGAGCATTGGAACGAAGAGCCCGGCGCCCTGTGGATGCAGCGCCTCGCGGGCGTGTACAACAATCTGGTGTGGATCAATCCCACGCCCCAGGACACCTGGGAATACTCCGGGTCCGTGGAACTGATTCGAGGCCTGGTGGGGGGGCAGATGTATCCCCTGACCATCGCGGGCCTGGAAGAAGCCATGGGCGTCCTGTCCAAGTAAATCGTGACCTCGGCGCCAGCGCCCTCGCCAGCCCTTGCGCTGTGCGCCGATCGTCCCGAGCTCGCCAAGCTTGAGGGCAAGCTCGCGCGGCTGAAGGCCGACGGCAAACCCTTTGATCGCCTCCAGGCCCGCTACGACGCGCTCCTGGCGCGCTCCGCCGCGGCCGTGCTGGCCAATGCGGAAGCCTTGCCTGTCCCCCGGATCAACCTCGATCTCCCCATCGCCGAGCGGGCGGAGGAAATCGTTAGCCTCCTGAAGGCCCACCAGGTGCTGGTGATCGCCGGGGAGACGGGATCGGGAAAGACCACCCAGCTGCCGAAGCTCGCCATGGCCGCGGGGCTTGGGATTGCTGGGCGCATCGGCCATACCCAGCCCCGGCGCCTCGCCGCCCGGGCCGTGGCCCGGCGCCTTGCGGAGGAGCTCGCCGTACCCCTCGGGGAAACGGTGGGATTCCAAACGCGCTTTGACGACGTCATGAGCGAGCACACCCGCATCAAGCTCATGACCGACGGGATCCTCCTGGCGGAAACGCAGCGGGACCCGGAGCTTCGCGCCTACGATTGCCTGATCATCGACGAGGCCCACGAGCGTAGCCTCAATATCGACTTCCTGCTGGGGTATCTCGCGCGTCTGCTCCCCCGGCGCCCGGACCTCAAGCTCATCATTACCTCGGCCACCATCGATCTGGAGCGCTTCGCGGCGCACTTTGCGCGGCGAGGCGAAGACGGAGAGCCCGTGCCGGCCCCCATCGTTGAAGTCTCCGGGCGGACCTTCCCGGTCTCCGTGGCCTATCTACCCCCCGAGGGGGAGGGAGGCGTGGAGGAGGCCCTTCTTGCCGCCCTGGAGGCGATTGACCGCCTGGAGCGCAAGGGTGAGGCGCCGCCCCCCTATGCCCGGGACGTGCTTGTGTTTTTGCCCGGGGAGCGGGATATCCGGGATGCGGCGAAGGTGCTTCGAGACGCCCAGCCCTTTCGCGGCGCGGAGGTGCTGCCTCTCTACGCCCGGCTCTCGAATGCGGATCAGCAGCGGGTCTTTAACCCCGGGGGGGCGCGGCGCATCGTGCTGTCCACGAACGTCGCGGAAACCTCCCTCACCGTGCCGCGCATTGGCTATGTCATCGATAGCGGGCTGGCGCGCATTTCCCGCTATAGCTATCGCTCGAAGCTTCAGCGCCTGCCCGTGGAGCCCATTTCCCAGGCCAGCGCCGCCCAGCGCGCGGGTCGCTGTGGACGGCTAGCGCCCGGGGTGTGCTTCCGCCTCTTCGAGGAGGCCGATTTCGAGGCGCGCCCCGCCTTCACGGATCCGGAGATTCGCCGCACGAACCTCGCCTCCGTGGTGCTCCGCATGAAGGAGCTGGACCTCGGGGACCCGGAAGCCTTTCCCTTCCTCGAGCCCCCGGAGCCGAAGGCCCTGTCTGACGGTCGGCGCCTGCTGCAGGAGCTCCAGGCCCTCGATGAGCTTGGGCGCCTGACCCCCGTGGGCCGGGCCCTGGCGAAGCTCCCCGTGGATCCCCAGCTCGGGCGCATGCTCGTGGCGGCGGAGCAGGGGGGCGTGCTCGAGCCCGTGCTGGCCATCGTCACGGGGCTGGCCCAGCCGGACGTGCGGGACCGACCCCCGGATAAGCAGCAGGCTGCGGACCAGGCCCACGCCCAGTGGCGGGATAAGCGCTCCGACTTCCTGACCCTCCTAGCCCTTTGGCGCTGGCTGGAGGCGCAGCGGGAAGCGCTGTCCGCCTCCGCCTTTCGCAAGGTGCTGCAGCGCCAGTTCCTGTCCTACCTGCGGGTACGGGAGTGGCGCGCGCTTCATCGCCAGCTTCGCCTCGCCGTGCAGAACCTGGGCTGGCGCCTCGGCGGCGAGGACGCCGCCCCGGAACGGATTCACCAGGCTCTGCTCCCGGGCCTGCTGGGCCAGCTGGGGCTGCGCACGGAGCGCAAGGACTACCTCGGGGCCCGGGGCCTGCGCTTCCATATCTTTCCTGGCTCCGGCGTCTTCGGCAGCGATCCCCCCTGGATGATGGCGGCGGAGATCGTGGAGACCTCCCGGGTCTACGCCCGCACCGTGGCGGCCATCGATCCCCGGTGGATCGAAGGGGCGGCGGCTCACCTGCTGCGTCGGCGCCACGAGGAACCCCATTGGCGCCGGAAGCAGGGCCGGGTGGTGGTGCGGGAGCGGGCGACCCTCTACGGCCTTCCCGTGGTGGAAAACCGCTTCGTGCCCTATGCCCCCATCGATCCCGAGGGGGCTCGGCAAATTTTTCTTCTCGAGGGCTTGGTTCGTGGGGGGCTCGAGACTCGCGGACCCTTCCTCGCT
>JAYOYG010000041.1:15254-18892 GCA_038153445.1 Pseudomonadales bacterium
CTCATAACCTCGCCCTCGTGGAAGAACTTCGGGAGCTGGAGGCTCGGGAGCGACGCCGGGATCTGCTCGTTTCCGAGGCGGCCATGGTGGCCTGGTACGATGCCCGCATCGACGCGGGGGTGGTGGACGCCCGGAGCTTTGAGCACTGGCGTCGGAAAGCGGAGGGCGCCCAGAAGCGCGTGCTCTTCTTTGCTCGGGAAGATCTGCTCCAGGCCGATCCCGATGCCCAGGCCGATCAGGACTTTCCGGGCACGCTCGCCCTCGGGCCTCTGGAGCTTGAGCTGGCCTATAGCTTCTCCCCGGGGCAGGGGGATGATGGGGTGACGGTGCGGGTGCCGCGCCTGGCCCTTCCCCAGCTGCGCCAGGAGGCCCTCGATTGGCTGGTGCCGGGCTTTCTGGAGGCGCGGTGCGTGGCCTTGCTTCGAGCCCTGCCCAAGGGCGTGCGGCGCCAGCTGGCCCCGGTGCCCGATAAGGTGCAAAGCCTCCTGCCGGCGCTCCTTGCGCCTGAGCGCTATCGTCAGGGGAGCCTGCTGGCCGCCCTCACGGCACTTTTGGAGCAGCAGTTTGGCGTCACCGTGCCCGCCGATGCCTGGCAGCGGGAGGGTATTCCGCCCCATCTGTGTATGCGCCTGGAGGTGCTGGACGAGGCGGGCAAGGTGCTGGGGGCGGATCGCGCCCTGGCGCCCCTGCAGCAGCGCTACGGGGATCGGGAAACGCTCGCCGAAGCCGTGGCTGCCGCGACGCCCTTTGAAACCGCCGGCGCTGATGACTGGGTTTTCGGGGAGGTGCTTGCGCAAACCACCCTAAGCAACGGACTCCAAGCCTTCCCCGCCCTCGTGGACGAGGGGGACAAGGTTGCTCAGCGCCTCTTTACGGCGCGGGAGGAGGCGGAGGCGGCCCACCGCCAGGGGGTGCTGCGCCTTCTCGCCCTGCGCCAGCGGAGCGCGCTGCGCCAGCGGCTGAAGCAGCTACCCGAGCGCAACCCGCTAGGCTTGCTTTACACGCCCCTGGGTCCGCCGGAGAACCTGTTTCAGCAGCTTGGGGATTGCGCCCTGGCGGCAGCCCATGAGCTGGAGGGGCGCCCCGTGCCCCGGGATGAGGCGGCCTTCCGCCGCTGCCTAAGCGAAGGCACGTCCCGCCTTGGCCCCGCGCTCCAAGCCCTGGAGCAGGAAGCCCTCGCGATTCTTAAGGCTGCGCAGGGCCTGCGCCTGGCGCTGGATCAGGCAGAGAAAACGGCGAGCTTCCGCGATGCCACGGACGAGGTGCGCCAATGGATGGGCGCCTTGCTGCCACCGGACTTCCTCGCGCGCACGCCGGGGGCCTGGCTGGGGGGGCTTGCCCGCTACCTGACGGCTGCGACCCTTCGCCTCGAGCAGCTCCAGGGGCGGGTGGACAAGGATCGGGCTCTGATTATGGAGCTGGCCCAATGGGAGGAGCGGCGCGTCGCCCTCGGGGCCCTGGGTGCGAGCGGGGCGGCGGCGGCCGCAGAGCTGCGCTGGTGGCTCGAGGAATACCGGGTCTCCCTCACGGCTCAGAAGCTAGGCACGGTCGCACCGATCTCCGCCAAGCGCCTGAAGGCGCGTTTCGAAGCTGCGGAGGCCAGCGCGCGCCTCGGGGAGGGTTGAGGGGGCGATTACCAGCCATCGGACCGCGCTCTCGAAACGCTTGCGTAACACTTTCGAGGGGAGTAGCGTTCGCCTGAAATTGGTCATCAGCCCCAGCGTTTCCGGGGCAAGCAAGGGTCATGCGGCACTCCCCACACACTGCCTCATTCCGGTCCTCCCTCCCTTCTTCCTGTTGTCCCACGGTAGTGGAGCGGCAACGGTGAAGGCGCGCGTGCTCGTCATCGATCAACCGGAAGACGAGCGCGCCTGGCTCGAAGCCACGCTCCAAAACGATGGGTTTCAGGTGTGCTCTGCGGCGTCCTCGGCAGCAGGGCTTTCCGAACTCGCGCGCTGCAGCGCCGATCTGGTGCTGTGCGACCTTGGTCTGACGGACGAATTCGGGGAGGGGCTTCTGACGCGCCTTCGCCGGGAGCGTCCGGAGCTGCCCGTGGTGGTGCTCACGGGGGACGCCCAGGACAGCACGCTCGGGCAGGCCATGGGGCAGGGGGCTGCCGATTTCCTGGCTCGGCCCCTGGGTGATGCGGCGGGGGTTCATCACGCCGTGTCCTGCGCCCTGGAACGCTTCCGTCTGCGCGATGAGAATGAACGGGTAAAGGGCGAGCTTGAGGCGGCGAATGCCGAGCTTCGGCGGACGCTCGAGGCGCTGCACCGCGACCAAGCCGCGGGGCGCCAGCTTCAGGAAGGCATGCTGCCGGAGACGCCCACGGCCATTGGCGGCGTCACCTTTGCCCACAAGATCCTGCCGTCCCTCTACCTTTCCGGCGATTACGTCGACTACTTCCCCATCACGGACCAGCACGTGCTGTTCTATCTGGCCGATGTATCGGGCCATGGGGCGCCTTCGGCCTTCGTTACCGTATTGCTCAAGCAGTTCTCCAATCGCCTGCGCCGGGAATACCGGCCCCACATGCTTGAGCATCCCGACGATATTCTGAGCTGGCTCAATCAGGAGCTCCTCGATAGCCATCTCCAGCGCCATGTCACCCTGTTCCTCGGCATCCTCGATTTCGGTCAGGGGGTGCTGCGCTGCGCCAACGCGGCCCATTTCCCCGAGCCGCGGCTGGTGACGGAAGCGGGCGTGGAGCGCCTCTCGCTTAAGGGCAAGCCCCTCGGGCTCTTTGAGGCGCCGAGCTTTGAAGTGCTGGAGAAGCGCATTCCGGGAGCTTTTTCTCTGGCGCTGTTCTCCGATGGCGTGCTGGACGTGCTGTCTGGGGCAACGCTGGCGGAGAAGGATAACCAGCTCGATGCCCTTGCCTCGGCCGCCGAGGGACAGTTAGCCAAGCTGTGGTCGCTGTTGTCTCCGGAGGGCGCGGAGGCGCTCCCGGACGACGTGGCCTGCCTACTGCTTTCCCAGGGGGCCGCGGGGCCCGACGCTCAGGAGCTTTCATGACGCAAGGACGCATTCTCCTGGGGGAACACAAGGGCGTGTATCTCCTGAAGTTTGTGGGCGACGTGCGGGTGAACCTCTGCGTCACCATGGATACCTGCCTGCAGGAAGTGCTGGATCAGCAGAACTTCTGCTCGGCGCTGGTGGATCTATCGGAGACCGATGGCATCGACAGCACGGCGCTCGGGCTTCTGGCGCGCCTGTCCCTGGAGACGAAGCGGCGCTATGGCGCCGTGCCGACGCTGGTCTCCACCCGCGGGGATATCACTCGCATTCTCGAGACCATGGGCTTTGACGACATCTTCAATTTGGTCGATGAGCCCCTGGAGTGCCCCAGCCAGCTTGGGGAGCGCCCCCTCATGGAGTGCTGCGAAGAGGATGCCCGGCAACGGGTGCTGGATGCGCACCGCACCCTCATGGCCCTCAACGACGACAACCGGTCGCGCTTTCAGGACCTCGTCACCACCCTCGAGCAAGCCCCGCCGATCTCCGCCGTTTCCTAGGTTAGGCCTCGCTAAGGCGCTTTACCGCCTCCGGAAGGCTCGCCCTTGGCAGGGCGGCAAGCTCGTGCAGTAACCCCAGCTTCTTCCGCATGGCCTCGAGGGTCTGGTGAAAGGCTTGGCGCT
>JAYOYG010000042.1:0-17449 GCA_038153445.1 Pseudomonadales bacterium
GATCTGGCCTTTAAGGCAGAGCTCGAGGTCTTCGACGCGGCCCAGGCGGCCCTCGGCGAGGATCCCACGGCGGCGGAGGTCGCCGGCCTGCGCCTGCGTCTCGAGGGCCTCGAACAGCGACTCCGTAGCCTGGAGGCCAAGGAGCCCGATGGCTGGTTCCTGGTCGGGCAACGGGCCATGGATTTGGGGGCCTTTGCGCAGGCTGCGGCGGCCTTTGAAGAGGTGGAAAAGCTCACCGGTGGCGCCCTCGTGGCCCTGGTCTATCGGGCTCAGGCGCTCTATCTCGCGAATGATCGACGCCTGGACCGCACCGGGCGCGCCCTCGTCGATCGCGTGCTGGCCACCGTGCCGGACCAGCCGGTCATGCTGGAGCTCCTGGCCATGGACGCCTTCTCGCAGCAGCGCTACCAGGAGGCCGCGGAAACCTTCGGTCGGGTGCTGGCGGCGGGAATCGCCAATCCCGCTCGGCGCCAATTTCTAGAAGACGCCCAGCGCCGCGCGGCGGAGCTGGGGGGACTGGATCTCGCGGCCCTTGGCGCCGCGGCGCCCGCGGGTCCCGGCATCGCCGTGGATCTCACCGTGGCGCGAGCCTGGCTTGAGAACCTGCCGGCTCAGGCCCAGCTCTTTATTCTGGCTCGGCCGCCTGGGGGGCGCATGCCCCTCGCCGTAGAGCGCCACAATCCCGCCACCCAGCTGTCCGTGCGCCTCGGTCCCGAGGACGCCATGAGTCCAGCCATGAGCATCGTCGGGCAGGAGGCCGTGGAAGTGGTGGCGCGCCTGTCCATGGATGGGTCCCCCGCGGGCGGGAACGGCATGAAGGAGGTGGTGCTTGAAGCCGTGCCCACCCGCGGCGCCCGGGTGACCTTAGCCCTTGGCCCTACGGCGCCACCACCGAGCTTTACCCTCGAGGCCCTAGCGCCGGCAGCGCCCCTAGCAGCCCCACCGGTGGTCCCGGGCCAAGCTGGTGAGGCCGGGGATGAAGCCCCGGCGGCCCTGCGCCTTGCCCTTTCCCTTGCTCCCGGGCTCAGCGCCTCCCCGGACGCGACGGTCTTCGTCTTTGCCCGCACTCCGGGCACGCCCATGCCCCTTGCCGTGGATCGCTTCCCGGCCCGCGAATTGCCCCGGGAAGTGGTTCTTGATGAGGGCTCGGCCATGATCCCGGGCCAGGGCCTGCGTTCCGTGCCTGCCCTTGAGGTGGTGGCGCGGGTGACGGCCAGCGGCGGCGTGCGCGCAGCCCCGGGAGACCTCGAGGGGCGTCTTGGGCCCCTCCGCACGGAAGATGGGAACACCTTTGCGGGCGTGAAAGCGCTGGTGATCGATCAGGTTGTGGAGTGAATCGGCCGAAACCACTAGATGCAGGGGTTAGGGCCCTTCGGCTACACTAGAAAAAAACAAGCCGGTGGCCCCTTCTCTTACGCTCGAGGGTAACGGATAGCCGGCGTCGCGCCCCCAGGGGCTCGGGGAACCATGCGTTTAAAATCCATAAAACTGGCGGGCTTTAAATCCTTCGTGGATCCCACCACGGTGCACCTCCCGGTCAACCTCACGGCCATTGTGGGGCCCAATGGGTGCGGTAAATCCAACGTCATTGACGCGGTACGCTGGGTGATGGGGGAAAGCAGCGCCAAGCAGCTCCGGGGCGAGTCCATCACGGACGTCATCTTCAACGGCTCCAATTCCCGGAAACCCACGGCCCAGGCCAGCATTGAGCTGATTTTTGACAACACCGACCAGCGGATCGCAGGCCAGTACGCGGCCTTCGCGGAAATCGCCATTCGCCGCCAGGTCACCCGGGACGGGCAGTCCATCTACTTTTTGAACGACAGCCGCTGCCGCCGCCGGGACATCCAAGACGTGTTCCTGGGTACGGGGCTGGGGCCCCGGAGCTACTCCATCATCGAGCAGGGCATGATCTCGAATCTCATCGAGGCCAAGCCCGAAGAGCTGCGTCAGCACCTTGAGGAAGCGGCGGGTATCTCCCGCTACAAGGAACGGCGCCGGGAAACGGAAAACCGCATCAAGCACACGAAGGAAAACCTCGATCGTCTGAACGATCTTCGCGAGGAGCTCGATCGCCAGCTCGGACGGCTCCAGCGCCAGGCCCGGGCCGCGGAAACCTTCAAGACCCTAAAGGCGGAAGCGCGGCAGCTTGAAGCGGAGCTTTTGGCCCTGCGTTGGCAAGGCTTGTCCAAGGAGCTGGAGACGGCGGACGCCGCCGTGAAGCGCGCGGAGCTGAACCGGGAGGAAGCGGTGACGGCCCGGGGCGCGACCCTACGGCAGCTCGAACAGGCCCGGGTGGGCCGGGAGACCCTGGCTCAGGACGTCGATGGTATTCAGCAGCGCTTCTACAGCCTGGGGGCGGAGATTGCTCGCCTCGAGGAGTCGCTGCGCGCGAAGGAACAGCGGGGGCGCCAGCTTGCGGGAGACCGAGCCAGTGCCCAGGCCCGCCGGGAAGAAACGGCCCGGAACCTTGAGGCCGATAGCCGGCGGATTGAGGAGCTGGAAACGGCGCTCGCCGAGCTTGGCCCGGCGCAGGTGCGCGCCCAGGAAGCGCAGCGCGCGGCCGATGGGCGCCTCGCCGAGGCGGAGGCCGCCCTCAGCACCTGGGAACAGGGCTGGGAGCGCTTCAACCTCGACGCCGCTGAGCCGACCCGCCGAGCGGAGGTGGAGGCGGCTCGGGCGACGCAGCTGGAGCGGACCCTGGCCCGGCTGCAGGAACGGCTCGATAAGCTCGAGGTGGCGCCGGCGGTGGAAGGCAGCAGCGAGGATCTTGCGCGCTTAGACAGTGCCCTCGCCGATCTGAAGGCTCAGCTGGAGGCGGAGGAAGGGCGGCGCCAGGCCATCGGGGAGCGCATCGCTGCGGAGCGCAGCGCCTTGCAGGAAGCGGAGCGGGCCCTGGCGGAGCTGCGTAGCGATGGGCAGCAGCTGGCGGGGCGCCGCGCGTCCCTGGAAGCGCTGCAGGAATCGGCCCTGGGCCGCACGGACGAAGCCGCGGCCAGCTGGCTGTCGGAGCGCGGCTTAAGCCGCCGTCCCCGCCTCGGCGAGCGCCTCACCGTGCAGGCGGGCTGGGAAACGGCGGTGGAGCAGGTGCTCGGAAGCGCCCTCCAGGCAGTCGTGGTGGAACATCTCGATGGCCCCGGCGAGGCGGCCATGGCCTTGGATAACGCTGAACTGACGCTCTTTGAGAGCCTGGGTGGCAGCGCGGGTGCGGCGCTGGCGGAGGATGCCCTTGGGCGGGCCCCGCTTACGCGCTACGTCACCGGTGATGATGACCTTTCGGCCCTGCTTGAAGGGGTGTGGGCCGTGGAGACCCTGCAGGAAGGGCTCGCCCTGCGCAGCCGCCTAAAGCCCGAGGAGCGGATCGTCACTCGCGACGGGGTCATGATTGGCGCCAGCTGGCTTCGCGTCGCCCGGGGTGACCACGCTGAAGCGGGGGTACTGCGTCGGGGGCAAGCCTTGGAAGCCCTTGCGAAGGAATTGGCGGAGAACAGCGCTGCCCAGGAAGCCGGGGAAGATCGCGTAGGCGGGCATCGCGCCCAGCTTGCTGAGCTCGAGGCCGAGCGCGCGGGCATTCAGGACAGCCTTGATGAACGCGCTCGTCTGCAGGGGGTGAAGCTGTCCGAGCGTAGCGCCCTGGCAGCGCGCCTCGAGGCCGCGGAAGCCCGGGCCCAGCGTCTGAAGGAAGAGCGCGCTGAGCTCGAAAATCAGCAGCGCCAGGAGCGGGAGGGGCTGGCCGCGGCCCAGGCGGCGCGGCAAGCGGCGGAAAGCGAGAAGGCCCGCTTTGACAGCGAGCGCGGCGGTCGCTTGGCGCAGCGCGATGGGCTTCGGGGCCAGGTGCAAAATGCCCGGGGCGAAGCCCAGCGCCTCCGGGAGGCGGCCTACGAGGCCAGCCTCAAGGCGCAGAACTTGACCACCCAGCTCGAGGCCACGCGCAAGGCGCAGGCCCGGCTGACGGAACAGCTCACGACCCTCACGGGGCAGCTGTCGGGCCTCGAGTCCGAGCTCACCGAATCTCAGGCGCCCCTGGCAGGGATGAAGGCCACCCTCGAGGCCCAGCTCTCCCAGCGCGCCGAGGTGGAAAAGCAGCTGGAAGGTGCCCGCGGCAAGCTTTCGGAACTCGACGCGGAGCTGCGAACCCTCGAGCAGGCCCGGAGCGAAGCCGACGACCGGGTGCAGACCCTCGGTGAAGCCCTGGAAAGTGCCCGCATGGCGCACCAAGCCCTGGTGCTGAAGCGCGGAGCAGTGGAGGAACAGCTTGAGCCCTTCGAGCAGCGCCCCGAAGCCCTGTTGGAAGCGTTAGCCCCGGAGGCAGAAGCCAGCGCCTGGGCCGAGCGCCTCGAGGCGCTCAATCGCCGCATCGACCGTCTTGGCCCCATCAACCTCGCGGCTATCGAGGAGTTCGAGCAGGAGCAGGAGCGCAAGCAGTACCTTGATGCGCAGAACGCTGACCTTGAAGAAGCGCTGGCGACCTTGGAAGAGGCGATCCGAAAGATCGACCGGGAAACCCGCGCCCGCTTTAAGGAAACCTTCGACCAGGTGAACAGTGGGCTCCAAAGCCTATTCCCGAAGGTCTTCGGGGGCGGCCACGCCTATCTCGAGCTGACCGGCGACGACCTCCTCGATACGGGCGTGGCCATCATGGCCCGGCCCCCGGGGAAGAAAAATGCCTCCATCCATTTGCTTTCCGGGGGGGAGAAGGCGCTCACGGCCATCGCGCTGGTGTTCTCCATTTTCCGCCTGAATCCCGCGCCCTTCTGCATGCTCGATGAGGTGGATGCGCCGCTGGATGATGCGAACGTGGGTCGCTTCTGTCGCCTGGTGACGGAGATGTCGAAGGATGTGCAGTTCATCTACATCACGCACAACAAGATCTCCATGGAGATGGGCGAGCACCTCATGGGGGTCACCATGCAGGAGCCCGGGGTGTCGCGCTTGGTATCCGTTAATGTCGAAGAAGCTGCAGCCCTAGCGGGCTAGGGCAGAGGAGAGGCACGCATGGAATGGGGGATTCGAGAGCTTTTCCTTGCCCTTGGAGTGCTGGGGGTCCTGGCCATCCTGGGCCATGGGCTCTGGACCCGCTTTCGCGATGATCTGCCGCTGCGCATGGATCCCAGCCTCGGTGACGAGGGCGACGAAATCGACCTGACCCGCAGCGAGCTGCCCAATGGCGGCGCTCGGGTGGTCTCCCCCGGGACCCCTCGCCCGGCAGCGGAGCCCGCCGCAGCCGGCGACGATCCCCTTTCGGGGCTTGCGCCTCCGGCGGAAGATCCGCTCTTCCCCGCGGCGCCGGACGCGTCAGCCCCCGAACCTGAGCTCGAGGTGGCCCCTGCGACCCTCGCGGAGGCGCCTGCGCCCACGCTCGCCGCGGAGGCCCCGCCCGTTCCTGAGCAGGCGCCCCTCTTTGCCGGGGAGCCCATCGTGCCCCGCGCCGCTGCCGCTGGCGCGAGGAAGAAGCGGGAAGCCCCGAAGGCGAAGGCGGCACCGAAAGGCGCCTCCGCTGAGCCCGCGGCGCAAGCTCCCGAGCCCCCGGCGCCGCCGGAGGAGGTCCTGGTGGTGCACGTGCTGGCGCGGGACGCGCTGATGGCGGGCCCGGCGCTGGTGGAAACGGTGACTCATTACGGCCTGCGCTACGGGGATATGAACATCTTCCATCATTATGATGAGACGACGCGGCAGCCAGCCTTTTCCATGGCCAGCGCCGTGGAGCCGGGTACCTTCGACCTCAGCACCCTCGATAGCTTTGAAACCCCCGGGGTGTCCTTCTTCCTCCAGCTCCCCGGACCCTCCGCGCCTCTGGAAGCCTTCGAGGCCATGGTGCAGGTGGCCAAGGCCCTTGCGGAGCGCTTCCAGGGAGAGCTGCGGGATGAACAACGCAGCGTCATGACGGCGCAAACCCTCGACTACTGTCGTCAGCGCATCCGGGAATTCCAGCGTCGCCAGATGTCGCGCCCGAGCCCCCGATGACCGCAGGGGGGCGCGCAGAAGGCGGTACCCCGGCCCCGGAGGCCGTGCGCCGGGAAGGCCAGGCCCTGCGCCAGAGCCTTGCGGAGCACAATCACGCCTATTACGTGTTGGATGCGCCGACGGTCAGCGACGGCGAATACGATGCGCTCTTCGATCGCCTGCTCGCGCTGGAGGCGGCCCATCCCGAGCTGGTCGACCCCAGCTCCCCGACCCAGCGCGTGGGCGGGGCGCCCGCTTCGGGTTTTCAAAGCGTCGCCCACCCCACGGCCATGCTCAGCCTGGGTAAGTGCACGGACGAGGAGGGGGTTCGGGACTTCGATGAGCGCCTGCGCCGGGAGCTCGACCGCGCGCCCCTCACCTACACCTGCGAGCCGAAGATCGACGGGGTGGCGGTCCGCCTGGTTTACGAGCAGGGCCGGCTGGTGCTGGCGGCGACCCGGGGCGATGGGCAGACCGGGGAAGACATCACGGGGAATATCCGCACCATTTCGGCCGTTCCCCTCGCGCTTCGGGGCGACGATTGGCCCGTCCAGCTCGAGGTTCGGGGTGAGGTCTACATGGCCCGGAGCGCCTTTGCCGCCTATAACGCCGGGGCTGAGGCCGGGGGCTACAAGCCCCTCGTAAACCCTCGGAACGGCGCTGCGGGGAGTCTGCGTCAGCTCGACCCTGCCATCACCGCTCGCCGCCCCCTGCGTATCTTTGCCTATAGCTTGGGAGAGGCGGGGTCGGAACACTTCCAAAGCCATAGCGAAGCCCTCGATGCGCTCCGGCGCTGGGGCCTGCCCGTGAACCCCCACACCACCCGCTGTGAGGGGGCCGAGGCGGTACTGGCCTTCATCGACCATTGCCTCTCCCAGCGCGCGGACCTCGATTACGACATCGACGGGGTGGTGATTAAGCTGGACGACCTGGCCCTGCAGCAGGCGGCGGGGGTGCTGAGCCGCACGCCCCGCTGGGCCCTGGCCTTTAAGCCTCCCGCTGAAGAGGCCGTGACGCGGCTGGAAGCGCTCGAGCTTCAGGTGGGGCGCACGGGCGCCGTGACCCCCGTGGCCCGGCTGGCGCCGGTATTTGTGGGCGGCGTCACCGTTTCTAATGCCACGCTTCATAACTTCGATGAAGTGGCGCGGTTGGATGTGCGCCCCGGGGATACGGTGTGGGTGCGCCGTGCTGGCGATGTCATTCCCCAGGTGGTGCGAGTGGATTTGGACCTCACCTCATCTCCCCGGGGGGAGGCGCCAGCCGTGCCGACCCAATGCCCCGTGTGTGCTGCGACGCTCCGCCGGGAGGCGGACGCCGTGGTGCTCCGCTGTCCTAACAGCCAGGGCTGTCCGGCTCAGCTCGTGGCGGGGCTTCAGCACTTTGCCCAGCGCACGGCCATGGATATCGACGGTCTTGGCGAGAAGCTGGCTTCGGCCCTGGTGGAGACCGGACTGCTGAAGGACGTTGCGGACCTCTACCATCTTGATCTGCCTACGGTGGCGGGGCTGCCGCGCATGGCGGAGAAGTCGGCCCAGAATCTGATGGACGCCATCGCTGCGTCGAAGCGGCGTCCACTGGCCCGGGTGATCTTCGCCCTCGGGATCCGGGAGGTGGGAGAGGCCACGGCGGTCACCCTGGCGGAAGCCTTTCCCTCCCTGCCGGCGCTGATCGCCGCGGATTTCGATGCCCTGACGGCCGTCCGCGACGTCGGGCCTATCGTGGCCCAGGGGATCCTCGATCATTTTTCCGAGCCCGCCCACCGGAGCCTGGTGGACCGGCTGCTGGCGGCAGGGGTGGACCCGGTGCCTCCAGAACCGGTGGGGCCCCAGCCCCTGGCAGGGCAAAGCTGGGTGCTTACGGGCACCTTGGTGACCCTGCCGCGGAAGGCCGCCAAGGATCGGCTCCAGGCGCTGGGTGCTAAGGTGACGGGCAGCGTATCGAAGAAGACCGACCAGGTGGTGGCGGGGGAAGGGGCCGGGCAGAAGCTGGCGGCGGCCCAGGCCGCTGGGGTGCCGATCATGGATGAGGCGGCATTTATCGAATTTTTGGAGGCAAGGGAATGAAAGGGGCTGGATTACGGCGAGGGCTCGTGATGCTGTGCTGCCTGGCCCTAGTGGCTGGCTGCGCATCCACCCCGCCAGGGCGGAGCGACAACATCTGCCTCATTTTTGCCGAGAAGGCCGATTGGTTTGACGACGCGGCCCGGGCCGAGCGGCGCTGGGATATTCCCATTCCCGTGCTCATGGCCATCATGTACCAGGAGTCCTCCTTCCGGGCGAAGGCCAAGCCGCCGCGCTTGAAGCTTTTTGGCTTCATTCCCTGGAAACGACCCTCCACGGCCTATGGCTACGCGCAGGTGAAGAATGAAACCTGGGAGGAATATGTGGAGGCCGAAGGCGGCCTCCTATCGAATCGCGATGATTTCCGGGACGCCATCGATTTCATGGCCTGGTACAACCGGGCCAGCGTGAAGGAGCTGGGCCTGAAGCCGAACGATGCCTACAGCCTTTATCTGGCCTATCACGATGGACGGGGCGGCTTCCGCCGGGGCACTTGGCGTAGCAAAGGTTGGCTGATTGAGACGGCGAAGAAGGTGCAAACCCGCGCTAACCGCTACGACACCCAGCTTCGAGGCTGCCGGAAGTCCCTGGAAAGCCCCTGGTGGTGGCCGTTCTGATGCGTCGTTGCCGGGCGCTTAGAAGGCGCCTCGGCTCCCTAGGGCTTGCCCTGGGGCTGCTCCTGAGCGGAAGCACGGGGGCTGAAGGGGTGGCGCAGGGCGGGGCCGGGGCGCTCGCCTACGAGGGCGCCATTGCCGCGGTGCAGGCGGCCCTGGCCTCCGGGCGCGTCAGCTGCGAAGCCCTCGTGACCCACTATCTCGAGCGCGTTCAGGCCTATGATCAGCCCCTGGGGGTGCGGGCCGTCACCGTCGTCAATGAGTCGGTCCTCGCCGAGGCTCGGGCCCTGGATCAAAAGCGGGAAGCGGGGGAGCCTCTAGGCCCGCTCCACTGCGTGCCCCTGGCCGTGAAGGACAACATGGATACGGCGGGGCTGCCCACCACCGGGGGATCCGCCGCTTTGCTCTCCGTGCCGCCGCCGACGAAGGATGCCACCCTGATGGCGCGCCTTCGGGCCGCCGGGGCGCTGGTACTCTTCAAAACCAACATGGCCGAGTGGGCCTTCAGCGCTAAGGAAAGCCTGTCCTCGAGCTATGGCCGGACGGCCAATGCCTATGATCGCCGCCATACCCCGGCCGGGTCCTCGGGAGGTACGGCCTCCGCCGTGGCCGCCAGCTTTGCCCTGGCGGGGCTGGGCACGGATACGGGAAATTCCATTCGCGGGCCCTCGGCCCACCTCGCCCTAGTCGGCCTCCGGCCCACCTTTGGCCTCGTTTCACGGGCGGGCATCGTGCCTTTGCTGTTCGATCGAGATATGGCCGGGCCCATGGTGCGTTCCGTCGCTGACGCAGCGGCCATCATGAACGTTATTGCCGGATCCGATCCCGCTGACCCGACCACCGCTGAGGCTGATGCGCGGCGCGCGGAGGATTACGCCGCGGGGATGGGCCTAGCGGGGCTTCAGGGGGCGCGCCTGGGGGTGCTCCGGGCCTTCGTGCCACCAGAGACAGACCCGGAGGTGCGGGCCCTCTTCGAGGCGGCCCTGGACGATTTACGCGCAGCTGGGGCAGAGATCGTCGATCCGCTGGTAATTCCCGATTTTGAGCGGCATCTGGCCGGGGGACGCTTCTGCAATCGCTTCCGCGCGGACGTGGCGGCCTATCTTGATGCCCGGGGCGGGGTGCCCTGGCGGGATGTGGCCACGCGCCTTGAGGCCTTCGAGGTGCATCCGGCGAACGTGGGGCGTTTCAAGTTCTTTACCGAGGGGCCCTTGGCGCCGCCGTCGGCCTGGGATCCGCCCTGCCCGGGCTTTGCGGATCACCCCGAGCGTCAGGCGTTTCTGGCGGCGGTGACCGCGGCCTTGGACGGAGCGAAGGTTGATGCGCTGCTCTATCCCAGCTGGACCGCCGTGCCGGCGTCCTTAAGTGGCGCCGATGCGGAATACACCGGGGATAACAGTCAGCGTTTGGCGCCGGGGACGGGCATGCCGGCGATCACCGTGCCCATGGGCTTTACCCGGGCGGGGCGCTTGCCCGCGGGGCTCCAGTGGCTCGGGCGGCGCTGGGACGATCACCGCCTGCTCCAGCTGGCCTATGCCTACGAGCAGGCCACGGGGCGCCGCCGACCGCCGCCGGCGATGCCACCGCTGGCGCCCTAGACCAGCTCGGCGAGCTGGGCGCGGCTGTAGGTTGCGGCGGCCCCCAGCTGCCCAGCCTGTACCAGCTGGGGCCAGTTCGGGGTTGCGATGAGGGCGCGGCCCACGGCGACGACGTCGAATTCCCCGGCTTCCACCCGCTCCGCAAGGCCGTCGATGTCCGCCGTGCCCACCGTGTCTTCGGAAGCGTAGCCCGTGACGAAGTCCTGGTTCAGGCCGACGGAGCCCACGGTGACCGTGGCCAGCCCCGTCAGCTTCTTGGTCCACCCGGCCAGGTTCAGCGCAGAACCCTCAAACTCCGGCTCCCAGTAGCGGCGCGTGGAGCAGTGGTAGGCGTCGAGCCCGGCGTCCGTGAGGGGCGCGAGGAAGGCTTCCAGGGCCTCCGGCGTCGGCGCCAGCTTGCTTTCGAAATCCTGCTGCTTCCACTGGGAGTAGCGCAGCATGATGGGATAGTCGGGCCCCACGGCCGCGCGCACGGCGCGAATGACTTCGCAGGCGTAGCGGGTGCGCGCCACCATGTCGCCGCCGTACTGGTCCGTGCGCGTATTCGTGCCTTCCCAGAAGAACTGATCAATGAGGTAGCCATGGGCGCCGTGGAGCTCCACCCCGTCGAAGCCCGCGGCCTTGGCGTTCCGGGCGGCCTCCGCGAAATCTTCGATGCTCTGCGCCACCTCGGTGTCGGTCATGGCCCGGCCCCGGTTCTTCCCGGGCAGCAGCAGGCCCGAGGGGCTCAAGGACTCGACCTCCGGGTGCCCCGAGGCCTCGGCGTCGCGCATCACACCCATGTGCCAGATTTGCGGGAAGATCTTGCTGCCCGCGGCGTGCACCGCTTCCACGACCTTGGCCCAGCCGGCCACGGGGACCTCGCCGCTGATGGCGGGGATGGCGTCGCTGCCGCTGGAGGCGAGATCCCGAAGGGTCGTGCCTTCCGTGATGATGAGCCCCGTGCCCCCTTCCGCCCGGCGCTGGTAGTAGCGCGCCACGTCCTCCGTGGGCGTGCGGTTCGGGCTGAACTGCCGAGTCATGGGCGCCATGGCCCAGCGGTTGGGCAGCGTGATGGGGCCGAGCTTTACGGGCTCGAAGAGGATACTGAGGTCGCTCATGGCGTGCTCCTAGCAAGGGTCGGGGTGGCCGAAGGGCCGGTGTAACGAATGCGATAGACGGCGCCGCGGTGGTCATCGGAGACGAGGAGGGCGCCGCTCGGCTCTACGAGGACATCCACGGGGCGGCCGAGGGTGGTCTCGCCGTCGAGGAAGCCCGTGAGGAAGGGCTCGATGCGTTGAATCTTGCCGTCCTCGAGGAAGGCCACGGAGACCTTGTAACCAATCTTCTGGCTCCGGTTCCAGGAGCCGTGCTCGGCAAAGAATAGGGCGCCCCGGTAGCGCTCGGGAAAGGCGCTGCCCGTGTAGAAGGCGAGGCCGAGGGGCGCGCTATGGGCCGGGAGCCGAGCTTTCGGGGCAGCGTAGTCTTCCAGGCGATGACCCGCTCCAAACTCCGGATCGAGGACGGCGCCGCCGTGGACGTAGGGGTAGCCAAAGTGGGCCCCGGGGGCGTCTAGACGATTCAGCTCCTCCGGCGGGATTTCATCCCCAAGCATGTCCCGGCCGTTATCCGAGAACCACAGGGCGCCTGTGCCCGGCTCGAAATCGAAGCCCACGGTGTTGCGGATGCCCTGGGCAATGACTTCATAGGCGCCGCTGTTCCGGTCCATGCGCAAGAGGCTCGCGTAGGGGGGCTCGGGGTCGCAGATGTTGCAGGGGGCGCCTACGGGGATCAGGAGCTGGCCGTCGCTGTCGAACTCGATGTGCTTCCAGCCGTGGTGCTTATCCGTGGGCAGGGCGTCGGTAATCACTTCCAGGGCCGGGGGCGCGGCGAGGGCGTCCTCGATGCCCTTCAGGCGATAGAGGTGGGAGACCGCCGCAATGTAGAGATCGCCGTCGTGTACCGCCACGCCGCTGGGGAGCGTGAGCCCCTCGGCGAGGGTGTAGCGCACCCCATCGCGAAGGGCCCAGACTCGCCCATCGCGCCGCGTACCGGCGAAGAGCGTGCCCTTGGGCCCGAGGGCCAGCTGGCGGGCGTTGGGCAGATCGTCACTGACCACCTCGAGCACAAAGCCCGGGGGCAGGGCAAAGGGCGGTAGAGGCGTGTCGTCCGCCGAGGAAAGTAGGGGCCAAAGGGCCAGCAGGGCGCCGATGAGGCGCCGGGGAATCGAACGCATGGGGCTTCTCCTTGCGAGGAATCGCAACCGCCGGCAAGGCTAGCACCGAAGGGTTTTTCTTGCATGGCCCGGTATACTCGGCCCATGACCACTGCTTCCCCCCAAGACGGCACCCTAAGCCCCGCGCTCCGCGAGCAGATTCAGGGGGCCTATCGCGCTTGGCTGGCGGCCCGAGGCTTTACGCCGCGGCGGGGGCAGCGCCTCATGATTGCGGAGATCGCCCGGACCCTCGGGGCCCTCACGGTAGACGAGCTTGGGGTCCGGGAGCCCGGTCCGCCCCACGTGGTGGTCGCCGAGGCCGGCACGGGGACGGGGAAAACCCTCGCCTACGGGCTCGCGGCCATTCCCCTCGCCCAGGCCCGGGGCCTCACGCTCGTGATCTCCACGGCCACCGTCGCCCTGCAGGATCAGCTGGTGGAACGGGATCTGCCCGATCTGCAGCGGGCCGCGGGGCTGAAGTTTACCTACGCCCTGGCCAAGGGCCGGGGCCGCTATGCTTGTCTGGCACGGCTTGATCGCATCCTCTCGGAAGACAGCACGGCGCTCGCCAGCGACCTCTTCGGCCCACCCCCGAGCTTGGCTGCCCGGCCCCTCTATCAGGCCATGCAGACGGCCCTGGAAGGGGGCCGGTGGGATGGGGATCGGGAGCGCTACGGGGAAGCCATCGACGACGACCGCTGGGCCTCCGTGACCACCGATCATCGCGGCTGCACGGGCAGCCGCTGCACTTTCTTTCGCGATTGCCCCTACTTCAAGGCCCGGGAGGCGGTACAGCGCGCCGACGTCATCGTCGCCAATCACGACCTTATCCTGGCGGATCTGGCTCTTGGGGGCGGGGTGGTGTTGCCGACCCCGGAGGAGACGATCTATGTCTTCGACGAAGGCCATCACCTCTCCGATAAGGCCCTGGGACACCTGCGCCGCTTCACGCGCATCCTCGGGAGCCAGCAAACCCTCGACGCCTTCGAACGCCTCGTGGGCACGCTGGCCCAGCGCCTCGGCCGAGCTCCGGCCTGGGTCGCCGCAGCCCAGCGCTTGGCCCAGCTGGGAGCGCCCCTTCGGGAAACGCTTAGCGCCACCCTCACCCTCGCGGAGCAGCTCGAAGCCCTAGAGGAGGGGGCCCCGGGGCTCCGCCGCGGCCAGGTGCCGGCGCACCGCTTTCCCCACGGGGATGTGGGGGAGGCCTGGCGGGCCCAGGGCAAGCAGCTGGCTGAGGCCTTCGCGGAGCTGGTGTCCCTGGGCGATGAGCTTTCGGAGCGCCTAAGCGAGGCCCTGGAGCAGGCCGGGGATGCCCGGGCCGAGCTAGAAGCGGCGCAAGGCAGCCTCGGGCAGCTTCAGGGTCGCCTTGAGGGCAGCGAGGCCCTCTGGCGCGACTTCGCCCAGGCGGGCGATGCCCCCCACGCCCGCTGGATTTCTCGCCTGGGTCAGGAGGGCAGCCTTGATGTAGAGGTGCAAAGCTCTCCCTTGAGCGCCGGCACCTCCCTGCGCAGCGTCCTTTGGGATCGCTGCTTCGGCGCCGTGGTGAGCTCCGCCACCCTGTCCTCTACGGACGGCTTTGGGCGCTTCGCTGAGGCGGCGGGCATTCCCGATAACGCCCGCTACCTGGTGGTCCCCTCAAGCTTTGCCTACGGGGAGGTGGCCCAGCTGGTGGTGCCGAAGCTGCGCAACGATCCGAGCCAAAGCGAAGCCCACGCGGCGGAAATCGCCGAGCTGCTCCCGGGCCTCATTCGGGAGGACGAAGGCACGCTGGTGATCTTTACCTCCTGGCGCCAGCTTGATCAGGTCTGTGCGGCCTTGCCCCCGGCCCTCCTTAAGCGGGTACTAAGCCAGGCCACGGAAAGCAAGGGCCGGATTCTGGCGGAGCACCAGCGCCGTATCGACGGCGGGGAGGGGAGCGTGATCTTCGGCCTCGCCAGCTTCGCCGAGGGTATCGATTTACCTGGCGCCTATTGCCGCCACGTCATCATCTGCAAGTTACCCTTTTCCGTCCCGGACGATCCCGTGGAGGCGGCCACGGCGGAATGGCTTAGCGCTCAGCAGCGCAACCCCTTCATGGAAATGTCCGTGCCCGACGCAGCGCTGCGCCTCAAGCAGGCCTGCGGGCGGCTTTTGCGTTCGGAAAAGGACTACGGCCGCATCACCCTGCTCGATAAGCGCATCGTCACCCGGCGCTACGGCCAGGCGATTCTGGATGCCCTTCCGCCTTTCGAGCGAGTGTTCGAGGCCTAGGCCCCCTGCGGGGCAAAGCGCTGCGCCAGGGGCTCGTTGGATAGCCAGCCGGTGATGAGCCGGGACGGCGTCATCTCAAAGTAGAGATTCCGCGCCTTCAGTCCGGGCACCGGAGGTGGCCCCAGCTCGCTGCCGGAGCGCTCTTCAAGGGCGAACGCGTCGGCGGGGGTAGGGGTGCACTTGAAGCTCTCCGCGCAGACCCAAAAGGGGATGCCCTGGTCCTTGGCGGCGAGGGCCAGGAGGTAGGTTCCCGCCTTATTGACCACCGTGCCGTCGGCGAGGAGCGCATCGGCCCCCACCAGGACCGCGTCCGCCTGAGCCGTGAACAGCCCGCCCTGGGCGTCGGTGATATAGCTGACCCGGTGCCCCTGGGCGGCCAGCGTCGCCCCCAGCTCCCACCCCTCTCGCCCCGGGCGGCTTTCCGTGACGATGACCTCCGTGCGCGCTCGCGGCAGGCGTTTGAGCACCTCGAGCACCGTGGAGCTAATGGAGTGGGTGAGGATGCATTGGGCGCCCTCGAGCTGGGCGAGGGAGGCGCGCACCGTGGCATCCCGAGCCCCGTCAGCCCAGGTGCGCACAGCCTGCGCCTGGGTGCGGGCAAAGGGTCCGAGGGCCTCCGCAGGCCCGTCAAAATCTCGCACCGCGTCGCACCAACGGCTTACGACGTTGGGAATGGCCACCATGCTGGGGCGTAGGGCGCCGAGCTCGTCAGCGAAGGCGAGGAGGGCGGCCTTGCGATCATCAAGGGGGCCTTCCGGCGCTTCGGCGTAGCGGGCGAGGGCATCGAGTGCACGCCGCGCGAGCTGGGAGGCGCCGTCCCGGAGGTTATCCCGGATGGCTCGGAGCAGCTCCGAGCTCAGCGCCTCGGCGGGGCTCACGGCGTGCTTCCCGTGGCCAGGAAGCGATCCCGGCTGGCCTTGAAGGCCGCCAGGTCCGTCACTGCCGTGCCCTCGGGGAGGGCCTCGTCGGCGAAGCGGCCCGGGCTTAGGGCGAGGACCCGCTGCGAGGCCAGGCGCTCAAGGAACACGCCGTAGAAGGCCTGGAATTGCTCCAGGGTGAGGTCGTCCAGGGCGGCGGCGAGGGCCTCCCGCAGGGCGAAGTCCGCCCGATCCACTTCGATGTTCTCCCAGTAGCGGCTGGCCGTTTCCCCGAGGTTCTTATCCCGTTCCAGAAGGCGGGAGCGAAGGCCAGCCTTCTCCGTCTCAAAGACCTCCGGGGTAAGGGTCGCTACCGTTTCCCCATAGCGCGCAAGGAACCCTTCCGTTTCCGCCAGAATCGTCGCCGGCCCGGCCACAGGGCTCTGGGCGAGGAAGTAGAGCCCTGGCGTGCTATGGCGCACAAAGGCCCCGGCGGAAACCACATAGCCGAGCTGGCGCTCCGTGCGTAGGGCATTGAAGTAGGGGGAGGCCAGCATGTGCCCGAGCAGCCCAAAGCGGGCGCGCTCGCCGAGGCTTTGCGTGCGTCCCTGGACGTAGAGCACGAAGGCCGCATCGTCATGGTCGATGGTCAGGGCCTGGGCGAGGCGATCTCCCGCTTCCAGCTTGGCTAGGGCCTGGGGCGGCACGGGATCGGCGGGGGCCGTGCCCAGGGCGTCCGTGATCATAGCCGCCAGTCGCTCGGCTTCGGCCGGGGTGACGTTACCGACCATGAGCCCCGTGAGTTTGGGCGCTTTCAGAAGGGGCTTTGCAAAGCCTTCCCTCAGCTGGGCCAGGGTGAGGGCTTCCGCCGCCGCCAGCCGGGCGTCGAGGGGGTAGGCGTCGTGGTCGAGGACCTGCTGGAGCGCCCGCATCCCTTGTTGATAGGGGCGGTCCTGGCGCTGGTTGGCGAGGCTCTGAAGCAGCCGCGCCTTTTCCCGCTCAAAGGCGGCTTCGCTGGGGTCGGCATGGGTAAGGCTGCTGAGCACCGCTTCTAGAAGCTCGGGTAGGCGCTCGCTGTAGCCCGCCACCTGCAGCTCAAGCCCCGAGGCCGCCGGGCGCAGGGCGAAGCTGAGGCCGGCAAGGCGCGCTGGGTAGGCGTAGCTGTTCAGGCTGTCCTCGAGTAGGGCCGCCCAGAGGGCCGCGGCCATCTGCCCCTCGGGGCCGGTAATGGCCCCGCTTTGCACCTTCAGGCGCAGCTCCGCCCGGGGGGCCTTGAAGGCCACCGTGGGGGCATGCCACAGCGTGCCCCAGGGGCCCGAGGCGAGGGCAGCGGGGGCGGCCGTTTCCTGCGTGTCCATGAGGCTAAGGGCCTCCGGGACGAAGGGGTTCGGGGCCGGCAGGGCCAAGCCCTCGGGGGCTGCGGGCTTCTCCCAGGCCATCCACAGCGCCGGGGAGAGAGGCTCGAGCGCGTAATCCACGGCGAAGAAGGGTTCCCGCGTGACCGTTTCCACCTCCGGCGCCGTGAGGGTGAGCTGGAGCCGGTCGGGGCGCAGAGCGGCGAGGATCGATTCCAGGAGCGCCGGGTCAAAGCGATCCATGCGCATCCCGCTGCGGAGGATTTCCTCTGGAGGTACTTCCAGCAGGCCGGCGGCCAGCGTACTCACCGTGTGATAGGCGTCGCGCTGAGGCTGGTAGGCGAAGGCCAGGTCGGCAAGGCGCGCTTGCTCATCGTAGCGCCACGGCTGCGGGCCCTCGGCCTTCAAGCGCTCGATGGCGGCAAAGAGCGTGCTCACCACCTGGGGCCACTGGGCGTAGCCCGCTTCCGTCAGTTCCACGGCCAGGGAGAAAAGGGCGTTGTGCTCCCCGAAGGGGGCGGCGCCGGCGCTGAGGCTGTTGATTAGCCCCGCGTCCTTGAGCACCGCATGGGCGCTGC
>JAYOYG010000043.1:0-6125 GCA_038153445.1 Pseudomonadales bacterium
TTCGCGCTGTCCTTGCTGAAGGATGGCCGAAGCCCCCATGATCGTCCAGGGTTCCGGGGAAAGGGAGAACGCGGTGTTAAAACGCCTTGCCTGTGTATTGCTGCTGCTGGCCGATGCCGCGGGGGCGAGCACGCCGCCCAACGTGGTGCTGATCGTCGCCGACGATCTAGGCTTCACCGATTTGGGGCTTTACGGGAGTGAGATTCCCACGCCCCACCTCGATCGCCTTGGCGCCGAGGGGGTGCAGCTCATGAATTTCCATGCCAATGCCTCCTGCACCCCCTCCCGCGCCATGCTCCTTTCCGGGCGGGATAACCACGCCGTGGGCTATGGGGCCAACCCTGCCGCGGTGCGGCGCATGCCCGAGCTCGCCGCGCGGCCCGGTTACCGGGGTGCCTTTCCGGAGGGGCTGGCCTTGCTTCCAAAGCGCCTTCAGGGCCTCGGTTACCAGACCTACTTCGTAGGGAAGTGGCATCTCGGTAGTGATGCCTCCGCCCATCCCCCGGCTCAGGGTTTCGAGCATAGCTTTTATCTGGAGCAGGGGGGCGGTAGCCATTTCGCGGACGCTGTTGGCACGCTCTCCGCCGATGAAGCCCTCAGCTATTGGGAAGATGGGGAGCCGGTCGAAGCCTTGCCCGAGGACTTCTTCTCGTCCACGTTTTACGTTGATAAGGCCCTGGCCTATTTGGATCGGGCCCAGAGACAGGATGCCCCCTTCCTGCTGCAGCTGTCCCTGACCGCCCCCCACTGGCCCCTGCAGGCGCCAGAGGCCTGGCGCGATCGCTTCGCCGGGGCCTACGACGAAGGCTGGGCCGCGACCCGGGCGGCGCGGCTCGCACGGCTGGGGCAACGCTTTCCCGCCCTGGGGTCGGCCCCCCGCTTCCCCGCAGCGCTTGGGGCCTGGGACGACCTCCCGGAAGCGGCGCGGCGCGAGGAAGCGCGGCGCATGGAGATTTATGCGGCCCTGATCGCGCACATGGACGCGGAGCTGGGCCGGCTTTTCGCGGCCCTTGAGGCCACGGGCGCGAACGAGCACACCGTGGTGCTCTTCCTCTCGGACAACGGGCCCGAAGGGAATGACGTCATGGCCATCGCCGACAATGCCACCTGGGTACCCAGGACCTTTGATCTTTCCTTTGATGCCATGGGTGCGCCGGGCTCCTACGTGAGCCTCGGCCGCGGTTGGGGCCACGTGAGCGCCGGGCCCCTCAATCGCTACAAGAGCTTTCTTTCCGAAGGCGGGACGCGGACCCCCGCGCTGCTTCGCTATCCCGGGGTGCTTCCGGAAGGCCTCGCCAGCGACGCCTTGGTGACGGTGACGGACGTGCTGCCGTCCCTCTTGGCCTGGGCTGGGGCGCCCGCGGAGGATTTAGACGGCGTTCCGCTCAATTCGGCGCGCCTCACCTCGGAGGATCGGGGCATGCCCTTTGCCCTGGAAATCTACGGGAATCGCGCCGTATGGGACGGTCCCTGGAAGGCCCTTTGGGACTTCTCTACCGATCACTGGCAGCTCTATCACCTGCCCACGGACCCGGGGGAGCAGCGGGATCTGTCCCGCCGGGAGCCTGCGCGCTTAGCGGCTCTCGTCGCCTTTTGGGACCGCTACGCGGAGGATAACCAGGTGTTTCGCTTCCCCCGGGAGACGGGCTACGGACGCTATCCCGATCAGCGTCCCTAGGGCGCGCTGACCTGCTACTCTTGAGGCACAAAATCGATCGCGCTCCGCACTGTACGGGGCCGGCAAAAAGGGGGAGACCTTCATGACCACCGGCGCACTTTCCGATGCGGCCCAGGTCGCCTACAACGCAAGCGCTATTGATCTGGCGAGCCGCATGTCCTCGGCGCGGAGCGCCGCTCGTGCGGCGGGCATTTTTCCGAAAACGGAAGACGAGCGCTTTCCCCGGCATAATCGGGTGCCCCTGGGCGTGGCCCGGGAGTATGCCCGCATGGGGAACCAACCCCTGTCCGATGCGACCCAGGCCCTGGGCGCCGAGTTCGGCGCCCACTTTGAGCACCTCGGGCTGACCATCGGGACCGTCATCCACGGCGTGACGCTGCGCGATCATGATGACGATGCCTTTTATGCCTTTCTGCGCCAGGTGCTGCTTGAGCGGAAGGCTATCTTCTTCCGCGATCAGCATCTGACGGAAGACGAGCAGGTCGCCTTTGCCAAGCGCTTTGGCAATCTCGACGCCTTCCCCTTTAGCACGCCGGGAAAAAACCCTTACGTGGCGCAGATCATTCACGATCAGGATTTTCCGGGAACGGAAAATAATTGGCACACGGACGTGACCTGGATGGAACGCCCCTCCCTAGGCTCTGTCGCTCAGTGCGTGCATCTGCCGCCCTATGGCGGGGATACGCTGTTCTCCGATAGCCATGCGGCCTACCTCGGCCTGCCCCAGGAAATCGCGGAGAAGCTCGAGGGAGTGGTGGGTACCAATGACTACCGCTTGTTCCTTGATCGCGGAGCGAAGGCCTTCGGGGAGGAGTTGGTCGCGGAGCTGAAGGGGACCATCCCCTTTGGGGTTCAGCACCCCCTGCTGCGCACCCACCCGGAAACGGGGAAGACGGCGCTCTTCTTCAATAGCGCGTTCCTCCGGCACGATTCCCTGGCCGACGCGGCTACAGGCGAGCCCCTCGGCGAAGAGGTTTCCCGTGCGCTCGTGGCTAAGCTGCTTCAGCAGCATCATCGGCCGGAGTACATCTGCCGCTTCCCCTGGACGGAAGGGGCGCTGGCCTTTTGGGACAACCGCGCCGTGCAGCACTACGCGGCCAGCGACTACTACCCCCATCGGCGTGTGCTGCGTCGGGTAACGATCAGCGGAAGCCGGCCCTACTATGCGCCGGAGGAAGCCCCTACCGTGCCGCCCCTGTTCTAGGGGCGGTTCACGGGCGCACGCGCGGGTAAGGAGAACGGGGTGGATTCAGCCTACGAAGCAGTGCCGCTGACGGGCTACGAGCCCGTGGACGACGAGACGCTCCTCGCGCGCGCAGAGGCGGCTTACCAGGCCCTGGCCACTCGGCGTTCTCTCCGGGCGTTTTCGGACCGGCCCGTGCCCCGGGCGGTCATTGAGCAGTGCCTGCTGGCGGCGGGGACGGCGCCGAGCGGAGCCAATCATCAACCCTGGCACTTTGCCTGCGTCGGCAGTCCCGAACTTAAGCGTCAGATCCGGGAAGCCGCGGAGGCTGAGGAGCGCGCCTTTTATGAGGGCCGTGGAGGCGAGCGCTGGCTGCGCGATCTGGAAAAACTGGGGACGGACGCCGATAAGCCTTTCCTCGAAACCGCGCCCTGGCTCATTGCGGTTTTTGCTCAGCCGCAAAGTCCCGATGAAGCCGGGGATCCGCGGAAAAATTACTACGTGAAGGAGTCCGTGGGCCTCGCCACGGGCTTTCTGATTCAGGCGCTCCACAGCGCCGGCCTCGCAACACTTACCCATACGCCGAATCCCATGAAGTTCCTAAACCAGGTGCTTGGGCGCCCCAGCAGCGAGCGCCCCTTCGTTCTGCTGGTGGTGGGGCATCCTGCGGAGGGAGCCACCGTGCCCCGCTATGCCCTCACCAAAAAGCCCTTGGACGCCATCGCGAGCTTCCAGTGACCCTAGAACCTGCCTCCGAACTCCGAGCGCGCCGTCGCCGGCGTTGGCTGTTGCTTCTGGTGCTCGCGGGCCTCGCCTGGGGCTTGCAGGGGCTGGGGGCGCCGGAGACGATCGAGGCCGGTGCCTGGCGCCGGGGCGCCCAGGAGCCACCGCTGATCATTGCCCATGGGGGCGGACTCCGCCACGCGCCTGCAAATACACTTGCGGCCCTCACCCGGGCCGCCGCCACCGGGGTCGACGTCCTCGAATTCGATGTGCAGCTCAGTGCCGATGATCAGCTGGTCCTCATGCACGATTTGACGGTGGATCGCACCACCGATGGCACGGGCCTCGTTCGCAGCCTGCCCTTGGCCAAGCTCCAGTCGCTAAATGCCGCTGCCCATTTCAAGGGCCCGGCGGGGGAGGGCCACGCCCCCGAGCCCATTCCCACCCTTGCGGACGTGCTGGAGCATTTCGCGCCCTCGCCCCTGCGTTTTGTGATTGAGCTGAAGAACCCTGGGGCCGATGGGGCGCTCGCCGCCAAGGGCCTCGCCGAGGCCCTTCGACGCTTCGACCTCGAGAATCGGGTGATCGTTGGGTCATTCCATGGGGAAACGCTGGCGGCCTTCCGGGAGGTCAGTGGCGGGGCCGTGCTCACCTCCGGGGCCTCGGGGGAAATTGCCCGGGTGATGTTGCTGCCGGCCCTGGGCCTCGCTGGAGGCGCTTTCGATCCCGCTCCCGTGGCCGTGCTCCAGATTCCCCTCCAAGCGGGGCCTTTGGATCTCAGCGCTCCGGGGTTCATCCGGCGCGCGCAGGCCCTGGGGCAAGCGGTGCAGTATTGGACCATTAACGATCTTTCCACCATGGAAAGGCTGGTGCTGGCGGGCGCCGATGGCATCATGACCGACGATGTGCCGGCGCTCCGCGCCGTGCTTAAGGCCCAGGGCTTCCCCCTCCCGGCCCCCTGGATTGCGACGCCCTAGCTAAGGAGTCCCTCGTGGTTGTCGATGCCCTACGCCGCGCACCGGCGTTTTCCACCTTAAGTGATGCCTCCCTGGCCCAGCTTCAGACCGCCGTCGAGGCCCAGGGCTTAAAGCCTGGCGCTCTGCTCTTTTCCGAAGGGGACCAGGCCGGCGCCGTTTACTTGCTTCAGATGGGAAGCTTGCAGGTCTTTCGACGCACCCGGGATGGCGATGACCGGGTCCTGGCCCGCCTGGAGCCGGGGGCCGTGGTGGGGGAGCAGGCCCTACGAGAGGGGCGTCGGGGACGTCGCAACGCGAGCGTGCGCGCCCTGACGGAGGTCACGCTCCTGGCCGTGCCCGCGGATGCGCTTTTTGCCCTCCCCGAGTTTGCCTCCCTAGCCGCGGCGTTTACGGCGCTCGGTGTTGAGCAAACCCGGGCCGTGCTCAGTGCCTTCAGCGCCCTGGGGGAAGCCCTGGGGGTGGAAGCTTTCGCCCTAGGAACGGTTCAGACCTTCGAGGCGGGGGCGCTGATCTTCTCAGCGCAGGCGGAGGATGATGCGTTCTACCTCGTCGAGCGCGGCGAGGTGGGCCTTTATGAAGCCTCGGGGTCGTCCCCGCGGCGTCTTTTGACCCTGGGGGAGGGCACGGGCTTTGGCGCCCTCGCGGGGCCGGGCCTAGGGCCGGCGGAGGTCAGCGCCCGAGCGGAAAGCCCCGTGGCCGTCCTTCGCATTCAGCGGGAGGCCTTACTGGCCCGCTTCGGGGGGGAGGGGGCTTTAGAGGCCACCCTGGCGGAGTTTCAGGGCGCGTCGGCTACGCCTCAGCGAGGCTTTGTGGTGCGCTATGGAGGCGAGCTCGACGGGGCGCCGGCCCTGACCCACCTCTACCAGTTGCCCGACGGCCAAGAAGTGGTGGTGACCCGAGCCCTGCGTTCCCCGGCGCTGGTGGCCCAGGGCCAGGGCCTCGTGGCAGATTCGGAGAGCGTTTTTGAGGCCGAGGGACTCGCTTCCACCCTAAGCTTTGCCGGCGATCGACTGGTGTCCGCGGCCCTTTTCCACGAATCCGTGGACAGCATGGCGGTGCTCTCGGCGCTGCTCGATGGCACCCCCGTGGCCCCCTGGCAGCGAGCGCTTTTTGAGCGGAAGGGGACGCTCCAGCTGCTAAAGAATGATGCCCTTGGGGACGACGCCGAGGTGCTCTGTCCCTGCACGGGCACCACCCGAGGGCAGCTTCGGGCTGCCCAGGCCGCGGGGGCGACGTCCCTCGAGGCCCTGGTTCAGCGCACCGGCGCCAGTGCGGTCTGCGGGGGCTGTAAGCCGCGGCTCGCGGCCCTCGCGGGATCTGATCAGTGGCGCCCCGTGCGTTGCGAGGCGTTGTCTTACCCTGCCGAGGGTGTCGTGGCCATTACCCTGGCACCCTTCGCCGAGGCCGGGGAGGCGGCTGAGTTTCCGGCCTTTCAGCCGGGGCAGCATGTGGTGGTGCAGGGTCTGGTGGGGGAGGACTGGATTGAGCGCCCCTACACCCTGGCTTCGAGCGCCGAAGATCGGCAGCGCCTGACCCTGCTGGTGAAGCAGGAGCCCCAGGGACT
>JAYOYG010000043.1:6225-13288 GCA_038153445.1 Pseudomonadales bacterium
AGGGCCTTGCAAGCCCAAGGGCTCAACCTGTCCCTGACTGTCTGGGAAACGAGCCACCGGGGCCGGCCCCAGGGGCATGATTTCACCGCCTTCCTTGAGCCCATCGAAGCGCCCTATGTGTTTGTTTGCGGCCCCGAGGGCTTTGATCACGCCCTGACGCCGACCCTGGATACCCTGCCAGTTCCCGAAGCGCGGCGCTTCCTTGAGGTGTTCACCCCCCAGGGGGCGCGGCCTGAGCAGGCCCTGGGGCCCGCTTGTCCCATCCCCGACGGGTTCAAATACCAGTGGCCTGGAAGCGCGGGGGCGCCGGATCAAGGGCCCTGTCCCGATGGGGCTCAGCCGGCGGTAGGCCTGGTTACCGTGAACGACAGCTTGGCCGTGCAGGCCGAGAGCTTCCTGCGCCAGTGCTATCAGGAGCTCGGCGCCGAAGACGCCTTCCCTGCGCGCTGGGCTCGAGTGGCTCAGGCCATCGAGCAGACCGGGTCCTACGAGCACACCTTTGACGAGTTGCTCTTTGGGGCCCGCCTGGCCTGGCGGAATTCGGCGCGCTGCGTCGGGCGGCTGTTCTGGAATGGCCTTCACCTGGAAGATGCGCGTCACGTCACGGACACGGACGGGATGTTCGAGGCCCTAAAGCGTCACCTCGCCCTAGCTACCCAAGGGGGGCAGCTTCGCGCCGTAATGACGGCCTTTCGTCCCCAGCGCCCTGGAGAGGCCCGGGGGCCCCGGGTCTGGAACAGTCAGCTGCTGCGCTATGCAGGCTACCGGCAAAGCGATGGGTCCCTCCTTGGGGATCCGGCCAACGAGCGGATGACGGCGGAGGCGTTGAAGCGCGGTTGGGTACCGCCGACCCCCAAAACGGGGTTTGATCTCTTGCCCCTAATCCTCGAAATGCCAGGAGCACCGCCGGCCCTCTACGAGATTCCCCGGGAACTGGTGCTCGAGGTGCCTCTCGAACATCCGGAGTATCCCTGGTTCGCCGAGCTGGGGCTGAAATGGTATGCCCTGCCCGCGGTTTCCGAGGTCAAGCTGTCCCTCGGGGGGCTAAACTACACCGCGGCGCCCTTTAACGGTTGGTACATGGGCACGGAGATCGGCGCGCGTAACCTTTCCGACCCCTACCGCTATAATTTGTTGCCCCGCCTTGCCCAGCGCCTGGGCCTGCCAACCCACCGGCCGAGGACCCTATGGCAGGACCGGGCCCTTCTTGAGCTCAATATCGCCGTGCTCCATTCCTTCGAACGCGCCGGCGTAAAGCTGGTGGATCATCACGCGGCCACCGCGGATTTCATGCAGTTTGCCGAGCAGGAGCACGCCGCGGGGCGCCAGGTGGCGGGGCGCTGGAGCTGGCTGGTACCGCCCATCTCGGGCTCGGCGACGCCGACCTTTCACTATGAGTGGGAAGAGCATACGGTGCTTCCCCAATACTTCTATCAAGCTGAACCTTGGGACGCCTAGGCCTCGTTCAGCCCAAGCCTTAAGGAGTACGCGATGAAAACCCGTGCGGCAGTGGCCTTTCAGGCCGGCAAGCCCCTGGAAGTGGTGGAGGTGGATCTGGAGGGGCCGAAGGCCGGGGAAGTGCTCATCGAACTGAAGGCCACGGGGGTCTGCCATACGGACGCCTTTACCCTATCGGGCGACGATCCCGAGGGGGCCTTCCCGGCGATCCTGGGTCATGAGGGCGCCGGCGTCGTGGTCGAGGTGGGCCCGGGCGTAACGAGCGTGGCCCCGGGGGATCACGTCATTCCCCTCTATACGCCGGAGTGCCGCAGCTGTGAATTCTGCCTGCACCCCAAGACCAATCTGTGCCAGGCCATTCGGGAAACCCAGGGCCAGGGGCTTATGCCCGATCACACGAGTCGCTTTAGCCTCGATGGCAAGCCCATCCTTCACTACATGGGCTGCTCGACCTTCTCCAACTACACCGTGTTGCCGGAGATTGCCGTGGCCAAGGTGCGCCCCGATGCGCCCTTCGACAAGATTTGCTACATCGGCTGCGGCGTGACCACGGGCGTGGGCGCCGTGGCCTTCACCATGAAGGTGGAAGCGGGGGCGACGGTGGCGGTCTTTGGCCTCGGCGGCATTGGGCTCAACGTGATCCAGGGGGCTCGCCTGGTGGGCGCCTCCCGCATCATCGGCATCGACACCAATCCCGCGAAGGTGCCCCTGGCGACGCAATTTGGCATGACCGACTTTCTGAACCCCACGGAGGTCGACGACGTGGTGGCCGAGATCGTCGCCATGACCCGGGGTGGGGTGGACTACAGCTTTGAGTGCATCGGCAATGTGCAGGTCATGCGCCAGGCTCTGGAGTGCTGCCATAAGGGCTGGGGCGAAAGCTGCATCATCGGCGTGGCGGGGGCAGGGCAGGAGATTTCCACCCGGCCCTTCCAGCTGGTGACGGGCCGGAGCTGGCGAGGCACCGCCTTCGGCGGTGCCCGGGGCCGTACCGATGTGCCGAAGATCGTTGATTGGTACATGGAGGGGCGCCTGAATATCGACGACCTCATTACCCACACCATGCCGCTCGATCAGATCAACACGGCCTTCGATTTGATGCACGCGGGGGAAAGCATCCGCTCCGTGGTGGTTTACGAGTGACCGTGGAGACCCTAAGCGACGTCGCCTGCTTCGGCGGGCGGCAGCTGCGCCTTCAGCACGCCTCGGAAGCGCTGAGCTGTGCCATGACCTTCTCCGTTTATCTGCCGCCCCAGGCCCGAGCGCACGCCGTGCCCGTGGTTTACTGGCTTTCCGGGCTCACCTGCACGGATGAGAACTTCGTTACGAAGGCCGGGGCGCAGCGGGCGGCAGCAGCCTTGGGCCTGGCCCTGGTGGCTCCGGATACGAGTCCCCGGGGGGACGGCGTTCCGGATGATCTCGAGGGCGCCTACGACTTCGGTCTGGGTGCGGGGTTCTACCTGAACGCCACGGAGGCGCCCTTCGCTGCCCACTACCACATGGCCCACTATGTGGAGGAGGAGCTCCCGGTGGTGCTGGAGGCCTTTCCCGAGCTCGACCACACCCGAGAGGCGATCTCAGGTCATTCCATGGGGGGCCATGGGGCCCTCACCATCGCGCTGCGTAACCCCTCGCGGTTTCGCTCTGTCTCTGCTTTCGCGCCGATCTGCGCGCCTTCCCAGGTGCCCTGGGGTCAGAAGGCCTTTCGTGGGTATCTCGGAGAGGATCGTAGTGCCTGGGCGCGCTACGACGCCTGTGCGCTGCTGGCGGAATCCCCTTCCGCGCCGCCCCTGCGCGTCGACCAAGGCGCTGCCGATGCTTTTCTCGAGACCCAGCTGCGGCCTGAATTGCTGGTGGCGGCGGCGGCCCAGGGCGGGCACGCCCTCGACTATCACCTGCACGACGGCTACGACCACAGCTACTTCTTCATCGCGAGCTTTATCGACGAGCAGCTGGCCTTCCACGCGGAGCACCTGGCTGGAGCTTAGGGGATGTGCTCCCCGACGTCGTAGCGATAAAGCCAATCCATGGTGGTACCCCGGGCGAAGGGCGCCGCCAGGTTGCGGAAGGTCGCGAGGGGCGCGCCCAGGTGATAAACCCATCCGTAGCGGCGAGAGAGCTGTTGAATGCGAGCGGTGCGCGAACGGCGCCAGGACTCGTAGATCGGCAGCGCGTCCGCAAGGGTCGGCGCTTGCTTGAGCGCCAGCGCCAAGGCGGCGCTGTCTTCAATGGCCATGGCCGCCCCCTGGGCCAAAAACGGCAGGGTGGGGTGGCAGGCATCGCCCAGAAGCACCACCGGTCCCCGGTACCAGCGGGGGAGGGGTGCGCGATCAAAAAGCCCCCATTGGAAAAGCCCCTCGGGGGTGACGCGCTCGAGAAGTTGCTGAAGCTCTGGGTGCCATCCCTGAAAGGCCGCGCGGAGATCCTCTGGCTGGCCAGGGTGGGCCCAGGACTCTTCGGTCCAGGCCCGGGCTTCCACCACCGCCACGCCGTTGATCCGCGCGCCGCCGTCCACGGGGTAGTGCACGAAGTGCTTTCCCGGGCCCCACCATACCTGGCTGTCCCGAGCCTGAAGGGCCGGCGCAAGGCCTTCGCTAGGCACGAGAAAGCGCCAGGCGACTTGTCCCGTAAAGCGCGCGGGGGCCTCGCCGAAGCACCAGCGACGCACTTCGGAGTGAATGCCATCGGCCCCGAGGAGCAGATCGACGGGCCCGTCGACCCCAGGCAGGGTAACGCTCCCCTCGTTCTCCGTGATGGCACTTGCGCTGACCGCACGGCCCAGCCGCAGCTCTACGTTCGGATGCTTAGCGAGGGCGGTTTGAAGGGCCTCGTGAAGATCGGCGCGATGAATTTGCCAGTAGGGGGCGCCGTAGCGGCCCTCTGCTTCCGCGCCGAGGCGCGCTTCCGTGATCGTTCGGCCCGTACGAAAGTGGCGAAAGCGCGAGCGTTCCGTCGCCGTGACCTTACCTTCCAAGGCGGGGCCGAGGCCTAAGCGAAGAAGCACGCGGCTGGCATTGGGGGAGAGCTGGATGCCCGCGCCCGCGGTGCGATGGGCGGTTGCTTGCTCCAGCACGATGACCTCGTGGCCCCCCTGGCTGAGGGCGAGGGCCGCCGTGAGGCCGCCCAGGCCGCCACCGGCAATGGCAATGCGGTAGCCCATGCCCCTAGAACTCCGTTCGCTTGCGAGGGGAGGATCATAGCGACGCAGCCGTCCCGTCGCGAGGCAGGCCTTGCCCCTCGCCGGGGCCTCTGAGCTATGCTGCTTGCTGATTAGAAAGGAGACCGGGGAGGGTCACCGTGACCGCATCACAAAGCCGTGCCGCCGACGCCTGGAGCGTTCGTCCTCTAGCCCCCACGGTAGGCGCAGAAATTACGGGCTTAGACCTTGCGTCGCTGGATGATGAAGCCCTCGAGGCGCTGCGCCAGCTGATGGTGCGCTACGGCGTCATCTTTTGCCCCGAGCAGCATTTGAAGGTGGAAGATCACGTCGCGCTGGGGGCGCGCTTCGGACCCCTGGAGGGTCATCCCAATCTAAAGTTTGATACTCCGCACCCGGAGATCTTCGAATTGCGCGCCTCCGGCGGTGGGGTGGCCGATGAATGGCACTCGGACCTCACTTTTCAGGAAGAGCCGGCCCTCATGTCCATTTTGCACATGAAGCGCTGCCCCCCGGTGGGCGGAGACACCATGTGGAGCAGCCTGACCGCGGCCTACGAGGCCCTGTCCGAGCCGATGAAGGCTTTCCTTCAGGGCCTAACCGCACTCCACGATGCCCTGCCGCACAATCGCCCGGACAAGATGACGATTCATCCGGTCATCCGGCGCCACCCGGAAAGCGGCCTGCCCGCGCTTTACGTGAATGAGCATTTCACCCGGCGCATCGTCGAACTGGGGGCCGAGGAATCGGAGGTGCTCCTTCGGCACCTGACGCGCTGGGTACAGCAGCCCCGCTTTACGGTCCGCTATGCCTGGACCGAGGGCACCATCGCCTTTTGGGATAACCGGGCGACGCAGCACTTTGTGCTGAATGATTTTGAAGGGGAGCGCGTGATCCAACGGGTGACGGTGCAGGGGGATCGGGTGGAGCCCTTCGGGCAGCCCAACTGGCCACCCTATCTGCGAGAAGGCCGCCTTTCGGCGACCTCCCGCCATGATCGCCAGCTAGCCCTGTACCTTCGGTCCCAGCAGGGGCAGCCCGTCGACGAAGCCTAGGCCGCCTTAAAGGCCGCGATGGTGGTGCGGTGGAGAAGGCGGTCGTGGCCTTCGTAGCCGCCGGTCGCGCAGTGGAGCACGCTTCGGTTGTCCCACATCACGAGCGTGCCCGCTTCCCAGCGATGGCGATACTGGAACGCTTCCCGGCCCTGCCACTGGGCCAGCTCCCGGAGTAAGGGGATGGCCTCCTCCTGCGCCATCCCCTCAATACCCACGATATAACCCAGGGTGCTGAAGAAGCCGAGGCGCCCCGTTTCCGGGTGGGCCCGAACCAAGGGGTGGGTTTGAGTAGCCCGGGCCTCGGCGGAGGGGCGAATGGTCATGCTTCGATCCGTGGCCTGGTCCGTCTCCCCGTAGGTGCCCTCTGGCGCATAGGCCCCCGCGGCGGAGTGGATGGCCGTTAGGCTCTGGTAGAACGCCTGCTTGTCCGCGGGTAGAGCCTCGTAGGCCGCGTGTTGATTCGCAAAGAGCGTATCGCCGCCCACGGGGGGGATAACCTTTCCGTAGAGGCAGGTGCCCGCGGGCGGCTGGGCTTGAAAGCTCCAGTCCGAGTGCCAGTTTTCCGCGAAGAGCGGGGCCTTTTCATCGGCGCGGCGGGAAATGGCGATGACGTGCTGGCGGCCGGCGATGGGGGCGATGAAGGGGTCATCGCCGAAGCCTCCAAAGTACTGGGTGAAGCGTTCGAGATCGTCGTCCGACAGGTCCTGCTCGGGAAAGGCGAGCACGTGATGCGCAAGCCACGCCTTGCGCAGGGCGGCGACGGTTTCCGCAGCCAGGTCGTCGCGAAGGTCGATGCCCCGGACGGACGCCCCGAAGCCCTGGCCACTTTTTTCTACCGTAAACATGTGATCTCTCCCCGGATCCCTTGCGTGCCTTCTTTTTACTGACTGACGGCCTGGGCGACAAGCGCTTTTTCGTCGTCGGTGAGGGGCGGCGCCGCTTCCGCGGCTAAGGCCGCCTTCAGCTCTTGCCGGTTTTTGATCCCCAGCACGACCGTAGCCACGCCTGGCAGGCAGAGGGCGTAGCGATGGGCGAGATCGGCGGGATCCACGCCCCAGCGCAGGGCGAGGGCTCGAAACCCTTCGGCGCGCCGATAATCCGCCATGTCCTCTCCCGCTTCGTCCATGGGCCGATCAAAGGCTGCGGTAAGGGCGCCCCCCTGTACTGCGCGGATGCCCATGACACTCACGCCGGCGGCGTTTGCGGTCTCGCGAATTCGCTCAGCTTGGCAGGGCTCGCGGAATCGGTTGAGGTCCCCGGCGGAGTTCAGCGCATTGGTGATCACCTGGACCACCGCAGGCCGCCGCGTCGCTTCCAGGGCGCGGAGCACCGTGGGGGGATAGCCGATGCCCGTCACGCCCCAGGCTTTGATCAGCCCTTCGGCCTTAAGCGC
>JAYOYG010000043.1:13388-17312 GCA_038153445.1 Pseudomonadales bacterium
GAGCATAGCCTGATTCAAAGGGGGGCCTCCATGCGCCTTGCACTTGCCGGCCTCGCCGCTGGCTTCATGATGACCCTCGCCGCCTCTGCGAGTGCCGAGCTTCTAATCTACGGGCCCAAGGATCGCTTTCTGGGCTGCATTGACTGTAACTGGAAAGATGAGCGTTCCGTGTGTGCCCCTTATGGTACCTACGGCGATCCGCGCAGTGAGAGCAGCATCTGGAACCGCTTTGGTCCGGAGGGCAATCCGAGCCGCTTCCAAAGCCCTTGGCACGATGCCTCCCTTGCGGGACCGGAACTGGTGACGGCAGAAGGGCGTTATCTGGGGCGCTTTTCCATTCACTCCGGTGCCTTTCGGGATTGGGCCCTGCTGCGAGGCATCTTTGAAACCGCTGATCGAAAATCCGAGGACGCCCGAGAAGTGTTTTGTGAGTACGTGAAGCCGGAGTTTTGGACCGATCGGCTGACGAAATAGGGTTCGTTCCCTCGCCTAGTGATTCAGGCAGTAGAGCAGCAGGATGCCCTCAATTTCGGCGAACAGCGTAGGCGCTTCACCGCGCCGATCCTCCGGTAGCTTGCTGGCCAGCCAGCTTTCCCAGCGCGTTGCCAGCTGCTGAGCTTGCACCTTAAGGGGAGCGTCGGGGCGCAGCGCTCGGCCTAAAAGTTCGAACCATAGCTTCAAGGTCCCCAGGGCCGCGGGATCTTCGGCCAAGGCGAGGCTGATCTTCTTTAATTTTTTCGGGCTGTACTCCGTTTTGGGAAACTGAGTTTCCAGCTGCTCAAGCAGCGCATCGGAGAGCGCGGAGAACGCTTCTCGGAGCAGGGCCTCCTTGCTGCCGAAGTAGTAGATCAGCATGCGGTCGCTCGTGCCGGCTGCCTGCGCCAGGCGACGAAGGCCCGTTTCCTCAAGGCCTTCCGAGAGAAGATAGGCAATCACCTGTTCGAGCGCGTGGGCCCGCTGCCGGCGGCCCTTTTCCGTAGCTGACACCCGTCCTGCCCCCACAACCGACGCAAACCCTCACTGTACGGGATCTTTGTGGGATTTACCCCTCGTAGCGGTCTCGGTGGGAGAGGATATAGCGCTCGAGCTTAGGCAGCCCCGCCTTCCCAGCCCGGCGAAGCGCAAAGTGCACGGCGGTCCGGGTGAAGGGGTTGGCGTCAGCGCGGAAGCGCCAGGCGAGCATGCTCCCGCCCGGGGCGGGCTCGACGTCGTAGCACTCTCCAAAGGCCCGCACAGGCAGGGCACTCTCAGCGAAGTAAAAAGCCATGCGACGGCCCTCTACCCATTCGTGGAAAACTTCGGAGATTACGCCGGAGGGACCTTCGACGGTGCGGGTGGTCCCCACCCCAAAGGGCGCCGGGCTGGTCCAGGTCACCTTAGTGATCGGCAGCCAGGCGGGCCAGCTGTCCGCGTCCAAAAGGGCGGCCCAAAGGGCCTTTGGGGAACAGGCAAACAGGTGGCGTACGCAAGGTACGCGGTGCGAGGGCCTGAGAAAGTCTTTATCCACGGCGGCGTGCTGGCGCATGGTTGTCCTCAAACGCGGGTAGCCAAGCTGGCTGAAGCCTCTTTTCGGGCTTTCCTTAGCTAGGAAGTCCATTTCCTAGCGACCGAGTCTCACTGCGCCCTCGCGGGGGCGCAAGGGTCGAATCTGGAGGAATGCTTGAGATTCGCAAGCATTCCCCCCTTATCCCACGAAAATACCCCCATTCGGGTAGAGGGTATGACCGGTGGTATAGGAGGACTCTTCCGAGAGAAGGTAGAGGGCCGCATTGGCGATTTCGATGGGTTGGCCGAGTCGGCCCATGGGGGTCATGCCTTCCATGCGGGCGCGGCCTTCCGGATCCTCCCGCATCGCTGCGGTCATGGGGGTTTCGATAAAGCCCGGGCCAATCGCATTGACGCGAATGCCGTGGTTGAGAAGCTCCATGGCCATCACCTGGGTAAGCATGACCACTCCCGCCTTCGAGACGCAGTACTCCGCGGCGCCGGGGAGGGCGATGCGTGCGGCGGAGGAGGCCAGGTTAACCAGCACGCCCCCCTCGCCGCGCTCCACCATATGGCGCGCCACGGCGCGGCAGGTGAGCATGACGCCCGTGAGGTTCACGTCGATGACTTTCTGCCATCCCTCAAGGGGCGTGTTCAGGACCGATTTCTCGCTTCCCGTTTCGTTCAGCCCTGCGCTGGAGATGCCCGCAGAGGCCACGCAGCCATCAAGGCGCCCCAAGGCGTCGAGGGCCTTGGAGACCGCTGCTTCGACGCTGCTTTCCTGGGTTACATCAAGGAAGGTGAAGCCTACCTGGCTATTGAAGCGGCTGGCGATGCGCTGGGCAGCGGCCTCCCCGGCTTCCTGGTTCAAATCGGCGAGGTAGAGGTCGGCCCCCTCTTCGGCGAAGCGCTCGGCGCAGGCGAGGCCAAGACCGCTGGCGCCGCCGGTAATCAGAATCTTCTTTCCGCTCAGGCGCCCCGGGCGCAGATCTTGATGAGCTGAAGTCATAGCGGTGTTCCCCCTAATTCCATTCCCGCCGGTCAATAAAAATGAGCTCCTTGCCGAACCACATGGCTGAGCGCTTGAAGTCGATGAACTTGCGCTCATCCTCGATGGCGCGGTGGCTGGATTCCCGGGCCTCTGGACTGCTGGGGAGATGGCCGCGGTCGAGCCACACCTCAGCGTGACCGTCGTAGGCCGGGACCTGCGTGCCGCGACTTTCCCGAAGCGCCGCTTCCAGGGCGTGGGGCACGCGATGTACCTGCTGGTAGCGGGCAATGCCCGCGGCAGCGGCGTGGCTGCGAATAATCGGGCCGTGTTGCGTGCGCCAGTAGCGTTGGCCGTCCTCAAAACCCAAGCTGTCGAGCAACCGCAGGGGAAACATCAGTTTGATCCAGCTAGAGCGCGGCGTTGCGACCGGCTCGGGCCCCGGAGGATTCACCTGGGGCAGATCGATCGCTAGCCAAAGGGGGCTGGTGGCGAAATCAATGAACTGACGTTCATCTTCCAAGAGCGCGGCGCTCGCGGCCTGACCTGCGGGGTCCGTGAGGGCGTGCTCAAGGGCCTCCTCCGAGTCCCACCAGAGCTCCGCCACCCCGTCATAGGGCGCTTCCATACCCCCTCGAGCCGTGGCCATGGCGTCGTTGGCGGGGTCATCGATGGTGTGCACCTGGACGTAGCGTTGAATACCAAGGGTCGTCGCGAAGCTGGCGACGAGGGGGCCGTGTTGATCCCGCCAGTACTGCTGAAAGGCTTCCCGGCTGAGCTCGGGTTTACGGCGAAGCAGATAGATGAGTCGAAGCATAGCGAGTCCCTCCCAAGACCCCCCTAGTGTCGCAAGGGGCGCAGGGCGGCGCTAGCTTGAAGAGGCCGGCGTCTCCCGGAGGATCTTGGGATGGGTTAGGCGGCGGAAATGGGGGCGCCAAATGCCCAGGGCTGTGTTACCCACGGCCACGGCGAGAATGAAGAGGAGACCAGGCAGGCGGTTGCCTTCCCCCAGGCCTGCGAGGGCGGCGGCATCCCCGGTGAGGGCCGCGGCGGCTCGGGCAGCATCAGCGGTGAGCGGGCCATGGACGACGGCAAGGGTGCTCTCGAACACCAGCACGCTAAACATCAGCTTGATAAAGACCCAGGGCGCGCTGTGAAAGGCTCGGTTTATGCCGACGGACAGAAAGCCCGAGAGCACCACTACCCCGAGGGACGGGAACAGCACCGTGCCACTGATTTCCGCCAGGGCTTGGCTGTAAAGCGCAAAACCTTCGAGGTCCGCCACCGGCGGGCGAAGTTGCAGCAGCACCAGCTGGCATAGAACGGCGCCCGTAACGCCCATGGCACCCAGGGTATGAAGGGCTTTCAGTAGTCGTTTCACCGTTTGTGTTCTCGCTTCACAGCCCGAAGGCGTAAGGCTGGCACCTTGGCGCGCCAAGCTCAACGGCGGG
>JAYOYG010000044.1:0-17195 GCA_038153445.1 Pseudomonadales bacterium
GAGCTCACGTCATAGGTGACGCGGGAGATGCCGGAAATCTCGTTGATGATGCGGTTGGAGACGGTCTCGAGGAGCTCATAGGGCAGATGAGCCCAGCGCGCTGTCATAAAGTCGATGGTTTCCACGGCGCGCAGCGCGACAACGTATTCATAGCGCCGCGCATCGCCCACCACGCCCACGGATTTCACAGGCATGAAGACGGTGAAAGCCTGGCTGACCTTTTCGTACCATCCGGCAGCGCGGAGCTCCTCGATAAAGATCGCGTCCGCCTCCCGCAGCAAATCGGCGTAGGGCTTTTTGATTTCCCCGAGGATGCGAACGCCCAGGCCCGGGCCGGGGAAGGGATGGCGGAAGATGAGGCGCTCGGGCAAGCCCAGCGCAAGGCCAATCCGCCGAACCTCATCCTTGAACAGCTCCCGCAGCGGCTCCACCAGCTCGAGCTTCATGCGCTCGGGCAGGCCACCTACGTTGTGGTGCGACTTAATCACGTGAGCCTTGCCAAACTTGGAGGCTGCGGACTCGATCACGTCGGGGTAGATGGTGCCCTGGGCGAGGTAAGCCACGCCCTCCAGCTTAGCCGCTTCCCGCTCGAACACTTCGATAAAGGTCTCGCCGATGATCTTCCGCTTGCGCTCCGGGTCGCTTTCCCCAGCCAGCTTGCCGAGGAACTCGTCTTCCGCATCCACGCGGATAATGTTCAGGGCGAGGCTGTCGTCCGCGGCCTGGCGGAAGGCCTCCATGACTTCATCCCCTTCCTTTAGGCGAAGCAAGCCGTTGTCCACGAACACGCACACAAGCTGATCACCGATCGCGCGATGCAGCAGGGCCGCCACCACGGAAGAATCCACCCCTCCGGAAAGGCCCAGCAGCACCTTGCCCGACCCCACCTGCTGGCGCACGGTCTCGATGGCGTCGTCCACGATATTGGCTGCGGTCCATAGCGCTTGGCAGCCGCAGACTTCCCGCAGGAAGCGACGAAGCATGGCCTGCCCCTGCTTCGTATGGGTGACCTCGGGGTGAAACTGCACGCCGTAGAAATGGCGCGTCGGATCGGCCATGGCCGCGATGGGCGCATTGGGCGATTGGCCACTGTGCTGGAAGCCCGGCGGCAGGGCGGACACCCGGTCCCCGTGGCTCATCCATACGTCGTACTCCGCGTCCCCGTGATCCACGGGATCGCCGAGGAAGGCATCCGCCGCGATCCGGGTCACCCGGGCATGCCCAAACTCGCGCTCGTCCGAGGGCTCCACCGCGCCGCCCAGCTGTAGCGCCATGGTTTGCATGCCATAGCAGATGCCCAGCACGGGCACGCCCAGCTCAAAAACGAGGCCTGGGGCCCGGGGCGTTTCTTCCAGGGTTACGCTCTCGGGCCCCCCGGAGAGGATGATGCCGCGCGGCGCCCGGCTGACGATTTCCGTCTCGGGGACATCAAAAGGCAGGATTTCGCAAAAGACCCCGAGTTCCCGAACCCGGCGCGCAATGAGCTGGGTGTACTGGGATCCAAAATCGAGGACCAGGATCCGCTCCTGGTGAATGTCGTGGCTCATGGTCGCTCTCGGTTAGCCCTAGCGGGTCGGGTAGTTCGGCGCTTCCTTCGTAATGCTCACCCCGTGCACGTGGCTTTCCGCCATGCTTGCCGAGGTCACCTGCACGAATTGGGGTCGGGTGCGCATGGTGCTCATATCCGGAGAACCGGTGTAGCCCATGGAGGCCCGAAGCCCACCCATGAGCTGATGCACGATGCTGCCCATGGCGCCCTTGTAGGGCACGCGGCCTTCAATGCCTTCCGGCACCAGTTTAGACGCGTCCCGCTCCGTACCCTGGAAGTAGCGATCCGAGGAGCCGTGAGCCTGATCCATCGCGCCGAGGGACCCCATGCCCCGATAGGCCTTGTAGGTCCGGCCCTGGTAAAGCTCCACTTCCCCGGGGGCTTCATCGGTGCCGGCAAAGAGGCTACCCACCATGACCGCGTGGGCGCCGGCGACGATGGCCTTGGCCAGGTCTCCGGAATAGCGCACGCCACCATCGGCAATCACGGAGACGTCCGTATCCGCGAGCGCGGCAGCCACGTTGGCCACGGCCGTCACCTGAGGCACGCCAATGCCCGTTACGATGCGGGTGGTGCAGATGGAACCCGGGCCAATGCCCACCTTGACGGCATCGGCGCCGGCGTCCACCAGCGCCCGGGCGGCATCCGCGGTGGCGATGTTCCCACCGATCACGTCCAGCTGCGGGTAGGTGGCCTTCAGCCAACGCACCCGGTCGAGCACGCCCTTGGAATGGCCGTGGGCCGTATCCACGACGATGATGTCCACGCCCGCTTCCACCAGGGCGGCAACCCGCGCTTCCGTTTCCGCGGAGGTCCCCACGCTTGCGCCGACGCGCAGCCGCCCCTGGCTGTCCTTGCAGGCCCGGGGATACATCTGGGCCTTATTGATGTCCTTCACCGTGATCAGGCCGCGCAGCTCAAAGGCGTCGTTGGTGACCAGGACCTTTTCGATGCGATGGCGATGGAGCAGATCCCGCACCACGTCCTCTGCCGCATCCTCCGGCACCGTTACGAGCTTCTCCTTCGGAGTCATGATCTCGCTGACCTTGGTTTCGAGGTCGGGCTCGAAGCGCACGTCCCGGGAGGTGACGATGCCGAGCAGATCATTGCCGCGCACCACGGGCACGCCCGAGATCGCGTGCTCCCGGGTGAGCTCGAGAAGCTGACGCACCGTCGCTTCCGGGGCAATGGTGATCGGGTCGCGAATCACGCCGCTCTCGAACTTTTTCACCAGGCGCACTTCCCGGGCCTGGCGCTCGATGGGCATGTTCTTATGGATGATGCCAATGCCCCCTTCCTGAGCCATGGCAATGGCTAGGCGGGCTTCCGTCACCGTGTCCATCGCAGCGGAAAGCAGGGGAATGTTGAGGCGGATATTGCGCGTCAGCTGCGTCGTTAGATCTACCTGCGAGGGCAACACATCGGAGAAGGCAGGCAGGAGCAGAACGTCGTCAAAGGTGAGCGCGTCGTGGGCAATTCGAAGCATCGCGAGGCCCTCAAAAAGGTAAGCGCGCAATGCTACGCCGACGGGCCTTGGAAGGCAAAAAGGACAACGCCGAAAGCCCCTTCCGAGGCCCAAGGGGAAGGGTGCTAGCATGGACGTCATGAGCATTGTCGCGCCCCCCCAAACGCCCTACACCCCGAGCCGCCTGAACCACGAGGTGCAGGTCACGCTGGAGAACCAATTTGGCTTGATTCAGATCGAGGGGGAGATCTCCAACTTCTCCCGTCCGGCCTCAGGCCACTGGTACTTCACCCTGAAAGATTCTAAGGCCCAGGTGCGCTGCGCGATGTTCCGAGGGCGCAATGCCCGGGTGCACTGCGAGGTCCGCAATGGGCTCCAGGTGCAGCTTCGGGCCCGGGTGAGCCTCTACCCCGATCGGGGGGAATTCCAGCTCATCGTCGATAGCCTAGAGCCGGCGGGGGAAGGCGCCCTGCGCCTGGCCTATGAGGCGCTGCGGAAGCAGCTCGAGGCCGAGGGCCTCTTTGCCACCGAGCGCAAGCGCCCCCTTCCCGCTTTGCCTCGGCACATCGCCCTAATCACCTCCGCCACCGGCGCCGCGATCCAGGATCTCTTCACCGTGCTTGGCCGGCGCTGGCCCGCCGCCCAGCTCACCCTCTTGCCCACGGCGGTGCAGGGAGAACGGGCCCCGGGGGAGATCGTTGCCGCCTTTGATCGCCTTCGGCGCTGGTGCGAAGACGATCCCACCGGCGCGCCGGATCTGGTCATTACGGGACGCGGTGGCGGCAGCCTCGAAGACCTATGGGCCTTTAATGACGAGCGCGTCGCCCGGGCCATCGTCGCCTGCCCTCGCCCCGTGGTGGCCGCCGTCGGCCATGAAAGCGACGTCAGCATCGCGGACTTTGTGGCTGACCTGCGAGCCCCGACGCCCTCGGCGGCGGCGGAACTGGCGACCCCGGATCGGGAAGCCCTCGCCCATAGCGTGGCCCGCCAGACCGGCCGCCTGCGCCGAAGCCTTCGCCTCGCTTTCCAGCAGGAGCGCGAGCGCCTGCGCCACCTTCGCGGCCGCCTTCAGGACCCTCGGCCCCGCCTGAATCATCTCGCGCAGCGCTTAGATGGCTTGGAAGGGCAGCTCCACAGCGCCCTGCGCTACGGGCAGCAAAGCCGGCGCCAACAGCTCACCACCCTTGAGCAGCGGCTACGGGCCGCCTCTCCGGTGCAGCGGCTTGCCCGCGCGAAGGATCGCACCAGCGCCCTGACCCAACGGTTGCGTCGCGCCTCACCCCTAGACCCCATTGCCGCGAGCCAGCAGCAGGTCGCCCAGGCGGAGACGGCCCTGCGCGATGCCCTCGCCCGCCGCCAAGAGCGCTTGGCTCAGCGTTTAGCCTTGGCGGCCCAGGGCCTTCAGCTCCAAAGCCCCCTGGGCACGGTGGCGCGCGGCTATGCCGTGCTCACCACCGAGCCGGAAACGGGAAAGCGCTTTGGAACGGTGCTCAAAAGTCCGGATGCCGTGGCCCCCGGCACCCGGCTCCAGGCGACCCTCGCCGGCGGCACCCTTGCGGTGATTGCGGAAGGCCCCGTGGACCCCTCCGAGCCATAAAAAAGGCCCCGGGCGCTGCCGCGGCCGGGGCCCTGAACCCTTCGAAGGGCTTAGTTGGAAATGCTACGCACGTCGATCTGGTAGACCGCCAGCGTGCCACTCACTTCGTTACTCACGAGGAGCAGCGCGTTGCCCGAGGGGCTTTCCTCAGCGGACACAAAGTGCGTGATCTCCGGACCCAGGTCCGTCACCCCCGCATCAAGATCGGCGTCTGCCAGGGTGAAGTCCCGGTCGTTCACGTACTGCACAAACTCCGCGCGCTCTGGCTCGGTGATGTCATAGACCATCACCCCACCGACCCGCTCGAGGTTGATGAAGGCGTAGGTGCGGCCATCAATGACTGCCAGCTCCACCCCTTCCGGCTCGGGGCCCTTGTCGTCAGAGCGATCGTCGCCCGCGTTGCTGTCGTTGCTGGCGTTAAAGCCCGCGGGGTTACGCTCGGCGGTGATGCGCTCGAAGTCATTTCCGGAATCAAACACCAGCGTCTGGGACTCGGCGTTGAAGATGGAGAAGGAGCGGGCCCCAAAGGCGTAGAGCGCCTCATAGGTGCAATTTTGCGGCTCCGTGCCGGCCGCATCGCAGTTCGCGCCGGTGACGCCAAGGTCCGTAATGATCTTCAAGCGACCGAGGGCTTCGTTCTCCAGGAAATCAGACGCATCCACTACCCCATCCTGGTTGTAATCCGCACCGAAGGTGAGGACGTCCGCTAGCGGCAGAGACAGGCTGTTGGTGCCGCCGATGTCCTTAATCCGAAGCTCATCGACGTGCGCCGCGTAATCCCGGGAATCCCCCTCGTTGGCGGTCACCACGTAGGGCACCCCATTCACCGTGTAGGTGGCCACGGAATCGGGCATGTAGACGCCATAAACGGGCCAGTTACGAATATTGATGACGTCGTCGCGATTGCTGACATCCAGCTCATTGCCCGGATTCCGGTGATCCTTGAACCCCAGGGCCCAAACGTCGGTGAGGGTGCCCGTCGCGAGGTCCACCTCGGCGATGGCGTTGTTTTCCTGCAGGGATACATAGGCCGTCGCGCTATCGTCGCTAATGGCCACATATTCCGGCTCAAGGGCTGCGGCGATGTCTCCACCGGGGCCCGAGATCCGGACGCCAGGGAGATCGGCAGCCACAAGGCCATCGAAGGTCACGTTGGCTGCGGCCACGGTGGACGCCCCAGCGGAAATATCGATGACGCTGATGGACCCAGCAGGATCGATCGAGTAATCGTCGCTCGGCTGCCCCTCATTGGCCACCACCACCGTGTTGCCATCGGGAGAAATCGCCACGGAGTCGGGCAGCGCGCCCACTTCGACCGCGGCGAGGAAGGTGCCATCGGATGCCTGATAGAAAGCGGCGTAGCCGTTGTTGGTCTCCGGCGCGGCGGCGATTACCGCCACCATAGTGTTGCTGGCGCTGTGAATCGCGACGCTGTTGACGGCGCCAAGATCTGCGGCCGCAATGCCGTCGATGGCCTCAGCCACGTCAGCGGCGACATTGAGCTCTTCAACGAAGGTCGGATTCGCCGGGGCCGCTAGGCTAAAGATATCGACACCGCCCGCCTGCGCATTCACCACGAAGGCTTGTGCGGTAGCGGGATCGAAATCGACGATCTCTGCCGCGGAGCCATCAAAGGCCGCGTCAGGGTTAAAGCCGCGACCCAGGAAAGAGAGGGAAATGGCGGTGCGGGAAGCGTCTACCCCATCGGCGCCGGCGGCGCCTGTTGCGCCGGTGGCCCCTGCGGGACCGGTCGCACCGGGGGTGCCATCATCCCCTTCACAGCCGGCCAGGACGAAGCTGGCACAGATCATGGCGGCCGCGAGGCCTTTCATTTTGAAATTCATAAGGGCTCCTTCGGGTGGATAGGCATCGATCGCCCGCCACCATGGAGCGCCAAGGTGAAATTCTCGTGATCGTTCGCTTACGGCTAGCTGACAGTTTTATGAAGGGGGTATGACAGCTAGCGCTTATTCTTCTTGATGTGCTTCATCAGTCGCTGCCGCTTCCGCTGCTGCCGCGGCGTCAGCGTGTTACGTCGGCCGGCGAAGGGGTTCTCAGACCCCTTAAAGCCCACCACCAGTGGCGTCCCCACCAGCTTAAAGTGCTCCCGGAAGCGCTTCTCTAGGAAGCGAATGTAGGCCTGGGGCAGGTGCTCCGTTTGATTGCCGTGAATGATAATCCGCGGTGGCCGGTGCCCCCCCTGGTGCGCGTAGCGCAGCTTGATGCGCCGCCCCTGGTGCAGCGGCGGCGCGTGCTCCTGCACGGCGCTTTCCAGCACCGCGGTGAGCTTCGGCGTGGGCATCTTGCGCATGGCGCTGTCCCAGGCCTCGGCCACGGCGCCATAGAGCGTTCCCACCCCCGTGCCGTGCTTGGCGGAGATGAAGTGGATCCGTAGCCAGGGAATGAAGTTCAGCCGGCGCCCCAGGGTATCTTTCACCCGGGCACGATCATCGGGGGTCATGCCGTCCCACTTGTTCACGGCCAGCACCACGGCCCGGCCATATTCGAGCACCGTCCCGAGCAGGTGCAGATCCTGCTCCACCAGCCCTTCCCGGGCATCGATGAGCAGCACCACCACGCCCGCGGCATCGATGGCCGCCAGCGTCTTCACGATGCTGAACTTTTCGACCGTGTCACTCACCTTACCGCGACGCCGCACGCCCGCCGTATCGACCAGCGTATAGCGCTGGCCGTCGCGCTCGTAGGGAATGAAGATGCTGTCCCGGGTGGTGCCGGCCTGGTCGAAGACCACCACCCGCTCCTCCCCGAGCATGCGATTGATGAGCGTCGATTTGCCGACGTTGGGGCGGCCCACCACGCTGACCACAAGGCCTCGGGCGGCCTCTTCCTCTTCCGTTAAGGCTTCGGGGAACAGGTTACCAATGGTCTCTTCGAGGGCGCGCAGGCCCCGGCCATGGGCCGCGGAGATGGGCAGGGGTTCGCCGAAGCCGAGGCTCGCAAATTCGGCAAGGGCCGCATCGTCACCGACCCCATCTACCTTATTGACGATGAGGTGGGCTTCCCGGCCCAGGCGACGAAGCTGTTCCGCAATCAGCTCATCGCCGGCGGTCAGGCCCGCACGCCCATCCACCAAAAACAGCACCCGATCCGCCTCTTCCACGGCCTGCAGCGTTTGCTGGGCCATGGCGCTATCGATGCCCACCTCTTCCCCGGACAGGCCCCCGGTATCGATCAGGACCAGACGGCGGCCGGCCAACAGCGCCGTCCCGTACTGCCGATCCCGGGTGAGCCCGGGCAAATCGGCCACAAGCGCGTCTCGGCTTCGGGTCAGGCGGTTAAATAACGTCGATTTCCCCACGTTGGGGCGGCCCACGAGGGCCAGGGTGCCGGTCATGGACGGGGGCTCACGGTGAGGCTTCGAAGCGCAGGGCCTGGAGGCGCCCACGGTTGCTGTATACGTAGAACACGTCGCCATCGCCCAGGGGCGCAAGGCGCACGCCCTTTCGATCGACGCGGCGCCGCGCCAGAGGGCGACCGTCTGCCTGCGCGAAGAGGTGCACGTAGCCCTCCTCATCGGCGACCAGGAGATTCGCCCCGGCCACCGCCGGCCCGGTGACGCCCCGGCGGGCAAGGCCAGGCTGCTGCCAGCTCACCACGCCGTCGTTCTGATCGAGGGCAAAAATAGATCCCGCATCGTCGGTGACGAACACCGCGCCATAGCCCTCCGCCAGGGCCCCGTAGCTCGAGAGCGGGCGCTCCCAGAGCGCTTGCCCATCCTGGAGGCGAAGGGCCTTCACCGCCCCCTGATAACCCACCACAAACACCACGCCGCCCTTAAGCAGGGGCGTAGAGTCCACGTCGGCAATGCGCTCGAGCTCGCTTCGCCCCGCGGGCAAGCCCACGGCGTTTTCCCATAGCACCTGCCCATTGCTCGCCCGCAGCGTGACCAGGCGCCCGCTGGCAAAGCCACCGAGGGCAAAGCCGCCACTGAGGATGGGCGCACTGCCTCCCCGCAGGGTCAGCACGGGCACCTGGGTGTCATAGGACCAGAGCCGCGCCCCATCGGAGCGGTTGAGGGCAGTCAGCCGGCCGTCGCTGGTAAGCACCAGCACTAGGTCCCGGTTCACCGCCGGAGGGCTCAAAATTTCTGAAGACAGCTGGGCGGTCCAGAGCGGCTCCCCGTCGTCAGCCCGGAGGGCATGGACCACGCCGTCTCGCGTACCGAGGAGCACGGTGTAGGCGTCCGCGCCCACGCCGCCGGTGACAAAGCTGCCGTTGTCGTTATCCCGGGCCAGGAAATTCAGCTTCGACGCCCAGTTGCCATCGGGCGCCCCGATGCGGGCACGCCAACGCAGCTCGCCGTCGCTTAGCGCTCGCGCTTCCACCAAGCCGTAGGCGTCGGCGACGAACAGCGTGTCGTCCACCAGGGCCGGACGCAGCCGGGTGTAGCGCTTACCCTGCCCATCCCCCACCTGCACGGACCACAGCTCCCGAAGCTCCCCCTCGGGCTCGAAAACCATAAGGGGCATAGGTTCGAGGTCGGGGTTCTTATCGCTTCCAAACCAGCTGCAGCCCCCAAGGGCCCCGAGGACTAGGGCGATGATTCCTGCCAGAACAAGGCGCTTCGGCATGAAGGTCACGAGGGATCGTCTTCCGTTGCAGCCGCTGCCTCGGCGTCTTCCGCGGGCAGCGCATCCAATTTCATGGAGACGATGGGCAAGGCCCCCTCTCCCGCCGCCAGGGCTGCCGCATAGGCCGCCCGGGCTTCCGCAAAGGCCCCAAGGCTTGCCAGCGCGTCCCCGCGGAGCTCCGCGACCCCCGCCAGGGTCTCGCCCTGACGAATCGCTTCTAAATGGCGAAGGGCCGCTTCCGCGCCCTCCTCTCCTGCAAGGGCCAGCCGCGCCAGCCGAAGGCGAACCACGTCCTTTAGCGCTTCCGTGGGCGCCAGTGCCAGCCCCGCCTCCAGCGCCGCCTTGGCTGCGGTCAAATCGCCCGCCTCCACCGCATCCCGGGCATTGCCCAGGGCGAGGAAGAGGGCATAGGCCGTGTCCCCATGGGCTTCCGTTAGGCGCGCGGCCTCCACCGCTGCGTCGGCCTCCCGGCCTTCGGCCCGGGCCTCCTGATAGCGATAGAAAGCCGTGGACGCCGCCTCGGCGGTCTCCACTTCGTGAGCCTCGTAGCTGCGCCAGCCCAGCACGCCGCCCAGGGCGAGCACCACGCCCACCACCAGCGAAACGCCATAGCGCGCCCAGCCGCGCTGGATCAGTTCGACGAGTTCCTCGTCGCTCTCTACATCGGTCACCGCGCCTATCTCCTTGTTGCTAAATCCGTACTGCTCGGCGAAGGCAAGCCTTCGCGCCAATGATCCACTAGGGCCTGCAGGGTCCAGGTCGTTTGCGCCGCGTCCCCCTCACGAAGGGGCTTCACGGCCACCGTGCCCTCGGCGACTTCCGTTTCCCCAAGAATCAGCGCGTAGCGCGCGCCGCTGGCGTCGGCCTTCTTAAACCGCGCCTTCGCCTTACCGCCACTACAGTGCACCTGAACCGTGAGCGCAGGGAGCGCCTGGCGAAGGCGCTGGCCAAGGGCCAGCGCTTCCGCACTATGCGCATCATCCAGGGCCAGCACATAAACATCGAGGGGCGCCGCCTCCGCGGGGGCTGCTCCGAGGGCTTCCACCAGCAGGGTCAGCCGCTCCAGCCCCATGGCAAAACCGATGCCCGGGGTGGGCCGTCCCCCCAGCCGCTCCACGAGGCCATCATAGCGCCCCCCGCCGCAGACCGTCCCCTGCGCCCCCAAGGCCGTGGTGGTCCACTCGAAGACCGTATGGGTGTAGTAGTCAAGGCCCCGAACGATGCGCGGATTCACCACGTAGGGAATGGCCAGCGCATCCAGATAGCGGCGGAGCGCATCAAAGTGGGCCCGGGAAGCCTCATCGAGGCAGGTCGCCAGGTCCGGCGCATCGGCAAGGAGCGCCTGGGTTTCCGGAACCTTCGAATCGAGAATACGCAGCGGGTTACGTTCGAGCCGGCGCTGGCTGTCCTCGTCGAGCTGGTCCGCCAGGGGCCGAAGGTAGGCGAGGAGCGCCTCCCGGTAGGCCGCTCGGGACTCGGGGGAGCCCAGCGTATTGAGCTCTAGGGTCAGGGCCTCCTGAACCCCCAGCTCGCTCCAAAAGTCGGCGCATAGGCCCAGGAGCTCCGCATCGATGGCGGGGCCGGGGAAGCCGAAGCACTCCACCCCCAGCTGCTCAAACTGGCGGTAACGCCCCTTCTGGGGACGCTCGTAGCGAAACATGGGGCCCTGATACCAAAGGCGCTGCGTCTGGTTATAGAGCAGGCCGTGCTCTTCGCAGAGGCGGACGCAGCCGGCGGTGCCTTCCGGGCGAAGGGTGAGGGACTCGCCGCTTCGATCCTCGAAGGTATACATCTCCTTCTCGACGATATCCGTGCCGTCCCCCACGCCTCGGGCAAACAGCGCCGTGGCCTCCACAAGGGGCATGCGAACGTGCGCGTAACCGTAGCGGGTCAGCACCGCCTTCAGTCGATCTTCGACCCAAAGGCGCATAGCGCTGGCATCGGGCAGGACATCGGGCATGCCCCGGATAGATTGGATTTTGGCCATGAGCTGTCTTTCTACAAAGGTGCGCCTCAGAGGCGCACCGGGACTAACCGCGGGCGATCAGGGAAGCGGCCTGCGCTTCCTCGGCGCGCACCTTATCTTCTATGCGCGCCCGAATCACCCGTTCGAGGTGATCGGCGATGCTTTCATTATCGAGGCGCTCAGAGGGCTTGCCTTCCCGGTAGAGCACGCTCTGGTGATTCGAGCCCGTCACCCCCAGGTCCGCCTTTAGCGCTTCCCCGGGACCGTTCACCACGCAGCCAATCACGGCCACGTCGAGGGGCACGGTGACGTCCTCCAGGCGGCGCTCGAGCTCATTCATGGTGCCGATGACGTCAAAGTTCTGCCGCGAGCAGCTGGGGCAAGCGACGAAGTTGATACCGCGGGTGCGCAGACGCAGCGACTTCAAGATATCGAAGCCCACCTTGACCTCTTCCACGGGGTCGGCGGCGAGGGACACGCGGAGCGTATCGCCGATGCCGTCCATGAGAAGCATGCCGAGGCCGATGGCCGACTTCACCGTTCCGCTACGCAAGCCCCCCGCTTCCGTGATGCCCAGGTGGAAGGGATTATCAATTTGCGTCGCCAGCGCCCGGTAAGCTTCCACGGTCATGAAGATATCGGAGGCCTTCAGGCTGATCTTGAAATCCTGGAAGTCGAGGCGATCAAGAATGTCGATGTGGTGCATCGCTGATTCCACCATGGCTTCAGCGCAAGGTTCGTTGTCGTACTTCTTCAGGAGGCGCTTACCGAGGGAGCCCGCATTGACGCCGATGCGAATGGGAACGCCCTTATCCCGGCAGGCCGAGACCACGGAGCGCACCCGATCGTCGGAGCCGATGTTGCCCGGGTTAATGCGCACGCAATCGACGCCGTATTCGATGACCTTGAGGGCGATGCGATAGTCGTAGTGGATATCGGCTACGAGGGGGACGCGAACGCGCTTGCGGATCTGCCCGAAGGCCTCCGCCGCCTCAAGGCTTGGCGCGGAGACGCGGACAATATCGGCGCCCGCGGCCTCAAGCTTTTCGATTTGCGCCACGGTCGCATCGACGTCCGTGGTTTCCGTGTTGGTCATGCTCTGCACCGCGATGGGGGCATCGCCGCCCACGGGGACCGAACCTACGTGGATCTGGCGCGTCGGCCGACGCTTAATCGGGCTTCCAAGGTTCATACCGTCCTCCCAGGCCTAGCGACCCAGCACCAGCTGCGCGATGTCGTTGCGCGTATGGGGCCGCAGGGGCACGTCCATTTGGTTGTAGCTTACGCGCACTCCGGGGGCATAGCCTAGGAGAAGAGCGAAGGGCCCTTCCCCCTGCACCACAAGCCGAGTGCCGGGCGTCGGCGCCCCCTGGAAGAGTAAACGGTCCGTGCCATCCCGCACTTCGGTCCAGCTCTCGGACGCATAGGCCAATTCGAGGCGGGCGCCCTCTACGCCGACCCACAGCTCGGGCTTGCCATCGGTACCCACCCGCGCCTCCGGCTCCGGGGTCGCGGCCGCGGGGGCCGGTGCCATGGGCACGGCAGCCAGGCGGGGCTCGCCCCCCCCTTCCGCAGCATCCAGCTGTTGCCCAGCCCCCAGCACCATCCCCCCAAGGAGCAGAGCTCCCAGGGCAGAGAAGCTCGCCATCACCCAACCGGGGTTCTGAAAAATGCCGCGCAGGAGGGAGGCCCGGAACCCCCGCTTGAGGGAAAGCCGCGGCAAGGCTGCCCCCTCGGAAGCAAGCCCGGCCTCCGCAAGCTGCTGGTCAAAAGCCGCCAGCACGGGGGCCGAGGGCACCAGCAGCAAGCGCGCGTAGGCGCGGAGGTAGCCCCGTACAAAGATCGGGCTTGGAAGACGGGACAAATCGTCTGCCTCAAGGGCTCGTAGGGTGGCGAGGGATAGGTTGAGCGTTTGGGCCAGATCCTCGGGGGTCAGGCCCCGCTCCACGCGCACCCGGGCCAGTAGAGCCCCAGGGCCGAGGCGCTGAGGCACGTCACTCACGGCGTCCGGACTCCGAGCGCCTCAAGGCGCCGCGAGGCCTCCGCCTCCGCGTCGGGGTCACCGAGGCGCCGCGCAATGGCCAGCGCTAGGGTCAGGCTTTCCTCGTTATCGGGGGCGCAGCGGGCGAAGCGCTCCGCCAAGCTTCGGGCCTGAGGGATATCCCCCTCCGTGAGATACCAGCGGGTCAGGGCCAGCAAGGGCCGCTGGGCGCAGGGCGCTAGGGCTAGGGCGCGCTGGAAGGCGTCCCGGGCGTCTTCCGGAGCATCCGCGGCGTCCAGGGCTTGGCCAAGATTTTCAAAGGCCACGGCGCGGGCCGGGAAATCAGCATCCTCCGCAGCCCGGCGGAGGGCCCCTACAGCCTCCTCGTAGCGACCCTGACCGTAGAGAAATACGCCGTAATCATTGTGAACCTCGGCCTGCTCCGCGCCGAAGCGCCGGGACCGGCGAAAAGCTGTCTCCGCGAGCTCCGGCTCCCCCTCCGCGTCGTAGATCCGGGCCAGGATCAGGTGAGGACGCCAGGCGCGGTCATTGATCTCAAGGGCGGAGGCGAGGGGGCGGCGAGCCCGCTCAAAGTCCCCCGCGTCGGCATAGCCTTCCGCGAGGGCCATGTAGGCGTCAAAGCGCGCCGCCTGTTCCTGCGAGGGCGCGCCCTGGCACCCCCAAAGGCCTAGGGTGAGGATAAGCGCAGCAAGGCGCCTAGCGCCCAGACTGCCCATGGATGATCTCCCCGTGATCCCGAAGGCGGGCCAGATAGCGCGTCCGACGCTTGGTTCGGTCGTCAAAGGCACCGGCCAGCTGACCGCAGGCGGCATCGATATCGTCCCCCCGAGTCGTGCGCACCATGGTGGCGTAGTTCGCGGCCATCATGCGCTCCTGGAAACGCCGCACCTCGCGCGCGTCGGGGCGTGCATAGCCCGAACCGGGGAAGGGATTGAAGGGAATGAGGTTGAGCTTCACCCGCTCCCGGAGCCGGGCCAGGCAGGTGATCAGGGCCTCCGCGTCTTCCGGGCGGTCGTTCACCCCCGCGAGCAGCGTGTACTCCACCGTAATGCTGCGCCATTCCCCCAGCTTTTCGAGATAGGCCTCGCAGGCATCGAGCAGTTCGGCAATGGGATAGCGACGGTTGATGGGCACGAGCTGATCCCGAAGTTCGTCCGTGGGCGCATGGAGAGAGATGGCCAGGGCCACGTCCGTCCGCCCGGAAAGCGCGCGAATGGCGGGCACCACCCCGGCGGTGGAAAGGGTCAGGCGACGCTTAGAGATGCCATAGCCCAGGTCATCAAGGAGCACGGAGATGGCCTCGAGCACGGGCTCGAAGTTTAAGAGCGGCTCCCCCATGCCCATGAGCACGACGTTCGTGATGGCCTTGGGGCGACCAAAATCCGTGTCCTGGAGCGCCCGGCGGGCCAGGCGAACCTGGGAGACAATCTCCGCCGCGGTGAGGTTTCGATTGAAGCCCTGCTTCCCCGTGGCGCAGAAGCTGCAATCGAGGGCGCAGCCCACCTGGGAGGAAATGCACAGCGTTCCACGGTCTTTCTCGGGGATAAACACCGTTTCGATGCGCTGCCCATCGGCCAGAGCAAAGAGCCATTTCCGCGTGCCGTCCTGCGACTGGTGATCCTGCACCACCTCAGGCATGGCCAGGGTGGCTGCCGCCTCGAGCCGCGCCCGGAGGGCCCGGGAGAGATCGGTCATGGTGGCGAAGTCATCCGCGTCGCGGTGATGAAGCCATTTCATCACCTGCACGGCGCGGAAGGGCTTCTCTCCGAGGCTCGCGAAGTAGGCCTCAAGGGACGCCTTGCTCATGCCCAGGAGCGCCACCGGCGCCGCCGCAGCGTCGCCGGTGAGATCCCTTAGGGCGAGCTCTTCCGCCATGACCGGAGGCGTCCGCTTAGGCGCGGGCGCAGACGTCCAGCGCGCTGAAGAAGTAGGCCACTTCCCGAGCCGCGGAGGTCGTGGAGTCGGAGCCATGCACCGCGTTGGCGTCGATGGACTCGGCGAAATCGGCGCGGATGGTACCCGGCGCCGCTTCCTTGGGGTTCGTGGCGCCCATGAGCTCACGATTCTTGGCCACTGCCCCTTCTCCTTCGAGCACCTGCACCATGACGGGGCCGCTGGTCATAAAGGCAACGAGGTCCTTGAAGAAGGGGCGCTCGGCGTGCTCCGCATAGAAACCGCCGGCTTGAGCGTCGGACAGGTGCATCATGCGGGCAGCCACGATCTTCAGCCCCGCTTCTTCGAACCGCGCATAGATGGCGCCGATTGCGTTCTTCGCAACGGCGTCGGGCTTGATGATCGAAAGGGTGCGCTCAACGGCCATGGGTGCTCTCCAAGGGAAATCATGAGGGCCCCCTTGGCCCTCAAAAGTGGCGCAAAATTATACGGACTTTAAGAACTTACAGCTACAGGAGAACGCAAGGAAGCGACCCGATTGCCGAGCCAGGCGCCGGCGCCCTCGGCTTCCGCCGCGGTGGTGAAGCGGCCAAAGGAAAAGCGCAGGGCGGCGAAGGCCAGGGCTCGGGGGACCCCAAGGGCCGTCAGCACGAAGGAAGGCTCCAGGGAAACGCTGTTGCACGCCGAGCCGCTGGAGCAGGCAAGCTCACTGGCGACGGCCATCTGGAGGGTTTCGCCGTCCACGCCGTCGAAGGCCAAATTCAGAATGCCGGGCATGGTAGGCGCCCCGGCACCCAGGAGGTGAACCCCAGGCAAGGCGCCCAGGCCCCGAAGAAACGCCCCTCGGCAAGCCTCAAGATGCGCCAGCTCCGAGGCCAGGGCACCGTCGGCGTAGCATGCCGCGGCGGCTCCAAAGCCCACGATCTGATGGGTCGGCAAGGTGCCGGAGCGCAGCCCCCGCTCGTGCCCGCCCCCGTGCATTTGCGCCACCGGCGGCGGATTCAAGCTGCGGGACACATACAGCGCGCCAATGCCCTTCGGCCCGTAAATCTTGTGCCCCGAGAAGGACATGAGATCCACCGGGAGGGTTGCTAGGTCAAGCGCCATCTTGCCCAGGGCCTGGGCCCCGTCGACGTGAAAGGGCACCCCCGCATCCCGGCACAGCGTCCCTAGGGCCGCGAGATCGTTCTTAACCCCAAGCTCGTTATGCACCGCCATCAGGGAAACCAGGATAGTATCCGGACGCAGCGCCGCGGCCAGCGTCTCCGGGGCCACGACGCCACTGGGCTCAGGCTCAAGCCAGCTCACCTCGAAGCCCTTCGTCTCAAGCACCTTGAAGCAGTCCACCACCGCCTTGTGCTCGATGGGGGAGGTGATGAGGTGACGACCGCGCGTGGCCAGGGCCTCGGCTATGCCCTTGATGGCCAGGTTATTGGCTTCCGTCGCCCCGGAAGTGAAGACCAGTTCGCGCACATCGCAGCCCAGCAGGGTCGCCAGCTGGCTACGCCCGAGCTCCACGGCCTCCTCCGCATCCCAGCCAAAGCGGTGGGTCCGGGAGGCGGGGTTGGCGAACACCCCATCGAGGGTCAGGTGCTCCCCCATGACCTTGGCCACCCGCGGATCTACGGGGGTGGTGGCGGCGTAATCGAGATAGAGGGGCGTCATGAGAAGACCTGCGGCCTAGAGCTGCATGGCGGCGATCAGCGCGTCCCCTTCGCGCTGGCCCGCCCGCTGGCGCTCCGCCACATCCTGCACGGCCTCCCGCGCCACCAGGGACGCCAGGGTGTGCTGGCTCAGGAACTGCTCGATGCGGGCCGAGAGATCGGTCCAGAGATCATGGGTGAGGCATTGCTGCCCATCCTGGCAACGCCCACTGCCACCACAGCGCGTGGCGTCCAGTTGCTCATCCACGGCGGCGATGATGCGGGCAATGGAGATGGCCTCCAGGGGCTCGGACAGGCGGTAGCCGCCGCCGGGGCCGCGCACGCTGGCCACCAGACCGCCCCGGCGAAGGCGGGCGAAGAGCTGCTCGAGATAGGCCAGGGAAATGCCCTGACGCTCCGCAATATCCCCGAGGGGCACGGGCTTCGGCGCGGCATTCAAGGCCAAATCCAGCATCGCCGTGACGGCG
>JAYOYG010000045.1:0-17091 GCA_038153445.1 Pseudomonadales bacterium
GCTTGCCGATCAAAGAATCCCTCCGGGTCTTCGATCGATTCAGCGTACAGGGCCTCGTAGCGCTCGGCGTTGATTTGCGCCGTGGCGGCCAGGTCGGCGGGCACGGGGTAACGCTGCACCTCAGACATGACTTCTCCCCCTCCGGTTTGGACTGTTATGGCTTCCCGTCAGTGGCGAGGGCCGCACGAAGGCTCGCTTCGGCGCTTGCGCTGAGGGCCGGGACGTCTCCCTGCGGAGCCTGCGCGGCGTAGAGCGTATCCCCCAGCACCTTGCCGAACTCCACGCCCCACTGATCGAAGGAATTAATCCCCCAGAGCATACCGTGGCAAAACACCTTGTGCTCGTGCAGGGCTAGCAGCGCGCCGAGGCTATGCGCATCCACCTGATCGATGATGAGCAGGCTTGACGGATGATTGCCGGGGAGCCGCTTGTGGGGCACGAGACGCTCGGCTTCCGTGGGCTCGACGCCGGCATCGGTCAAGCTCGCGCGGATTTCGGCCTCCGTGAGGCCCCGGGCGAAGGCCTCCGCCTGGGCGATGCAGTGGGCCCGAAGCCAGCGTTGATGATCCTCGAGCCCCGGCGCCCCCCGACGCGGGAACACAAAGGTGGCGCTGAAGGGCTGGGTGCCTTGGTGGAGCAGCTGGTGCGTGGCGTGCTGTCCATTGGTGCCCACGGTCCCCCAGAGGATGGTCCCTGTCGCCTCGGGTACGGGCCGGCCGTCCACCGTGACCGACTTCCCGTTGCTTTCCATCTCAAGCTGCTGGAGATAGGCCGGCAGCTGAGTCAGGGCGTCGGCGTAGGGCAGAAAGGCATGGGACTGGGTGCCCAGCACGTTCTGATTCCAAAATTCGAAGAGGGCTAGGAGCAAGGGCAGGTTCTGCGCCCCCTCCGCGGTGCGGAAGTGCTCATCCATGGCCCGGGCGCCGGCGAGCAGCGCTTCAAAGGTCTCCATGCCCTGGGCGATGGCGACGGGCAGCCCCATGGGGGACCAGAGGGAGAACCGCCCCCCGACCCAGTCCCAGAGGGGGAGGCACTGTTCCGGGGGAATGCCAAAGGCTGCCGCCGCATCGAGTTGGGTGGTGATGGCGAGGCAGTGGTGCTTCAGGTCGCCTTCGCTGAGGCCTCGGGTCAAAAACCACCGTCGCGCGGTGCGGGCATTTACCTGGGTTTCCAGCGTGCTGAAGGATTTCGACGCCACGATGATGACGGTCCGCGTGGGATCCAGGCCCGCGAGGGTGCGCTGCGCGGCAACCCCGTCGACGTTGGCGAGGAAATGCATCCGCGGGCCCGTGCTGGGCCCGAGCGCTTCGCAGGCCAGGGCGGGGCCGAGAAAGCTGCCCCCGATGCCGATATGCACCACATCGGTGATAGCTGCGCCGGTGGCACCGCGCCAGCGGCCGCTTCGGAGATCCTCGGCGATGCGCCCCATGCGACGCAGGGCTCCGGCGATGGCTGCGGAGATATCCACGCCGTCGAGGACGAAGGGGGCCGCCTCTGGCGCCCGACGCAGCGCCGTATGAAGCACCGCACGCCCCTCCGTGGGGTTCAGGCGGTTAGGCGCAAAGAGCTGCTCCGCGCTCTGGGGCAGGCCCCGGGCGGCGGCGTAGGCCAGGAGAGCGTCCCGGTCTTCAAGCCGTACCCGCTGCCGGGAGAAATCGGCGGTGATGCCCGCGCCTTCGCAATGGAGAGCGGCGAGGCGGGCCGGGTCCTCCAGGAGCTCCCGAAGGTTCGGAAGCGCAGCGGCGCGGCTGCGCAGAGTTTCGAGGCTGGCGTCCGTCATGGCGCGTCCTTGCGAGTGAAGCACAGATTATCGATCAGGCGTGTGCTGCCCAGTTTTGCCGCGACCAGCGCAATGAGGGCCGAGTCGTCGGCCTCCGCGGGGGCCAGGTCGGCCTGGCGGCGTACGGTGAGATAGTCCACGACGAAGCCCTGAGCCTCAAGGGCCTGGCGCCCACCCTCGCAGCGTTCAAGCCAAGGGCCCCCGGGGCCCTCCGCGAGGGCGTGGAGTGCCCGGTGGAGCGCCGGGGCCTTGGCCCGCTGCTCTGCGGTGAGATAGCCATTGCGCGAGGATAGGGCCAGCCCATCTTCTGCTCGGGCAATGGGCGCGCCAAGGATCTTGGTGGGGAGGGCAAGATCCTCCACCAGCTGGCGGATGATCATCAGCTGCTGATAGTCCTTTTCCCCGAAGAGCGCGAGCTCGGGTTCGGCCATGTTAAACAGCCGAAGCACCACCGTGGCGACCCCCTCGAAGTGCCCAGGCCGGTCCGCCCCGCAAAGCTGTTCCGCAATAGGGCCGGGGCACACCCGGGTGCGCGGGGGTAGTCCCTCGGGGTATACGGTCGCTACAGCGGGAACGAATACCGCATCGCAGCCGACGCTCGCTAAGGCCTCAAGATCGGCCTCGAGCGTTCGGGGGTAGCGTTCAAAATCTTCCCCGGGGCCGAACTGGCTGGGGTTAACGAAAAGGGTGACCAGAACGCGATCGGCGTGCGCCTTGGCCTGGGTTACGAGGCCAAGGTGGCCCGGGTGGAGATTGCCCATGGTGGGGACCAGGGCGAGGCGCTCCCCGGCCGCCCGCCAGGCCGCGCGCTGGGTGCGAAGCGCCGGCAGGGTTTCGAGCACCGAGAGGGTCATAGGAAGCAGTGCTCCGGGGCCGGGAAGGTGCCGCTCTTTACGGCGGTGCTGTAGGCCTCGAAGGCGCCCCGCACGCTTTGGGCGTCGGCCATGAAGTTCTTCACGAAGCGAGGCACCTTAATGCCCGGCGGGGTGATGCCGAGGAGATCGTGCATCACCATGATTTGCCCGTCGACGTCGGGGCCCGCGCCGATGCCGATAACGGGAATCGAGAGCGCTTCCGTAAGCGTTTTCGCCAAGCCCACGGGAACGCACTCCAGCAGCAAAAGGCTGGCGCCGGCGTCTTCGAGGAGCTTGGCTTCATCGATGATCGCTTGAGCCTTCGCCGTATCCCGGCCCTGTACACGATAGCCGCCCAGGCGATTGATAGCCTGAGGGGTCAGCCCCATGTGGGCGCAGACCGGAATGCCGCGCTCTGAGAGCTTGCTGGTGGTGTTTGCCAGCCAGGCGCCGCCTTCGAGCTTCACCACGTGGGCCCCGGCGCGCATGAGGGCTGCGGCGCTATCCAGCGCCTGCTGCTCATGGCCGTAGCTCATGAAGGGGAGGTCCGCCATGATCAGAGCGCCGCGGTTCCCCGCGCGGACGCAGCGCATGTGGTAGACGATATCGTCGAGGGTGACGGGGAGGGTGCTGTCATGGCCCTGAAGCACCATGCCGAGGGAATCGCCGACCAGCAAAACCTCAACGCCGGCGCTGGAAATCATTTCCGCAAAGCAGGCGTCGTAGGCGGTGAGGGCGGCGAATTTCTCGCCCCGGTGCTTCATTTTTTGGAGCGTCGTGAGGTTGACGCGCCGAACGTCCGTTTGGCTGCTCATGGGAACTCCTGTGGGGGTGAACTAAAGCAGGCTGGGGTGGGGGTTAAAGTACTGTCGAGCGCTTAGCGGACCCTTGATCCGGGTCAGTAGGGCAGCGAAATGATCATCGTTGTGAACCCAATCGAGCTCCGCGGCGTTGACGATGAGCAGCGGCGCTTCGTCGTAAAAGTGGAAAAAGCGCGCATAGGCGTCGCTTAGGGCTTCCAGGTAGGCGTCGTCTAGGCCGCGCTCCATGGCCCGCCCCCGCATCGCGATGCGGTCCTGGAGCACGGTGAGGGGCGCCTGGAGATAGATCACGAGCTCCGGCTTCGGCGCCTCCACGGTGAGGCGATCATAGACGGCCTGATAGAGATCAAGCTCCGCGTCGTCCAGGGTGAGTTCGGCAAAAAGCCGATCCTTCGCCATGAGATAGTCCGCGACGTGCCCCGGGGTGAAGAGATCATCGGTGGCCAGAGCCTGGAGCTGCTGCGCCCGCTGAAGCAAAAAATGCAGCTGCGTAGGCAGCGCGTGGCTGCGCTGATCCTGGTAAAAGCGTTCCAGAAAGGGGTTCTCTTCCGCCTTCTCCAGCAGCAAAGCGTAGCCCAGGGCCTCCCCGAGACGCTGGGCGAGGCTGGTTTTGCCCACGCCGATGGGGCCCTCCACCGCGATGCGCTGCGGAATGGCCGTACTCATGGGGCTGGGGGGCTCGCGGGCCGGCGTCGCCGGCGCCGACGGGGCCGGCGTTCTTCCCGGGGCGCGTGACTGGGGACCGGGGTTTCGTGGTCTTCCTGGTAGGTGGTCCACCAGGCGCCCATGTCATCCGTGGCTTCCCCTACCGACTCCCGAAGGACGAGGAAATCATAGGCGGCGCGGAATCGGGGATGGGTAATGAGCTTGTCGGCTCGTCGTGCGCCTCGCTGGAGGCGGCTTTGCAGGGTCCAGGTTTCCTGCATAAAAGTGGTGAGGCGACGCGGAATGGTGGTGTGCTGCTGCTGTTCCGCCAAAAGGGCGCCCATGGCTTCCTGAAGCGCCTCAAGGGGGCGAAGGCCATCGTCCCGCAGTTCGAGGGTCCGCTGCTGAAGCGGTGCCCATAGGAAGGCGGCGAGGAGAAACGCGGGGGTAACCGGTTTCCCTTCCGCGACCCGCGCATCGGTACTTTCCAGGGCGGCTTCCGCTAGGGCCAGGGCCGTGGGCTGTTCCGTGAAAGCTTCCTCTGCCTCGGGGAACAGCAGGCCAAAAAGGCCGTAGTGACGGAGGAGCGTGAGGCTTTTTTCGCCGTGGCCATGAAGGAATAGCTTGCCGACTTCATCGAAGAGCCGAGCCGGGGGCACATCCATAAGACGCTCGCGCACCGGGGCTATGGCGGCGTCAGTCTCCGGGGCCAGGTCGAAGTCCAGCTTCGCCGCGAAGCGAACGGCCCGGAGCATGCGCACGGGATCTTCCCGGTAGCGGTGCTCCGGGTCGCCGATGAGTCGAATTTGCCGAGCCTCGAGATCCTTAAGCCCATGGGCAAAGTCGTAGATCGCGAAATCGGCGGGGGTGTAGTAGAGCGCATTGATCGTGAAATCTCGGCGCAGGGCGTCATCATCGATGGTGCCGTAGACGTTGTCCCGAAGGATCATGCCGCCTTCGCTGAGCGCTGAGGCGGGTTCGTCCTTGCCCCGATCTCGGCGCCGGGGGAGGGCGCCCGCATCAACCGTGGTGGCGGTGGCATCGTCGCTTAAGGCCCGGAAGGTTGCCACTTCAACGATTTCCCGCCCAAAGCGCACATGGACGAGCTTGAAGCGTCGTCCAATCAGTTGGGCATTGCTAAAGAGGTCCCGGACCACCTCCGGCGCCGCATCGGTCGCGACATCGAAGTCCTTGGGTTCGCCCCCTAAAAGGAGATCGCGAACCCCGCCGCCCACGAGGAAAGCCTGATGCCCCGCGCCCAGCAGGCGATAGAGCACCTTCATGGCGCCGCTGCTAATCGCCTTGCGGGAAATGGGGTGATCTTGCCGGGGCACGACGGTCGCTTGCGTGTTCGCAAGGGCCGGGGGCCGGGGGAGATCGCGTGCGTTGCCTTCGTTATCCGTCACCGGGCTAGAGGTCTCGGTAAAAGGGGGAGCATAGCAGGCTTCAAGGTTTCACGGACCCTCGGGGCGGCATCGGCGAAGAAGGTAAGTGGCTGAAAAGAAAAAAGGGAAAGGCCCCCACGACCTTTCCCTTTCATGCTGCCGTCACCGATTTATTTTTCTCACCCTTGCGGGTGCGGCTGCCGGACAGCGACGGGCCCTATCCCGTCTAAGCCAGGCACGGAGTCAGGTGCCTTAGCTTTAAGAGTGCAACTCGACCATCCGTAGACAGGGCCCTGGCTCTCCGGCGTTCGGGCCGCGGTCGAAACCGCTGAGTTGACCTCTTGATCAGCCCCTCCCCCCCAAGAGCTGGGCTGAAAGCAACGCCCCACGCGTCGCTGAGATAGGTAAAGCTAGGACCGTGCCAAGTTTTGAGGTATTCAGGTGTTACTATAAAAAACAATGAGTTAAGAGTTTTTTCAGGGTTGCTCAGGGCATGGAAGGGATAAGTGTTACCGAAAAAAGTGTTACTTAGACGCCTAAAAGTGTTACTTCTCAACTAATTTGGGTTCTTCGGTAACACTTTTGCCTAGGGCTTGTTCTTGCGGCGGGGGATCCCCAGGCGCTGCCGTCGCTCCCACAGAGACTTTCGGCTGATGCCGAGCTGCTCCGCAAGCGCTGTTTCGGTCAAGCGTCCTTCATTTTCCTGAACGAAGCGGACGAAATAGTCCTCCAAGCTGGCCGTGCCCTCCTGCGGAGAGGGCGCCGGGCCGGCATTCGTTGCCAGGGCGGGGGGCGATTCCGGGGGCGCGCTCTGCCCCCCAAGGGCGAGATTATCCGGCGTGATTTCTTCCCCGTCAGCCAGGATGACGGCGCGTTCCACGGCGTTTTCGAGCTCCCGGACGTTGCCCGGCCAGGAATGGGCCGCCAGTGCGGTCAGGGCGGCGTCGCTAAAGCGTAGCCGGATCTTTTGCAGTTTGACGCAGGCCCGTTCTAGAAGACGTTCGGACAGCTCGAGGATATCGTCCCCCCGGTCCCGGAGGGCCGGAAGGGTGAGGTTCACGACGTTCAAGCGGTAGAAGAGATCCTCGCGGAAGCGCCCGGTTTGGGCCAGCTGGCGGAGATCGCGGTGAGTGGCGGCGATCAGCCGCACGTCCACCTTTCGCGTCTCCACCGCACCAAGGCGTCGAATTTCCCCCTCCTGAAGCACGCGGAGAAGCCGGGCCTGGGCTTCGAGGGGCAGTTCTCCAATTTCGTCGAGAAAGAGCGTGCCCCCGGTAGCCGCCTCGACCAAACCCTGCCGGGCGCTGCCCGCTCCCGTAAAGGCGCCCTTCTCATGGCCGAAGAGTTCGGATTCGATGAGCGAGTCAGGAATGGCGGCGCAGTTCAGGGAGATCATGGGCGCAGCTGCACGGCCACTTTGCTCGTGGAGCGCGCGGGCGACCAATTCTTTCCCCGTTCCCGATTCTCCGAGAACCAGAACCGTTGATTCCGTGGGTGCGACCTTGCGGATGCGTTCGTACAGCAGGCGCATCGCGCTACAGGAGCCGATCATTCCCGCCACCGGTAGCCCGGAGCGCGCCTGGGCCGGCACCGGCCCCCGAGCCGTGCGCTGATCCCGGGCGACCCGCTGCAGCAAGTGTTCGAGTTCATCGACGCCGAAGGGGCGGGGCAAGAACTCCGCCGCACCCAGCTTCATAACGTCCACCGCCGTGCGGATGGTGGCGTCGCTCGCGAGCACTAGCACGGGCGTCCCCTGGGACCAGGGAATGAGATCGGTGCCTAGGCCTCCGGCTACGCGAAGGTCCGTGACCACGAGGGAGAACTCCGTGGGTTTCTGGCGCCGCGCTTCGAGGAGGGTTCGGGGCTGGTGAACGGCATAGCCGAGGGCTTCAAGCTGGCTAGCCAGCTCGCCCGGTGCGACGTCGTCGTTCTCAAGCAGCAAAACGGTGCGCATAACCACCTGCTGGCCCCAGGAAACGCTACCGATGGTAACAGAAACTGGCTCTAATCGAGGGATTCCTCCAGGGTAAGGGCGCCTTTTTGTAGGGTGACCGAGGGCCACTGCCGGCAGCCGTCGTCGAGCTGGCGGTGGCAAGGGGCCTGGGGATCACTCTGAAGTCCCAGCAGAGTCAAAGCGCGGTGTAGGTTGCTTCGCGCCTGAGCATTGTTTAGAGCGGGGGCGCCGGTTTGCTTTGCCCACTTTTGCCCGGTGGCGTCGACCACCAGGGGAAGGTGGAGATAGCTCGGCGTGGGGTAGGCGAGGGCCTTTTGCAGGGCGATTTGCCGCGCCGTGGAGCTTAAGAGATCTTCGCCTCGAACGATATCCGTGATGCCCTGCGCCGCATCATCCACCACCACCGCCAGCTGATAGGCCCAGAGCTCATCCCGGCGTTTGAGGATGAAGTCGCCGCTGCCGGTAGGCAGGATTTCGCATTGGCGTCCGTGCAGCCGATCTTCGAAGCAGATCGGTTCCTCGGGAACGCGGAAGCGGATCGCATGGGGCCCCGCTGGGGGCGTGGGGCGCGTCCGACAGGTCCCCGGGTAGGGTCCCCCCTGAGCACGAAGAGCGCGTCGGGTGCAGTCGCAGGGGTAGATCAGGCCAGCCTCGCGCAGGCGGTCAAGGGCGGCGGCGTAGGCGTCGGAGCGCTGACTCTGAAAAAGGACGGGGCCATCCCAGCCCAGATCGTGGGCCTCAAGGCACTGAAGAATGGCGGTGTCAGCGCCGGGCACCTCCCGCGGGGGATCGATGTCTTCGATGCGAAGACACCAGACACCGCCGGCTGCCCGGGCGTCTAGCCAGCTCGCGACGGCGGTACAGAGCGACCCTAGGTGAAGGGCGCCCGTGGGCGAGGGGGCAAAGCGGCCGCGGTAGGCGGGGATGCTCATTGCTCCGGCCCTCGACAGGGTCCGGAGCCGCAGGGAGAATTCGCCCCCCGATCCCTCACGAGACCCTTGCCATGCGCCTTGCCGAGCGACTGCGCCATATCCACTCCTTCCGCGTTATGGACATTGTCGATGCCGCGCAGCGCCTAGAGGCCGAAGGGCATCGGGTTATCCATATGGAGGTGGGGGAGCCGCGGGAGCCCTCCGACCCCTTCATTCGCGACGCCGGCGCCGCTGCGCTGGCCCGGGGGGAAACGGCTTACACCCCAGCCCTGGGCCTGCCTGCCCTGCGCCGGGCCATCGCCGCCTACTACGGCACCTATCATAACGTTGATCTCGACCCGGAGCGGGTGGTGGTGACTGCTGGGGCCACGGGGGCCCTGATGCTTCTGTCTGCCCTGCTGTTGGATCCAGAGGACGAGGTTCTATTAGGGGATCCTGCCTATCCCTGTAACCGCTACTTCCCCCTGCTCTTTGGGGCGAAGGCTTCCCTGATGCCGCTTTCCGCGGAAGCGGGCTTTGCCTTGACGGCGCGCGATGTGGCCCAGGCCTGGGGCCCTCGAACTCGGGGTCTGGTGCTGGCGTCGCCGGCGAACCCCACGGGGGCCGTAAGCACCCGGGGGGCACTTCAGGACCTATCCGAGGCAGCAGCATCGCGGGGCGGCTGGGCGCTTTTCGATGAGATCTACCAGGGGCTGACCTACCCCTCTGAGCTAGACGATCAGCCCGCCTTGCCGGCACACGGGGATCTGGCCCCGGATCGGGTCGGCACTATCCTCAGCCTCCAGGGGGGCGCGGACCACGAGTTTCTCGTGAACAGCTTCTCGAAATACTTTGGCATGACGGGATGGCGCGTGGGCTGGCTGGTCGCGCCCCGGGCGGCCATTCCTGCGATCGAGAAGCTGGCCCAGAACGCCTACATTGCCCCGTCGACCGTCGGCCAACACGGGGCGCTGGCGGCCCTGGCGCCGGAGGTGATGCCGCGCCACGAGGCGCGGCGCCTTGCCTACTTCCGGGCGCGCAATCGTCTCGTGACCGGGCTGCGGGCCCTGGGCTTCTCCGTTCCCGTGGTCCCCGAGGGCGCCTTTTACGTCTATGCGACGCTGCCCCCGGATCAGCCTGATAGCGAGCCCTTCTGCCGTGCGTTGCTGGAAAGGGCGGCGGTAGCCGCCACGCCCGGGACGGATTTTGGGGTGCAAGGGGCAGCCCGGAGCGTACGCTTCTCCTACACCGCGCCTCTGGCCGATCTAGAAGAGGCGCTCACGCGCCTCGAGGCCTTTCTGGCGGGGCGCCCCGTGGCGACGCGAGGGGCTTAGGCGCTTAGGAGCCCCGGGTAGTCTTCCACGGGCAGGCGCGCACCAAAGCGGGCGACCAGGCGGGCTGCGGCGCGGCTTGCCAGCTCTGCGGCCTTCTCGTGGGGCCACCCCTGGCCGAGGCCATAAAGGTAAGCCCCGGCGTAGATATCCCCCGCGCCATTGGTATCCACGGGCTTGATGGGCGCCGTAGCTACGGCGTGGCGCGCGCTGCCGTCCCACAGCAGGGAGCCCTCGGCGCCCCGGGTGATGGCAAAGCTGCTGGCAAAATCCTTAAGGCTCGAAAAGGCGTCCTCCAGGGTGCTGGCTCCGGTCCAGGCGAGGGCTTCTTCCTCGTTGCAGAAGAGGTGGTCCACGTGGCTGCCCAGCATGGCGCGCATGTCGTCGCCAAAAAACTGCACGACGGAGGGATCGGAGAGGGAGGCAACGGTCTTAATGCCCTGGCGCTCCGCCAGTTCCCGGGCATGGATGACCGCATCCCGGGCCGTCGGCGACGTGCAGAGATAGCCCTCGAGGTAGAGCATATCCGCCGCCTCTAGGGCCTCCGCATCCACATCCTTCTCGCTGAGGCTTCCGGAGATACCCAGGAAGGTGTTCATGCTGCGCTCGGCGTCGGGAGTGATGAGTACCAGGCACTGCCCCGTGATGCCTTCCCCGCGCTGCTCATGGGCGTTGGTTTCTACGCCCGCGGCTCGCATGTCTTGCACGAAGAAATGGCCCACTTCGTCGTCCGCGACCTTGCAGCTATAGAAGGCTTTACCCCCGAGGGCGCTGACGGCCATGAGGGAATTCGCCGCGCTTCCGCCACTGCAGCGTCGGGGCGCGTGGTCCGCGAGGTCGCCGCTGAGCTGGAGGAGGCGTTCCGCCTCCACCAGCGTCATATGGCCCTTGGCAATCTCGTGCTGGGTGAGAAAGCCATCGTTGATCTCGTACTCCATGTCGACCAGCGCATTGCCGAGGCCGTAAACGTGATAGTGCATGGGGGGGGGATCCTTTGCGTTAGCGGCAGGCCGCGAAGGCGCGGTCCATGGCGTCTAGGGTGGCGTCGATGACCGCATCGTCGTGGGTTGCGGAGATAAAGCCCGCTTCGTAGGCCGATGGGGCTAGATAGACCCCGGCCTCGAGCATGGCGTGGAAGAAGCGCGTGAAGCGCGGAACATCACACTGCTGAACGTCGGCGAGATTTCGGATCGGTCCCTCCGAGAAGAACATGCCGAACATTCCGCAAACGTGCTGGGTCGTAAAGGGGATCTGGTGCGCCGCGGCCCGCTCCCGGGCGCCGGCCATGAGCCGGTCCGTTTGCGCCCCCAGGGTGGTGTAGAGCTCGGGATGGGCGGCTAGCGTTTGCAACGTGGTCAGCCCTGCTGCCATAGCCAGCGGGTTCCCGGACAGGGTCCCGGCTTGATACACCGGGCCCACCGGTGCCAGCGCCGCCATCACGTCCGCGCGCCCCCCAAAGGCCCCCACGGGCAGACCGCCCCCAATCACCTTGCCCAGGGTCGTGAGGTCCGGCGTGATGTTGTAGAGGCTCTGGGCGCCGCCGGGGGCCACGCGAAAGCCCGTCATGACTTCATCGAAGATCAAAAGGGCGCCAGCCTCCGAGCAGAGCGCGCGAAGGGCATCGAGGAAGGCTTGATCCGGGGGGATGCAATTCATATTACCCGCGATGGGCTCGACGATAACGCAGGCGATCTCTGAGCCTCGCGCGGCAAAGAGAGCCGTGACCGCCTCCGCATCGTTATAGGGCAGGGTCAGGGTGTGCTGGGCCAGGTCCGCAGGCACCCCGGGGGAGTCCGGCTGACCCAGGGTCAGGGCGCCGGAGCCCGCCTTGACCAGCAGGGAATCGACATGGCCGTGGTAGCAGCCTTCGAACTTCACTACGCAATCCCGTCCCGTGAACCCCCGGGCGAGACGCAGGGCGCTCATGGTCGCTTCCGTTCCCGAGTTCACCATGCGCACCTGGGCCATGGACGGCACCATGCTCATGACCTGCTCCGCCATGGCCACCTCTAGGCCCGTCGGGGCGCCGAAGCTTACTGCCCGATCAATCTGCTCATAGAGCGCGGCCTTAACCGCCGGGGCGCCGTGCCCAAGGATCATGGGGCCCCAGGAGCCGATATAGTCGATGTAGCGGTTACCGTCCTCGTCGTAGAGGTAGGGCCCCTCGGCTTCGCGCATGAAGATAGGCGTACCGCCGACGCCGCGGAAGGCCCGGACGGGAGAATTGACGCCGCCGGGGATGGCTTCGCAGGCGCGGGCAAAGAGCTGTTCGGAGCGGTCGAGGGTCAGCTTGGGGTCGGTCATGGTCTTAAAAGTTCCCTGGGAACGGTGACGGGGCGCAGGCCCGCATTGTGCGGGCCGAGCTGCGGGGGGCTCAAGGCTTAGAAAGGTTTCAGCACGACCAATAGCACAATGGGAAAGAGGGCCAGCACGGGCAGCTCGTTGAAAATGCGGTAGTAGCGATGGCTGTGGGGCGTTGGCCCCTGGGCCAGAGCGCGGACCAGCTGGCCGCAGCGGAAGTGGTAAACCACCAGCAGGGCTACCAAGGCGAGTTTGCCGTGCATCCAGCCCTGGCTAAGGAGCCCCGGGGCGAGCCAGAGCATCCAAACCCCGAGTAGGAGGGTCAGCGCCATAAAGGGAGTAACGAAGCGGTAAAGCTTGCCTTCCATGATCGCGAGCCGTTCCCGGGTGGGGGCGTCCTCGCTCATGGCGTGGTGCACAAACAGGCGAGGCAGGTAAAAAATGCCGGCAAACCAACAGACCATAAAGATGATGTGAAAGGCCTTAACCCATAGGTACACGACCCTGCCCCCGCCGCGAGTAAAGACGCAGTCTAGCAGGGCCACTCCCGGCGCGGGCAGGCAATATCCGACCTTGGCCGTTGGAATTCCCAGGGAAGGGGTCCATAATTTCCCGGCTGGGCTGAGGAATCCACCATGATCGAAACGCAAGCCCCCCAATCGTTGTCGGTCACCGAAGCCGCCGCGGCGAAGGTGCGGGAACTCATCGAGGGCGAGGGGAATGACGCGCTCAAGCTGCGGGTGTTTGTCACCGGAGGCGGCTGTTCAGGATTTTCCTACGGTTTCACCTTTGACGAGGCCCAGGCGGAAGACGACGCCTCCGTGGAACGGGACGGCATCACGGTGCTCGTCGACCCCATGAGCTATCCCTACCTCGTGGGCGCGAACATCGACTACCGGGAAGACCTCTCGGGAGCACAGTTCGTCATCGATAACCCCAACGCCACCGCCACCTGCGGCTGCGGTAACTCCTTCGCGATCTAGCTAGGCCGGGAAGTAGGCGCCCAGCACCCGGGGTCCCGCGGCGCCGGTGACCGCCGGCACGTTTCCCGCGACGCCGCGGCAATGCGCTGCCGCCAGCCAGGCGAAGGCCAGAGCTTCCAGCTGATCGCCATCAAAACCCGCGGCCTCGATGGGTTTTACCGCCGTCTTCGACGCAAGCCTCTGCGTGAGTGCGGTGACCAGGGTCTCGTTGTGACGGCCTCCGCCGGCTAGCCAGAGCGTCTTGGGAATCGGGTTCGCAAAGCGCTCCAGGGCGTCGGCCACGGAAGCCGCGGTGAGCGCGCCGAGGGTGGCCTGGACGTTTGCCGGGGGCCAGCGGTCGGGGCCAAAGCCCTCAAGCCAGGGCAAGTTGAACCGTTCCCGCCCCGTGCTTTTGGGGGGCGCCCGCTGAAAGAAGGGATCGGTGAGCAAGGCCTCGAGGAGTTCGGGCTGCACCCTCCCGCTGGCGCCCCAGGCGCCGTTCCGATCCACGGGGGTGCCCCGATGCCTTTGATGCCATTGATCCAGAAGGGTGTTCCCGGGCCCCGTATCGAAGCCCGTGATTTCCGTGGCGTCCCCCGCTAGGAGCGTGAGGTTCGCCATCCCGCCGATATTAAGCACCGCCTGCGGATCGTTCTCCAGGGGCAGCAGGGCGCGGTGGAAGGCGGGCACGAGCGGCGCGCCCTGTCCCCCGGCAGCTACATCTCGGCGGCGGAAATCTGCCACCACGGCGATGCCCGTTCGCTCCGCGATGCGGTGTGGGTCGCCGATTTGAAGGGTGAAGGGACGGGGGGCGTCGGGCCGGTGGCGAACCGTTTGCCCGTGGCTGCCCAGGGCCCGAACAGCGCCCGGGGAAACGGCGCAGTCTTTGAGGAGGGCGAGGCAGGCATCGGCGATGGCATCGGCGAGGGCCCCGTCGGCGTCCCCGAGGCGGTCGATCTCCCCGGGGCCCGGGCTGCAAAGAGCGAGGAGCGCCTCCCGAAGGGCTGGCTCAAAGGCGACGGCAGCGCTGGCTTCGATGCGGGGCCTCGGCCCTCGGAATTCGGCGAGGACGATATCGAGCCCGTCAAGGCTCGTGCCGGTCATGACCCCCAGGTAGTACTCAGGGCGCTTCATGGCGCTCGGGATTCTTCCCATTAAGCGCGAGGCGCTGCGCTGAGGGTAGGGCGGCCAGCCGTGCTAGGGCTAGGCGCGTGAAGTCGGCCTTTGCCTCCGGGGCGATGGGGTCGGCCTTGGGTAGGGTGACGGTGCGAGGGTTTTGATGGGCACCCCCCACCAGGAACTCATAGTGAAGATGGGGGCCCGTCGCCCACCCCGTGGATCCCACGTAGCCAATCACCTGCCCCTGCTTGACCCGTTGCCCTGCCTTGAGGCCCTTGGTGAAGCGGGAGAGATGAAGATACTTGGTTTGGTAGCGCTCCCCGTGCTGCAGTACCACATAGTTACCAGAGGGCGCATTGCGGGTGGCCTTAACCACCTTGCCATCCCCGGCGGCCACCACGGGGGTGCCCGTGGGCGCCGCGTAATCGATCCCCCGGTGGGGCCGTGCCGTATTCCAGAGGGGATGCTTCCGACGGAGGTTGAAATTCGAGCTGATGCGCGTGAACTGCACCGGGGCGCGCAGGAAAGCCTTGCGGAGGCTTCTGCCCTCGGGGGTGTAGTAGCTGCTGTTGCCCCTAGGGTCTTCGTAGCGCACGGCCTCGAAGATCTCCCCCCGGTTCACAAAGCGCGCGGCAAGGATGGCGCCGGTGCCGATGACTTCCCCGTCCAGCGATTGCTCCTCGTAAAGCAGCTCGAAGCGATCGCCCTTGCGGATATCAAGAACGAAATCGATGTCCCACTGAAAGATTTCAGCCAGGGCGAGGGCTAAGCGATCATCGAGCCCGGCCTTCTGCGCGGCTAAGAACAGCGCGTCTTCGATCACCACCTGAGCCGTTCGCTCCGTCACCGTCGGGCTGCGCAGTTCTTGCGCCGCCTCGAAGCGGGAAGCGTCCCCGGAATCTCGAGAAAAGGTGAGGGTCTCGAGGCGAGACGGCCGAAAGCGAAAGCCTAGAAGCGTGCCGTTCTCTTCGAGGAGTTCGAGCTGGTCCCCGGGGCGCAGGTCCGCGAGGCGCTTGGCGAGGTCACCCGAAGCCATGAGGGCCGCGAGGGCTCGGGCGCTGATCCCCTCTCGCTGAAAGATCCGGGCCAGCGACTCCCCGGAACGCACCGTAAGGCTCCGCCAGGGCGAGGCTTCGGGGACCGCTGCGATGGGCGTCAGTGCTGCCGAGGGCGTTTCGCCGGGCGGGGAGGGTTCGGGTAGGACTTCCGGCACGAAGGCAGCCACCTCCGTCCCTACTTCCGGAATGGAGTGGGCCTCGGGCCATAGACCGAGGGCAAGGCCCAGGGTGAGGGCGAGGCCTGTAGCGGCTAGAGCATGAGCCCGGGGCACGGGGCGACGCCAGGGACTGTGGACCCCGGTGCGCCGCGCCATGGGCGCCCTGTCTTCTGCACCTTGCCTGTCCATGCCCATTCCATAGCGCCCTGCGGGCCGTTCGGCGCGAGTATAAAGAGTGCGCTGACCATTTCCCACGGGGGCATGGGGGGCCCTTGTTTTTCCTGAAGGCGTCGTTCATTTTGCGCCCTCCGGAAAAGAGGACCCCCTTCATGCACGTGCTCGATGAGTTCAAATGGCGTGGCTTGGTGAACCAGAGCTCGCCCTGGGAAGCGCTTCAAACCCAGTTCGCCTCTCCGGGGCAAACGGTTTACTGCGGCTTCGATCCCACGGCGGATAGCCTTCATATCGGCAGCCTCGTGCCCTTGCTCGCGCTCCGCCGCTTTCAGCTTTCGGGGCATCGCCCCATCGCCCTGGTGGGGGGGGCGACGGGGCTCATCGGAGATCCGAGCTTTAAGGCCAACGAGCGCAGCCTGAACGAGGCCGATGTGGTGGCGGGGTGGGTAGAGTCGCTCCGCGCGCAGATGAGCCGCTTTATTGACCTCGAGGGGGGCGCTGGACTCCTGGTGAATAACCTGGATTGGACCCGGGAGCTCGATGTGATTGCCTTCCTTCGGGATGTGGGCAAGCACTTCTCCGTTAACGAGATGATCCGGAAGGAGTCCGTGCGGTCCCGCATTGATCGGGAAGGCGCAGGGATCTCCTTCACCGAATTCAGCTACATGCTCCTCCAGTCCTACGATTACGTGGCCCTCGCGGAGCGCTACGACTGCGCTTTGCAGCTGGGGGGGTCGGATCAGTGGGGGAATATCACGGCGGGCATGGATTTGACCCGGCGCATGCTCGGGCGCTCCGTGCACGCGCTGACTCTGCCCCTGGTGACCCGCTCCGATGGCGGGAAGTTCGGCAAGACGGAAAGCGGCACAATCTGGCTAGACGGTAATAAAACCTCGCCCTACAGCTTCTACCAGTTTTGGATTAATTGTGCGGACGCCGACGTCCCGACCTACCTGCGCTACTTCACCTTCCTCGAGGAGGGGGTGATCGAGGCCTGCCTCGCGGAAAGCGAAGCCGACCCCTCAAAGCGCATCGCGCAGCACTGCCTGGCTCGGGAGGTCACCACCCTGGTCCACGGCGCCGAGGGCTGCGCCGCCGCGGAGCGTATTACGACGGCGCTGTTTTCTGGGTCCATTGAGGCCCTAGGGGAAGACGATCTCAGTCAGCTGGCCCTCGATGGTATGCCGGCGGCGACCTTTGCGGAGGGCGAGGTGATGATGGGGCGCGTGCTAACGGAGCTCGGGCTTGCGTCCTCCAACTCCCAGGCCATGCAGCTCATCAAAAGTGGGGCAGTATCCGTCAACGGCGCCGCGGTGACCGACGTCAGGGCCACCCTGAGCACCTTCCCGTGCTTCGTTCCGGGGCACTTTTTGCTTCGTCGAGGCAAGCGCCAGTGGGCGCTGGCGCGCCTAGAGCGCCCTTAAAGACTTAAGAATCATGGCCTTAGCGTTTTGTCAGAAATTTGAAAAATAACGCTTGCGGGGGCTTCGGCCCTCTGTATAATGCGCAGCCCTGGTCGGCGGCACTGCTTTGAAGCGGAGCCAAGAACCCCTGAAGTTTGAGGGGTTTTTTTATCGCCGAGCTCTTTAAAAATTTGGTCAAGCCATTCGTGTGGGTGCCCGAGTCATTGATCCGACC
>JAYOYG010000046.1:0-801 GCA_038153445.1 Pseudomonadales bacterium
AATGCAGCTTCCAGGTTTTCTTGAAATAAACTTCCAAAGATCTGCCCCAGCTCGGGAAGGGATTGTTGCTTAATCTGATTGCCCACGATGAAGGGATCACCCAGGAGACGCGCCTCGGAGACGCGTAAACCGTTTCGCTGAATCTGTTCAACGCGCTTCCTAACGATCCCCGAATCATTGGTAGAAAAAAAAACCTGTTCAAAGGCTATTCGCGGTGAGACCCTAAGCTCCACCCGCCGGGCTCTAAAGGCCGTTGCAAGGGCCTCAGAGGTAACCGCTTGCTTTTCGCTTGAGCGAAGCAGGCGCTGCTCCACCAAGAAAATAAGCCGCTGGCGCACGACTTCGTCATCGAGGTGAAGCCCAAGACTGAGGGCACGCTCAAAGCGGTCTTGGTCGGATAAGCCATCCGCTAAGCCAAGAAAATCCAGATCGCGCAGCAGACGTTCAAAAACGGTGTGATCCTTCCGGTGCAGCTGAAGCTTCAAGGCTTCCTGAACCAGCATTTCGTTCTCAAGCTCTACGGAAATCAGCTTGCGGAGCTGGGCTGGGGAAGGATCCCTCCCAGCCTGTGACCGCCACTGAGCCTTAAGCCCCTCCAGACGACTTTCGCCGAGAGGGCCAAGCACTGGCTTTGTCGGAGGGTGCACAAACCCCTCAAGAAGCACCAGCACGCTTCCCAGCAAGCAGAAGCGCACCCACGGCCGTTCGTGCCAAGTCCTCATAGACGCTAGGGCGCGTGAAGCCAAATGGGCGAACTCCAAGCCATTTCGGAGACGATCGGGGGGACCTCTTCGGGTGGGG
>JAYOYG010000046.1:811-16745 GCA_038153445.1 Pseudomonadales bacterium
GGGGCCGTTGTAAGCGAATGCTGTCGTAGGTGGTCCAGCGGCACGTCGGGTTGTGAACGGCCCGTACGTAATAGAACGCATTCTGTTTCGCGTCGTAAGACGGATCCTCCCACAGCACTCGAAGTTCCGGAGCTCCGGCCAACTGATCCCAGCTGCAGTCCTCTAGACTGACTTTCGCTGTGCTCGGAGGGCATTTCCCAGAAACGGAATCAGGCGGCCCGCTCGCACAAGCCACGTCGTAAACCGCTTCCTTGGCCTGCCCGTCTTCCAGCCATCCCTTGATCACTTGAAGCCGATGAAGCGGTGCATGATCGGGGTCCTGCGTCGCCCATATGAACAGGGAGGGCGCGTCGGCTTCAGCTTGAAGCGTTCCTCCCATGGGAACTCCCGTCGCATAGGCCACAGCCAGATCGGCCGTTGACTCCAAATTTTCCGGGAAGGAAAAACCGGCGAAGACACGAAGCTTAATGCGCGTCCCACTCGTGGCATAAACCTCCTTCCGCGTCATCGCATCGAAAAGCGCCCCACGGGTATTCTCTTCTGCCCAAATGGCGGCCAACCCGCCGGGGTTGTTATTTCGAATCCCCGTGACGTTGGAAACGTTCATTCGCTGGGCTGCCGGAGAAGAGGTAAAGGTCGTGGTACCCCGCCAGTCCCACTCCTCCGTGTCGCCGGGATTTGAGTTGTGGGTATCGGTGGAGCCCACGAAGCCAAACTCCAAAGGATTCTCACCAAGCGCCTGCTTCAAGACGAGCCCTTTCTTCAACCCATCGCGGGCCATGGAAGTAGGATGAATACAAGACGTTTCCTGCCCGTCTTCACAGGGTGGGAAGAATTGTTCAAAGCCACACTCTTCGTCGGTGGCGCCAAAACCGAAGGCACACTCCGAATTCCCTTTAATTTGAAACATCTCGACTAGGGGTTCTAAACGTCTTCGCAGAAGCCAATCTTCCTTTGTGTAGGGAATGCCATCGATCGTTTCGCTGGCAAAGGCAAGGCCCCAACTCTTGTTTGGATTGTGAGGAATCGTAAGGAATTCGCATGCCCCCGAGCACTGCTCCCCCAGCTGCTTCCAAAGATCGATCTCAGAATCCGCGTCGACAGCGGAGACTGCATACTCAGGAGCCTCCTTCGACCGAAAAATAACGTTTCGATGATGCTTCCCTCGATCCGGCAGTGCTGGAGAGTATTCGTAGCCAACAAAGGTGGTGAAAACTCCTGGCTCATAGTGCCTTTCCGCAGCGTTCCGCACGGCTTGCCAAGTTCGCGCAGCGTAAAAACGTTCAACGGCCGGATCCTCGTTGAAAACATCGAGCTTTCTCCGAACCGGACGCTGCTCCGCACGGCCTCGCATTTGCAGGAAGCCCCAGATGGATGGGCTCTCAAGAAATTCACAGCCTTCCTGGGCGTCAGGCCCGCTAGGGCCGTCCGCGCACGCTTCGATACGGCCAAAGGCTTCGGCATGGTCCGTTAGCGCGACAAAATCTAAGGGCCGGTTGAGCTGGGCATGCTCGCCCGTTCTGAGCTCCAAAACTTCACCCTTGGCAAAAGCATAGGCGCTATCAAGCCCAAAGCGATTTCCGAAAAGGTAGGCATCGGCGGAAATACTCGTATGCACGTGGAGATCGCCGAAGTAGACATTCTTCCATGGGTTCGGACTAGGCGACTCCCGAGGGGAAGGCGGCGGACGGTGGATCCTATCTTCTCTTTGAGCGGCAGCCTTATCCCGTAAGGCAGCAACCTCTTCCTCTGAGTTTGGCAGGGAAATAGATCCGGCGATCAGGGCGAGGCGATAGCCCCCAAAGAGGAGGATCGCGAGTACTACGGCGCCTAAAAGCGTTTTCCAGCTCATGAGGCCGATCTCCTAGCATATTGCTATTTTTATTTAGCATTATGATAATTTAAGGCAGCCTGATGCAATAGGAAATCACTCGACCATGAAGCTTCAGCCAGAGACCTCTAAGCGGGATCGCTCCGCAACGGAAAAGCGGCTCGTTGAGGTAGCGCTTGCCATGATGGAGCGAGATGGGGTGCTCGGCGGCCTAAATCTTCGAAAGGTAGCTGAGGCGGCCGGGGTGAACCGGGGAAACATCTATCACTACTTCGGCACTCGGCGAGAGCTCCTTCGTTCAGCAATCAACAGCCAGTTTAAGACGCTTGTGAGGACCCTCTCTGCCAACCGGCAGGGGAAGCCCTTTATCCAGCGCCGTCTGGACGCCTTTGGGCTTTCCGATTCCACGAAGGACAGTCAGCTGCGGGCCCTTCTGGTATTGGACGGGGATAAAGCGGTGGACCCCATGCCGAACTATGAACATCAATTGAGTGAGTTGCGGCAGGACGTCATAGAGGGAGCGGTGCACCCTCATCATGACCTGGAAGCACTTCAGGTCGTGCTGTCCGCCGTGCTCCGCGGCTATCGAATCTTTAGACAGCCCTACGCTCGGCGACTGGGAGTCAGCACCTCTGAGCTCGACGAACGGGTCACCGCGACCTTGGCGGGGGTCTTTCGTCATTTGGCTAGGGACCCAACTTAAGACCCGAAAGTCAGCTGATACGCCGCGCGGACTGTGCGGAGCCACATCTCTAAATTCTCTTCCAGCGAGGACAAACCCCTATGGCCGATCAGGAAAAGAATGCCGGCGATAAGATTTTAAAGGGCGTAGCCGCGGGCGCGCAGATTCGCAAGGGCGCTCATCTCCTTAGCGCTCAGGGGCATGTTCTCGTTGTCGAACTTCCCCATTCAGTAGTCATGGTCGACTGTGGCCGCGGGGGCCAGCAGACCCAGGCCTTACTAAAGGAACTTCGGGCTATAACGGACAAGCCCATCGAAACCGTGTGTTACTCACACGGACACGGTGGCTATAACTTTGGCGTTCCTGCGATTAGGGCGCATAACCGTGAACGGCGGGAGGCTCCACCGACCCTAGTTGCCCAGCGAAACGTAAAGAAACGGTACGACCGCTACCGGGCCACTGATCAGTTCCAAAGAATCCTAGGGCAAATGCAATTTCCTGGGCCTCGCTCCAAGCGCTCAGAGGATCCTTACGTAGACCCGGACATCACCTTTAATGAACACCTAGTCCTTCATGACGATAACCCTCGGGTAGAGCTTCTTTGGGTACCCTCCGAAACCGACGACGCCCTTGCGGTTTGGATGCCGGAAACGCGGGTTCTTTACGGTGGGGCGGCGACGCCTGGAGACGCCATTCCAAATATCGGTACACCCCTAAGAACGCAGCGCCTGACTTTAAGATGGGCCGAATCGCTAGAGCGTATGGCTGCATTACGGCCCGAAGTTCTTTTAACTGAGTTCGGCGCAGTTATTGACGGTGAATCAGAGGTGCACGAGCGTCTCATACAGACGGCCAAGGCCCTACGCTGGCTCCGGGACGAAGTTGTTTCTCACCTAAACCGCGGCCTGAATGAACAGGAGATCCTTGCGGAGCTACGCTATCCCCCCGAACTCTTCGAGGTTCCCTGGATGACGCCTAATTACGGCAGCCCGGACTACATTGTTCGGGACCTCGTTCGCGAAGAGAGCGGATGGTGGGACCGAAACCCGACCACCCTGCACCCCGCTCACCCCGATGCGGTCGCCGAGGCGCGTTTCCACGCCCTTGGCGAACCAGAAAAAATCCTCGCGAGGGCGAGGGCGCTAGCAGCGGATGGCGAAATTCAGCTTGCGCTGCACGTTGTGGACCTCGTAGCAGAGGGCCCTGGATCAAACAGTCTGGTCCAGGAGGGGCGCCTCCTTAAGGCCGAGCTGTGCAAACTTCGCGCAAAGGAAATTCGACCTTATGTCAGCAAAGCGCTATATCGATCTAGCGCAGAGCTTTTGGAGACGGGGCGTTCATGGAAGGACCTAGCGTAGGGCGTCGCGCCCGCATTGCCCCAAACAGATCCTCCCCCGGGGGTGCCGTAGGGTGCGCCCGTGGGGATGCCAGAGCCTACACACAGAAATTATCCGCTACGGGGCTGCGCAACCCGGTGGGGTAGACGCATGGGGTAGTAGTAGGTGCGCCACTCAAGCAGCGCGTAGGAATGGCCCAAACAAAAAAGGCCCCGAGCGGGACCTTTAGGATATGGCGGAGCGGACGGGACTCGAACCCGCGACCCCCGGCGTGACAGGCCGGTATTCTAACCAGCTGAACTACCGCTCCGGAACTGGCTTGGTGGGTGTTACAGGGGTCGAACCTGTGACCTTCGGCTTGTAAGGCCGACGCTCTCCCAACTGAGCTAAACACCCTCCCGAATATCGAGAGACGCGCATCATACCTGCTCACCCCTCGGTGTCAACGCTGAATCACCGTGCGTGACAAAAAGATGATAACCGCCCTGCCCCGTGCAGGGAAATGCCCTATTTTCCCGGCTAAAGATTCCCGGCACAGTAGGGGTACGGGCATCACAAGGGGAGACAACCATGGCCGGACAATTCGTTGAAATTCGTGACTACACGATCGAGCCGCAGTGGTGGGACGCCTACAAAAAGTGGCTTATCGAGGACGGCGCGCCGTGTCTCAAGCGGAAGTTCGACATCATCGATTTCTGGATTTCCGGGGAGGTAGAGGCTGAGGTCTCGGGCTCGGACCCCAAACCCTCCCCCCATGGCCAGCCCCAGGTGTGCTGGATTATTCGCTGGGCGAACAAGGCCGCCCGAGATGCGGGCTTCGCGGGACTCATGAAGGACGAGGAATGGCAGGCGGTATGGGCGAAGCACCCAAACCCCAATGCTTACCTGCAGATGAACGGCCGCTTCATGGAGTCGGTCTAGCGCGGCGGGAGCTTCTCGAGGGCCGTAAGGTCCTCGCTTAAGCTTTCAAAGCGGGCGCTCAGTACCGTCTGAGCGTCCAGCAGGGCCTGGTTATAGACCGCCGGCCCCAAGCGTTCGAGCACGAAGTCGAGCAGAAACTCCCCATCAAACTGCCCGAGGGGCGTTTTCAGCTCCTCGTCCATAAAGGCTCGCAGCTCGGTCAGGAGCGCCTCCCGCGCAGCCTTCTCTAATTCCACAACAGCCATTGTCATTCTCCCCTAGCACAAGGCTCAGGGGACCCCACGGGGACTGAAAAGGCAAGACTTAGGGGATACAGGTGCAGGAGGACCCTGCGAAGAATATGGTCGGGGCGGCCGGATTTGAACCGACGACCACCACACCCCCAGTGTGGTGCGCTACCAGGCTGCGCTACGCCCCGAGAAGGTCGCGAAGTGTAAACGATGTGGGCCTAGGGGAACATCCCCTAGGGGGCCTTTAATACGGCTAAAACCTCTTCCAGCTCCACGATGGACTGGCGAATGAGCTGGCGATAGGCGGTGTTGTCGTCCGACCCTTCCTGCCCTTCCAGGCGCTGCCGTGCCCCACCGATGGTGAAGCCCTGCTCGTACAGAAGGTCGCGTATTTGGCGAATGATGATGACGTCGCCGCGCTGATAGTAGCGACGGTTCCCCCGGCGCTTGACGGGCTTCAGCTGGGGAAACTCCTGCTCCCAGTAGCGAAGCACGTGGGGCTTCACATCACATAGCAGGCTGACTTCCCCAATGGTGAAGTAGCGCTTGCCGGGGATCGGCGGAAGCGTTTTGTTATCACTGGGTTCCAGCATAAGCCTCTACCCGCGCTTTCAGTTTTTGCCCCGGGCGGAAGGTCACCACACGCCGTGCAGAAATGGGAATTTCTTCGCCGGTCTTCGGATTCCGCCCAGGACGCTGCTTTTTGTCCCGAAGGTCGAAATTGCCAAAGCCCGACAGTTTCACCTGTTCGTTACGCTCAAGGGAGCCGCGAATCTCTTCAAAAAAGAGTTCGACGATTTCCTTGGCTTCTCGCTTATTTAGGCCGAGTTCCTCAAAAAGGCGGTCGGCCATGGCCGCTTTGGTAAGCGTTTCGTTCATGATGCGTTTTGTTTTCGACCCCATCCCTTGTTCGAGAAGAGTGGCCTATGTCGCGCACCATTTCAATAAGTCGCGGAGAATTTCTCGCAAATTCAGGGTGTTCCGGGGTAATTCGGAAGAATTAATGAGCTTTTCTAATCCCCGAGCCAGTGCTGAGCGAAATCCGCGAGGAAAGGCTCCAAATCGCCCTTAGGCAGGGCGTTCACGCCCCCCGCCCCAGCGCGCCCACCCCCCGTGGGCCAACGGCGGCAGAGCGCATCTGCGCCGCTCTGCTGGCGTTTGGGGGCGCGAATGCTGATGCGCCAGGTGCCATCGGCGCTGGCCGTCACCACGGCGTGGGCTCGATCCGGGTAGTCGTTGGCTAGGGCGTTGCCATAAACGCCAGAGACCCGCCGGGCCCAGGGCGCATCGGGAAGCAGCAAGGCCGCCGCCGCAGGCGTATCCACCAGCAGCTCGGCCGCCTCCGCCTGCGCCATATCCTCCGCATAGCCCGTGGCCAGCGTGGCATAGGGTCCGGAGCCGTCGGCCAGCGCATCGCGCGGATCCGCATAGGGCAGCAGGGCCTTAAAGAGCGCCGCAGGGTGGAAGTGCAAATCCTCCAGGGCCGCGCCATAGCCGTTGTAGTTGATGCACACGCCGAAGTGGGCCAGGGCGTCTAGGGTTTTTCCATCTAGACCCAGGGGCTCCGCGGCCTTCCGCGCGGCGTCATTGAGGTTATCCCCGAAGGCCGCGGTGACCGCCCAGGGCAGAAAGCGCCCCTTCAAAAGATCGTTAACCAGCAGGCTCGTGCAGCAGCTGGCATCGGTATTGATGTGCGCCGTCAGACTCTCGTGCTGGGGAATCTCCCCCGGGAAGTGGTGATCGACGTAGGTGACCTTGGCCCCGGCCCCCAGGACGGCGTCGAGCGCCGCTCGGTTCGTATCCATGGAGACATCGAGCACCGTGATCTCGTCCCCGGGCATTGCGGCGACCTGCTTAAGCAGATCGATATCGCGCTTCACCCCGGTGATAAGCGTGCTCTCCGCCGGCGTCGCCAGGCGCAGCTGAAGCAGCGCGCAAATGCCGTCGGCATCCCCATTGAATACGTCGTAGCGAGCCATATCGCCTCCTAGCGTTGCCGGGCGTCAAAGTCCTTCGCCAGGGCCTCGCGGACCTGAGCAATGGCGCCCTCCACTTCCTCGTCACCAAGCGTGCGATCCGGGGCCTGGAAGGTCAGGGCCAGCGCAAGGCTCTTCCGACCCTCCTCGACCCCCTTGCCTTCATAGACATCGAAGAGGCGAACGCTCTTCCCGAGGGCCCCCGCAGCGGCCTTCGCCGTGGCCAGCACCGCCCCCGCGGCTACGGTTTTCGGCACATCCAGGGCGATGTCGCGGCGCACTGCAGGGAAACGAGAAAGCCCCTGATGCTGGGGCACCACCCGCGCCGCCAGGGGCGCCAGGGCCAGCTCGAAAAGATAAACCTGACCAGAGACATCCAATTGCTGGGCAAGGTTTGGGCTCAGCGCACCAACGGCCCCCACCACCGAGTCTCCTCGCTTTACGAGGGCCCGCCGCGTGGGATGGAGCGCAGCGTGCTCCCCCGCCTCGAAGGTGAAGCTATCGCCGTCGAAGGTCAGGCCCAGCAGGGCCTCTACCCAGCCCTTGGCATCGAAGAAATCCAGGGCGTCGGCGCCGGCACCCCATTGCTCCGGCACTCGGGGTCCGGTCAGAAGCCCCGCAACCCGCTGCGTTTCCACCACGGCGCCGTTTTCTCCGGCCTCGAAGCAGGTGCCGATTTCGAAGAGCTGGGCGCCCACGGCCTGGCGATTACGATTGTGCTGCCAGGTTTTCACCAGCCCCGGCAGCAGAGAGGGGCGCAGCACGGCCAGCTCCGGGGAAAGGGGGTTGGCCAGGGGTAGCAGGCCCACCCCCGGGCAGAAGGCTTCCGCCCAGGCGCTATCAATAAAGCTATAGGTAATGATTTCCTGAGCCCCGAGGCCTAGGAGCGCCGCGGTGAAGGCCGAGGTCGGCACCACCCCGTCGTCTTCCCGGGGAAGGGTCAGGGCCGCCGGCGGCAGCGCCACCTCAAGGTTGTCGTAGCCGTAGATGCGGGCCACTTCCTCAATCAGGTCCGCTTCCCGTTCAAGATCAAAGCGGAAGCTCGGGGGCGTGACGGTCCAGGTGCGCTCCGTACCGCCGCCCTCTCCCGCCACGGTGCAGGCCAGGCGCGTGAGCACATCTTCCACCGTGTCTTGCGGGATGGCCGTACCCAGGAGCGCATCAATCCGGGCGCTGCGCAGCGTAATCGGCAAGCGCTTCGGCAAGGCCGCCTCGGCTTCAAATCCGCTGATGGGGCCGGCTTCGCCGCCGCAGATCTCCAGGAGGAGAGCCGTGGCCCGCTCCGTGGCCGCCGCCTGCAGGGCGAAATCCACGCCGCGCTCGTAGCGCTGGCTGGCGTCCGTGAAGAGGCCAAAGCGCCGCGCCCGCCCGGCAATAGCGAGGGGGCTGAAGTAGGCACACTCAAGGAAGATATCCTGGGTGCGCGCCTCGCCCTCGGCGTGAATGCCGCTGCGCTCGCCGCCCATGATGCCGGCCAGAGCCACGGGGCCAGCGCCATCGCAAATCAGCAGCGTATCTTCCGCTGGAGAGACTTCGCTGCCATCGAGCAGGGTCAGGGTGTCCCCGGGCCGGGCCAGGCGCACCTCAATGCCCTGGCTGAGGCGATGAAGGTCAAAGGCGTGCATGGGCTGGCCCAGCTCGAGCATCACGTAGTTGGTGATATCCACCACGGGGTCGATGGATCGAAGGCCCGAGCGCCGGAGCCGCTCGGCCATCCAGTCCGGGGTAGGACGGGAAACGTCCACGCCCTTGATGACCCGACCCAGGTACCGGGGGCAGGCCTCCGGGGCCGTGACCGTCACGGGGAAGGTATCGTCGATGGTCGGCGCCACCGGGGGGCAGGGCTCGGCGCAGAACTCCACGCGATTGAGCACGGCCAGCTCCCGGGCGAGGCCGCGCACGGAAAGGCAGTCGCCCCGGTTCGGCGTCAGGTCGATATCAAAGATCGTATCGTTTAAGTCCAGCGCTTCCCGGAAATCCGCCCCGGTCGGCAAGCTGGCGGGCAATTCCATGAGGCCGTAGCGCTCCTCCGAGAGCCCGAGCTCATCGGGGCCGCAGAGCATGCCGAAGGACTCCACCCCGCGAAGCTTGGCTTTCTTGATCTTGAAGCCTTCCGGGAGCACGGCGCCGACCTTCGCATAGGGGGCCTTCATGCCCACGGTGACGTTGGGGGCGCCGCAGACCACCTGCTGCGTGCCTTCTCCATCGGCCACGGTGCACACCTTCAGCTTGTCCGCATCCGGATGCGGGGCCACGGCCATAACCTCCCCCACCACCACGCCGCTAAAGGCCGGGGCCGCGCCTTCCACACCATCGACCTCGAGGCCTGCCATGGAGAACTGCTTCTCTAGGGCTTCGCTATCCGCTACGGGATTTGCCCAGGCTCGCAACCACCCTTCGCTGACTTTCATACTGCGTATCCTTTCCCTTAGACCCTAGGCGAACTGCGCGAGGAAGCGGAGATCGTTCTCGTAAAAGAGACGAAGATCGTCGACGCCGTAATAGAGCATGGAGAGGCGATCGGGACCGAAGCCAAAGGCAAAGCCCGAGAAGCGCTCCGAGTCGATGCCGCTCATCTCCAGCACGTTCGGGTGCACGACGCCGCAACCCATGACCTCAAGCCATCCCGTATGGGAACAGACTCGGCATCCATCGCCGCGGCAATGCACGCACTCCACGTCCACCTCCGCCGAGGGCTCGGTAAAGGGGAAGTAGCTGGGCCGGAAGCGCACGGCCAAATCATCGGCGTTGAAGAACACCCGGAGAAATTCGATCACCGTCCCCTTCAGGTGCGCCATGCTGATGCCCTCCCCCACCACCAAGCCTTCCACCTGGTGAAACATGGGGGTATGGGTCACGTCCGAATCCACCCGATACACCTTACCCGGGCAGATAATCCGAATCGGCGGCTGCGTGTTCTCCATGATGCGCGCCTGCACCGGGGAGGTGTGGGTGCGCAGAAGGCGCGGCCAGCGCGGGTCTCCGGCGGCCTGCTCCTCCCGCCCTTCCAGATAGAAGGTGTCGTGCATGGCCCGAGCCGGATGGTGGGCCGGAATATTCAGAGCCTCAAAGTTGTAGTAGTCCGACTCCACCTCGGGGCCGGAGGCCACGGCATAGCCCGCCTGGCGGAAGATCTCGACGATGCGCGCCATGGTCACGGCGTGGGGATGACGTCCCCCTCGGGCCCCCTGGCGTCCGGGCAGGGTGATATCCACCGCCTCCGCCGCCAGCTGGGCTTCCAGGGCCGCCCCCTGCAGGGCCTCGCGCCGAGCCTCGAGCGCCGCCTGCACCTCTTCCTTAGCCGCATTGACCGCGGCCCCCGCCGCGGGCCGTTCCTCCGGCGGCAGCTTCCCGAGGGACTTCAGCACCCCCGTGAGCGCCCCCTTCTTCCCCAGATAGGCAACGCGAAGGTTTTCGAGGGTCGCCAGATCCTCGGCCTCCGCCACCTTGCCCAGGGCTTCTTCCCGCACTGCGGCCAATTCATTCATGCCTTGAATCCCTAAAAATGCGAAAGCCAGGATGTGCAATGCACAGCCTGGCTCTCGGTGCCGTTCTACGCCCGGGCGAATTACGCCGCGAGGGCAGCCTTGGCGGTTTCCACGAGCTTGGTGAAGGCCGCTTGCTGGTTCACCGCGAGATCGGCGAGCACCTTACGGTCGACTTCCACGTTGGCCTTGTGCAGGCCGTTCATGAGCCGGCTATAGGACATACCGTGGTTCCGTGCCCCAGCGTTAATACGCTGGATCCAGAGCGCCCGGAAATGGCGCTTCTTCTGGCGACGGTCCCGATAGGCGTATTGCCCGGCCTTGGTGACCGCCTGCATGGCGGTGCGGATGTTGCGGCTCCGGGCACCGTAGTAGCCCTTTGCAGCCTTCAGAATCTTGTTGCGCCGTGCCCGAGAGACGACGCTGCGCTTTACGCGTGCCATGGTCTAGTCTCCTTAGCGACGGTGCTGGGGCAGCATGCGCTTAATCAGCTGCACGTCGGCCTCGTGAACGGCCTCCATACCCCGCAGATGACGCTTACGCTTGGTGCTTTTCTTGGTCAGGATGTGGTTACGGTTGGCGGTCCGGCGCTTAAAGCCGTCGCCCCGCTTCTTAAAGCGCTTGAGTGCGCCCTTGTTGGTCTTAATTTTCGGCATGTTGTGCTCCGCATTTTTTGCCTAGGCGCTGAGCGCCAGATGCCCTATCGGGCGGTTATTTGGGGTTGTCCGGAAGCGGTGACCCGAAGCAACACCCGGCGGCGCCGAAGCGCCCTAAGCCCCGGGGGGCTTAATTCTTTTTGCGAGACCGGGGCGCAATGACCATCGTCATCTGCCGCCCTTCCATCTTCGGCTCAAACTCCACCACGCCCAGTTCGATGAGATCGTCGCGAACGCGGTTGAGCAAATCCATACCCAGGTCCTGATGCAGAAGCTCCCGGCCCCGGAACCGAAGGGTAACCTTCGCCTTGTCCCCGTCTTCGAGGAAGCGCGTGAGGTTCCTAAGCTTGACCTGGTAGTCCGCCTCTTCCGTGCCCGGGCGGAACTTCATTTCCTTAATCTGCGTTTGTTTCTGACGCTTCTTCTGCAGATTCTTTTCTTTCTTCGCCTCGAAGACCATCTTCCCGTAATCGAGAATCCGGCAAACGGGCGGTGTGGCTTCGGCAGCCATCAAGACCAAATCGAGGCCGCGATTTTGGGCAATCGCCAGGGCTTCATCCCGCGGGACAATGCCGAGCTGCTCGCCGGTGGAATCGATAAGCCGGACTTCCGTCGCTTCAATGGCTTCGTTGATGGTGAGGCGCTTAGACCCCTGACTGCCTTTTTTGATCGCTTAATCTCCAAGCCACAATAAAAACCTCCAAGCGCACCCCCTTCCTGAGGGCGCCGCGGGAGGCGCTTGTGCCCGACGCTCACGGCCCCAGGCAAAAATTGGTAGGCGCGATTGGATTCGAACCAACGACCCCCACCATGTCAAGGTGGTGCTCTAACCAACTGAGCTACGCGCCTAGCGTCCCGGTCTTACGACGCGGGCGGCGAAGTATAGGCGAGCCCCGCCCTCGCAGCAATGCGGAATTTGCCCCGGCGCGGGCTGCGTCCTAGCCCGCCAGAAGCAGCTGCTCCTTCAGGGCGAGCACCTCGTCCCGGAGCGCAGCGGCTTCCTCGAACTCGAGGTTCTTCGCATGCTCGAGCATGCGCTTCTCCAAAGCCGCGATGGCCTTCCCCGTATCCTCCGGCGCCGTGGAGATAGGCTTCGCGCGGCCATAGGCGCTGCGTTCCGTCCCCTTACCCTTCTTACCGCCCTTCTTCGGCTCCCCTTTCTCTTCCCGGGCGCCCTCCATTACATCCGCAATGGCCTTACGGATCGTTTGGGGCGTGATGCCGTTGGCTTCATTAAAGGCCAGCTGCTTCTCCCGGCGACGGTCCGTTTCCCCCAGGGCCTTCTTCATGGAATCGGTGATCCGGTCAGCGTAAAGCAGCGCCCGTCCGTTCACATTCCGGGCCGCCCGCCCAATGGTTTGGATCAGGGAGCGCTCGGCCCGGAGGAAGCCCTCCTTATCCGCATCGAGGATGGCCACGAGCGCCACCTCGGGCATGTCGAGGCCTTCCCGCAGGAGATTGATACCCACAAGCACATCGAACACCCCGGCGCGCAGATCCCGAATGATCTCCACCCGCTCCACCGTATCGATATCCGAGTGGAGGTAGCGCACCTTCAACCCGTGCTCCCCCAGATACTCCGTGAGGTCCTCGGCCATGCGCTTGGTCAGCGTTGTGACCAGGGCGCGATCGCCGCGATCGATAGTGGCCTTGAGCTCCCCGAGCACATCGTCAACCTGGGAGATCGCCGGCCGCACCTCGCACACCGGGTCCACCAGCCCCGTGGGCCGCACCACCTGCTCCACCACCTGGCCCTGGTGCGCCGCCTCATAGTTTCCGGGCGTTGCGGATACGAAGATGGTCTGGGGGCACATGGCCTCCCACTCCTCAAAGCGCAGGGGCCGGTTATCGAGCGCCGAGGGCAGGCGAAAGCCGTAATCCACCAGCGTTTCCTTCCGGGACCGATCCCCCTTAAACATGGCCCCCACCTGGGGCACGGTAACGTGGGATTCGTCGATCACCAGGAGCGCATCGGCAGGAAGGTAGTCGAAGAGCGTCGGCGGCGGCTCCCCCGTAGCCCTCCCGGACAGATAGCGCGAGTAGTTTTCAATGCCGTTGCAATAACCCAGCTCCGCAATCATCTCGAGATCAAACTGGGTGCGCTGCTCCAAGCGCTGCGCCTCGAGGAGTCGGCCCTTCTCCCGATACCAGTCGAGGCGATCCCGAAGCTCATCCTTGATGTCGTCAAGCACGGACAGGATGCGCTCCCGGGGCGTCACGTAATGGGACTTGGGGAAGACGGTGTAGCGCGGCACCTTCCGCAGCACCTCCCCCGTGAGGGGGTCAAAGAGCGCCAGGCTCTCAATTTCATCGTCGAAAAGCTCCACCCGGAGCCCTTCCCGGTCGCTTTCCGCGGGATGGATATCAATCACGTCCCCGCGCACCCGATAGGTGCCCCGGGCAAAGTCGATATCGTTCCGCGTGTACTGCATATCAGCAAGACGCCGAAGCAGGGAGCGCTGCTCCAGGCGATCCCCGCGATCGAGATGAAGCACCATTTTCAGGTAGGACGCCGGATCCCCGAGACCATAGATGGAAGATACGGAGGCTACGAGGAGCACATCCCGCCGCTCAAGGAGGGCCTTGGTCGCCGAGAGACGCATCTGCTCAATGTGATCGTTAATCGAAGAGTCTTTTTCAATATAGGTGTCCGAGGCGGGCACGTAGGCCTCAGGCTGGTAGTAGTCGTAGTAGGAAACGAAATACTCCACCGCGTTGTTCGGAAAGAACGACTTGAACTCCCCGTAGAGCTGGGCCGCCAGGGTCTTATTGGGCGCCATCACCAGGGTGGGGCGATTCACCTCCGCCACCACATTGGCAATGCTGAAGGTCTTGCCCGAGCCCGTCACCCCGAGCAGGGTCTGATGGGCCAGACCCTGGCGCAGCCCCGTGACCATGGCCTCAATGGCGCTGGGCTGATCCCCCGCCGGGGTGTAATCGCTTTTGAGCTCGAAGGCGCCGCCGCTTTTCACTGCTCATGCCTCACTGCCTGGGGTAGCCCGACATGGTAGCACCGCCGCAAAGAATGAGCCCGAAGGCCTTGCAAATCCGCGCCGCGGCACTAAACTTGCCCCCTCTCGACGCCCGCGTCGGGAATTCCGCCTTAGCTCAGTTGGTAGAGCAGCTGACTGTTAATCAGCGGGTCGCTGGTTCGAGCCCAGCAGGCGGAGCCAAATTTGAAAGAGCGCCTTCGGGCGCTCTTTTTTTTTGCTCGCTAATCGCCCTCGGGGCTTCTGGGGGTGAAGAGGAGGTCTCCATGGACGACGCAGCATTTGTCGCAGCCTTTAAGGACCTGACCCTACCCCCCGCAGCCTTTGACCACAGGGGCCACCTGCGTCTGGCCCTGCTAACCCTTGCCCGGGATGGCTTTGAGGTCACCGCCGTTCGCTTACCGCAGGCGATTCAGCGCTACGCAACGCACCTAGGGGCGCCAGAAAAGTTTCACGCAACCCTCACCCACGCGCTGCTTCACCTGCTCGAAGCAGAGCGCAGGGACCAGGGATCACAGCGGAGCTGGGAGGCCCTTCTGGAAGGAGCACCGGCGCTCTCTGAGGACGCTCTGGCCCTGGTGCACCGGCACCACTCGCCAGCGCAGCTGGCGACGGCCTCGGCCCGGGAGACCATCCAGCCTCCGGATCGAGCGCCCTACCCTTAGCGGGCGGCGTTGCCCCCTTCTAATGAAACGGTTTAGGACAGTGCCGCCAGCGCCGCTTCCGGCATGCGGTCTAAAACTTTCAGCAGCGCTTTTGCGGCACCCGTTGGGCACCGCTTGCCCTGCTCCCAATTTCTAATCGTTTCTAAGGAAACATCTAGGCGCTTAGCAAATTCAGCTTGGCTGAAGCCGAGGCGCTTCCGAACCCGGCGCGCATACTTCGCCGCGTCCTGCACCGCCTCGGCGGTGTCCTCAGCAAGATGCCTCGCCAAATCGTCTTCCGTTGTACCGTCAACTCGGGCTGCGTCAATCCGACCCCTAGGTTTTCCCCGGAGGTCCTCTACATCAATCGTCATGTGAACGGTCTTCATAACGCTTTACTTCCCGTCGATTGGCTTTCCGAGCAGAAATAATGCGGAACTCCTGGGACCGTATCGTAAAAATGACTACGTAGATCCTGCCCTCGATACGTCCGAGCAACTCGTATCGAGCCTCTCCGTAGCTGAAGCGTGCATCCTCCCTGACCTTCCGACTTGGGTCGGCGAACGCCGAGGCGGCATAAGCAAAGTCAAAGCCTCGACTTTTAAAGCACGCTTCACTCTTTTCTTCGTCCCACTGAAACTTCATGGCTCCCCAGAGTAGGCCAATGGCCTACTTTCCGCAATCCTAGCGGGCGGCGTTGCCCCGGGCCAGGCGCTCCTGGGCGACGAGGAAATCAGCGATCTCGAGCATCGCTTCCTGGGAGCCCGCTTCCGCCGCGCCGATGCGGAACTTGCCAGCCACCACGAGCCCCGGCACCCCTTGGAGCTCCGCCGCCTGCATGGCCATCGCAGCCGCCCGCACCTTCGCGGTCACCTCCGGGCTTTCGATGGTGGCCATGATCTCGGCCTCCGGGGCCCCGGCGTCCTTGAAGCGCTTCACGATTTCCGTCGGATCCGTGAGCGGGTTTCGCTCTTCCTGGAGCGCATGAAAGAAGGGGTCGTGCAGCACGGATAGCACGTCCAGGGCCTCGGCGGCATAGAAGAGGTGGGCGTGCAGCTGCATCATGCGATTCCACACTGCAGGGGTTTGAACGAAGGCGACGTCCTCTGGGAGCGTTGCCTTCCAGGCCTTCACCAAGGGCTCGAAGTGATAGCAGTGGCCGCAGCCATACCAGAAGTATTC
>JAYOYG010000047.1:0-16337 GCA_038153445.1 Pseudomonadales bacterium
CGCCCCTGAGCTAGCCTTGGGCTTCGCTTACCGGGGAGGGACCCACCCATGCTACGTCTTCGCCAACTTGCCCTAGCCGCCACCCAGCGCGATCCGGTCATTGAGGAACTACGCGCCTTTCTCGCCGTGCCCCTCGGCTACATTGATCCTGGGGTCGGCGCCTTTGGCTTGGAAAATCGTCTGCTCGTGGTCGGCGACGACCATCTAGAAGTGGTCAGCCCCGTGGAGGAGAACACCACCGCCGGCCGCTGGATCGACCGCCAGGGCGGCGATGCGGGCTATATGGTGATTTTCCAGTGTGACAACCTCGTCGCCCGGCGGGAACACTTCGCCGACCTAGGGGTCCGCACGGTGTGGACCTCGGACCGCCCGGAAGCCATCGCCAGCCACCTGCACCCGAAGGATGTGGGGGGCGCCATCGTCTCCATTGATCAAATGCCCAGCTGGGATGGCTGGCACTGGGCGGGCCCGAGCTGGACGGAACAACGCGACGCGGGCTGGGCCGCGGGCTTTGCCGCAGCCCGCCTCGCCAGCCCCACCCCGGAAACCCTGGCGGCCCGCTGGAGCGCCGTGCTGGAAACGCCCCTTACGGAATACGAAGGGTTGCCCTGCCTCGCCCTCGACGGCAATCGGATCCTCTTTGAAGCCGGCCCAAGGGAGGCCCTCGTGGGCATTGACCTGAAGGTGCGAGCGGGCCACGACGCCCCGGCCCCGACCACCATCGCCGGGGTCCGCTTCCAAGGCATCGCGGACGCTTAGCGCTACGCTTCGAGGCGATGGGCCCAGGCGATACAGCCCAGGGCCACGGAGGACCCAAGGGCCATGGCCCCAAGCATGGGCCAGGCGGTGCCGTTCTGCGCGACCCCTACGGCCTGGGTGGCGAGGCCCGCCACAAACATCTGCATGAAGCTCGTTAGCCCGGAGGCCGTTCCCGCGCGCTCGGGGAAGACGTTGATGGCCCCGGCCTGGGCGTTCGGGGCGGCCAGGCCGCTGCCAATCATGGAGAGGGCAATGGGCAGGAAGAGCCCCGCCGGGGTTAGGGGCCCCCAAAGCGCGAGAAGCGCCGCCAGCGCAATGCCGAGCACCGCGAGGGTGGAGCCAGCCAGCATGAGCCCCAGCACGGGGTAGCGCCCGGACAGGCGCACGGCCAAGAGATTTCCTCCCATGTAGCCGAGGGAAATGATGATGAACCACATCCCGTAGGCCGTCGCCCCCTGCCCGAGCGTGTTCACCATGAGATAGGGCGCGGCGCTAATGAAGGCGAAGAAGATCATGGAGGACGCCGCCGCGTGGCCCATGTAAGCCCGGTAGCGGGCCGAGCCCAGGCACAGCCAGAAGCCCCGGAGCAGCGCGCCGACCCCAAAGGTCAGGGCCGAGCGGGGCAAGGTTTCCGGCAGCGCGAAGAACACCAGTAGGGAAATGAGCAGCCCCGCAAGGGCCGTAAACCAAAACACGGCCCGCCAGTCGATCAAATCCGTCAGCACGCCGCCCAGGGCCGGAGCCACCATGGGCGCCACTACCATCACCATGGATAGCTGAGCGATGAGCCCCGCCGCCCGCTCCGGACCGAAGCGATCGCGCACCACGGCCCGGGGCAGCACCATGCCCACGGCGCCGCCGGCGGATTGGAGCACCCGGGCGGCAATCAGGCTATCGAGGGTCGGCGCCAGGGCGCAGGCCACGGAGCCCAGCGCGAAGAGCGCGAGCCCCCCGAGCATTACCGGGCGCCGTCCGTAGCGATCGGCCAAGGGTCCGTATACTAGGGTGGCGCAGGCCACGGCCACGAGGGCCAGGCTCAAGGTGAGCTGGGCCGCCCCTGCGCTGGCCCCAAAGGTTTGCTGCACCAGGGGGACGGAGGGCAAAAAGATCTGCATGGCCAGGGGCCCCGTGGCGGTCACGGCGGCCAGCAGCGCGACCCAGAGCAGGGACCAGTCGTCGTCAGAGCGGGGATGGGTGGGGGGCGCGGCCATGGTCCTAGAATAACAGCTTCCGGTCCGGCCACGGCTCTGCGACACTCTTCCTGGGAGCGTTGGGGAGAGGATGTCATGCCATGGCCGAAGGCCTGCGCCTAAAAACCATCTGGAGCTATGGAGCCCTAGGCTTTCCCCTAGCGCTTCTGGGCTACCCCCTCGGCATCTGGCTTCCCCGAGCCTATTCCAGCGATGTGGGGGTGGAGCTCGCCGTGGTGGGTCTCATTATCACCGCCGCCGCCATCTTCGACGCCATCACCGATCCGCTCATGGGCTTTGCCAGCGATCGCCTGCGGACCCGCTGGGGTCGGCGACGCCTCTGGGTCGGGGCAGGCATTCCCCTCCTGACCCTGGCGATTTGGAGCGTATTGAATCCCGCGGAGGGGGCCACCGCCGCCTACCTCGCGTTCTGGTACATCGGCTTGCGCGTGGGCTCCACCATGGTGCTCGTGCCCTATGGGGCCTGGGGCGCGGAACTCGCCAAGGATTACCACGGCCGGACGCAGCTGAACTCGGCGCGGCAGCGCTTCGTGCTCCTGGGGCTCATCGCCGCGGCCTTCGTCCCGGCCCTGGTGGAGTTTCAGCTCGGAGACGACGCCACCGCCCTCGCCGTGCTCGGCGGTTACGGCCTGTTGATCCTGATCGCCCTGCCCGGGATCGGGCTCTGGACCCTGACCCAGGTACCCGAACCGCCCCTGGCCCAGAGCGCGGGGCGCACGCCCTTCTTGCGCTCCCTTAAACTCATGTGGTCCAACGGCCTCTTTCGAGTCGTGGTGGTCATTGAGCTGGTCATCACCGGCGGGGAGAGCTTCCGCAACGCCCTCTCCCTCTTCTTCATGCAGGACGTCATCGGCATCCCCCGGGCGGGCCAGCTCTACGTGATCTACTTCGTCACCGGGCTCCTCGCCATCCCCGGCTGGGATTTTCTCGCCCGGCGCTACGGGAAGCACCGCTCCCTGGCCAGCGCGATGATCCTCGTCAGTTTCGTGAGCCTCGCCATCTTTGCCCTGCCTCCGGGGTCGGAAACGGCGTTCAAGTGGCTCTTTGCCGCGAAAGGGCTGTGCTTCGGCGCCTTTGCCTATCTCCCCATCGCCATGATGGCGGACGTCATCGATATCGATACGGCTCGGTCCCGGGATCCCCGCACGGGCAGCTACTTCGCTGTGCACGGCTTCATGACCAAGTGTGCGGCGTCCTTCGCGGGCCTATCCCTACCGCTCCTGGCCCTGACGGGCTACGACGCGACCCCCGGCGCAGAGAACGGCGCGGACGCCCTTCTCTGGTTGTCCGTGCTCTACGCTATCGTGCCCACGGTGCTCTTTTTATTGGCGCTCTATCTCTGCTGGACCTGGCCCCTTACCGCGGAGCGACACCAGCGCTTCCGGGAGCGCATTGCGCGTCGCGATGCCCGGGCCGCCCTCGCTGCGGAAGCCGCCCAACCTCTTTAGGAGCTTAGTTATGACCGACCCCATCGTGCAGGTGGACAAGGACGGGGCCGTCGCGCTCGTCACCATGAATCGTCCGGAAGCCCTAAACGCCCTCAACCGGGCCCTGCGCGCCGCCCTCGTCACCACCTTCACGGCCTTGGCTGAGGACGACGAAACGGAGGTGGTCATTTTCACCGGCGCCGGCCGGGCCTTCACCGCCGGCCTCGACCTGAAGGAGCTTGGGGGGGAAACGCAAGCCAGCGCCGATGCCGATGGTGCCGAAATCGATATTGGCGCGGTCCTTCACCGCTTTCCCAAGCCCATCATCGGGGCCATCAACGGCTTTGCCATTACCGGCGGCTTTGAATTGGCCCTGCTCTGCGACCTCTTGCTCTGCGCCGAGGAAGCCGCCTTCGCCGATACCCACGCCCGCGTAGGCGTCGTGCCGGGCTGGGGCCTCTCCCAGCGCCTGCCCCGGCTCATCGGCCTGCCCCGAGCCAAGGAGCTTTCCCTTACGGGGAACTTCCTGAGCGCGCAGCAGGCCTACGCCTGGGGCATGGTGAATCGCGTGGTCCCGAAGGATGAGCTCCTGCCGGCGGCGAAGGCCCTTGCCAAGGACATCCTGACCACGGAGCCAGTAACGCGAAACGCCGTACTCGCCCTCATGGACGCGGGTTGGGAAGACACCTTGGAAGGGGGCCTGGCTCGGGAGAGGGCCTGGAGCCAGGCGCACATGGCGGAGCGGGTGAAGCCGGAAGCGGTGGCCGAGCGGCGCCGAGGCATTATGGACCGGGGCCGGGGCCAGTCGTCCTAGCTTTTCCCCTTGCGCACGTAGAGCACCATGGTGTGCTCCACCAGTTCGAAGCCGTGCTCCCGAGCAATTTCTCGCTGGAGCCGCTCGATGCGTTCATCGAAGAACTCCATCACCCGCCCGGAGTCCACGTCCACCATGTGATCGTGGTGATCGTCGCTGGCGAGCTCATACACGGCCCGGCCGTCATCGAAGTTATGCCGCTCCACGAGCCCGGCCCCTTCAAACTGCGTCAGCACCCGGTAAACCGTGGCAAGACCGATGCTTTCATCGGACTCCATGAGCTTTCGGTAGACGTCTTCCGCAGACAGGTGGTGGGGCTCGGCGCTCTCGAGAATCTCAAGAATCTTGAGCCGGGGCACGGTGACCTTAAGGCCTGCCCGTCGTAGATCGGCGTTATCCACGCGCTGCGTTCTCCTTTCTCGCAAGAGGCACCCCTGGGGGCGAAGGGCGCCGAGCCCTATTAGGCCCGAGACCGCGGTCCTTGGCAAAAGTTGCCGCGCCCGGCGCCCCATGCTCCCATGGCCCCTCACGATGCGAAGGAGTCCTATCATGACTATCAGCGCCGGCCTCGGCCTTGCCCATTTCCCCTTCTCCAGCGGCCGCGCCTTCTGGCGCTGGGTAGACCTCTGCGAAAGCGGCGGCGTCGATTCGATCTGGCAATCCGATCGCCTGGTGAGCCCCATCCCGAATCTTGAAGTCATGTCCGTCATGGCGGCCCTCGCCGGGGGCACAAAGCGCATCAAGTTCGGCATGAACGTGGCGTCCCTGGGGCACCGTGATCCCTTCCTCACCGCCAAGGCCTGCGCCACCATCGATGTGCTGTCGGAGGGCCGCCTGCTCCCCGCCTTTGGGGTCGGCACGGCGCGGAGCGAGGACTACCGGGCTCGGGGCGTGCCCACGCAGGGTCGGGGCAAGCGCAGCGCCGAGGCCCTGGAAATCATCTCCAAGCTCTGGGCGGAGGGGAAGGTCACCTTTGAGGGCACCTATTACCACTATGAGAACGCCACCCTGGCGCCCCAGCCGGTGCAGAAAAACCTTCCCCTGTGGGTGGGAGGCAGTGCCCCGGCGGCCATCGAGCGCACGGCGCGTTGGGGCACCGGGTGGCAAGCAGGGCTAGAAACGCCTGAGGAAATTGCCCCGGTGATCGCGGCGATTAAGGACCGGGCCGCAGCCCTCGGCCGCACCATTGATGAGGATCACTACGGCGCTGGCTTCGCCTTCCGCTTTGGATCCCCGGAGGATCCCGTCGCCAAGGCGCAGGGGGATGCGCTCCGGGCCCGGCTCGGGGACCAGGCCGAGGCCATGATGGCCGTGGGGGATAGCGACGCCATCATGGAACGGCTCCTCGCCTACCACGCCGCCGGGGCCCACAAGTTCATTCTGCGCCCCATGGCCCAGGACGACGACGACATGATGGTCCAGACCGCCCGGCTCATTAAGGATGTGCTCCCGCGGGTGGAAGCCTTAAATCAGGCCGCAGCCGCCTAGGGATCCTCCTCGGTGACCGCCGCCGCCCCGCCCCTCCTGGTCTTCACGGACCTCGATGGAACCCTGCTCGACGACGCCTACCGCTTCACGGGCGCCGAGGCGGCCCTCGCTCGCCTCGCCGAGCGACACATTCCCCTGGTGCTGGCGACCTCAAAAACCCGCGCCGAACTGACGACGCTTTCGGCGCAGCTCCCGGGCGTACCCGGGCTGATCTTCGAAAACGGCGCGGGAATCACCTGCCCCGGCCCCGAGGGACCCGAGACCACCCTCTTTGGCCCGGGCTACGCGGCGCTCCTCGCCATCCTAGAAGGCCTTGGGCCCACTGCGGCGCCCTTTGAGGGCTTCGCCACCCTGGGGGCCGAGCGCGTCCAGGCCCTCACGGGCCTTGCCCCCAGCGCCGTCACCCTGGCCATGGCCCGGGAGGCCTCGGAGCCGGGGCTCTTTCACGGCGACGAGGAGGCTCTCGCACGCTTTCGCGCGGCCCTCGCCCCCCACGGCCTTCGGGCAGTCCATGGCGGGCGCTTTCTTCACGTGATGCCTCAGCGCGATAAGGTCGATGGGCTCCGCACCCTCGCGGCCCAGCTTGCCCCGGGCGCACCGACCCTGGCCCTGGGAGATGGGGAGAATGATCGGGCCATGCTCGAGGCCGCCACCTTCGCCGTAGTCATGCCGCGAAAAGATGGAACCCGTCTTGCATTAAAACGGACCGAGGGGGTGACCATCGCCCCGGCGCCCGGCCCGGAAGGCTGGGGTCCGGCGGTGCTGGCGCAGCTGCGCGCCCACCCCCCGACGCGACCCACCTAGCCCCAACCGCATAAGCGAGCGTTGCCATGTCTGACTTTTTCCAAAACGGCGCCATCGCCACCCTCCACGGCCTCGGCACGCGGAGCCTCGATGACCTCGAAGGAGAGCTCCTTGGCTTTGCTAAGCAACGCCCCATGGGCCTCGTGCTGCCTTCCCTCTATTCCGAGCTTGAGGGCCCGGCCCTGGCCCACATCGTCGAGGTGCTGAGCCAGGTCCCCTACCTGAGCCAGATCGTGATCGGCCTTGATCGCGCGGATCGAGAGCAGTACGCCCACGCCCTTCACTACTTCAGCCGCCTCCCCCAGCACCATCGCGTACTTTGGAACGACGGCCCGCGTTTAAAAGCCATCGACGAACAGCTACAGACGCTAGGCCTCGCACCCCGCGAGCTCGGAAAGGGCCGGAACGTCTGGTACTGCTTTGGCTACGTGCAAGCCACCGGGCTCGTGGATGCGGTGGCGCTGCACGACTGCGACATCCTGACCTACGATCGAGCCCTCCTCGCGCGCCTCCTCTACCCCGTGGTGCACCCGCGCTTCCAGTACGATTTCTGCAAGGGGTACTACCCCCGGGTCGCCGCTGGAAAGCTCGGGGGCCGGGTCTGTCGCCTCCTCGTCACCCCCCTTCTTCGAGCCCTCCGGGAGATGCACGGGGAACGCCCCTTCCTCACCTACCTCGACAGCTTCCGCTACCCCCTGGCCGGAGAGTTTTCCCTCCGCACGGAAGTGCTGGCGAACCTCCGCATCCCGAGCGATTGGGGCCTGGAGATTGGCGTGCTTTCTGAGGTGCAGCGAAATTACGGGAATCGGCGTATTTGCCAGGTCGACGTGGCGGACAATTACGACCACAAGCACCAGGAGCTCTCGGAGGACGATGCCAGCAAAGGGCTTTCCCGCATGTCCGTGGACATCGTTAAGGCCGTGCTGCGCAAGCTGGCGACCCAGGGCGTCGTCTTCAGTGCGGAAAGCATCCGCACCCTCAAGGCCACCTACTACCGCCAGGCCCTGGATTTCCTCGAGGCCTACTATCACGACGCCATCATGAACGGCCTCACCCTGGACCGGGATGGGGAGGAACGCGCCGTGGAGCTGTTCTCTGCCAATATCTTAAGCGCCGGGGAGCGCTTCCTTGAGCGCCCTCAGGAAACGCCCTTCATTCCCAGCTGGAATCGAATCCAAAGCGCGGATCCGGACATCTTCGAGAAGCTGCGCAGCGCCGTCAGCCAGGATGCGCAGGACGCCGGGGGCCCGGCCTAGGGCCAGGCCAGCCAATGGTAGGCATAAGGCGCCAGGGGCTCGCGGAGATCCACCGGCGCAGCGCTCAAATGATCCCTCAGCACCGGAGCACCGCTGGCCCCGGGAAGGGCCGCAACGGGCTGGGGCTGGTCCGTGGGATTCACGAGTACCAGCAGGCGCGACCGCCCCGTGCCGCGGGTGAGCGCCACCACGCCAGGCCCTAAATCCAGCACGGCCTGGGGGGCCTCGGGATGAAAGGCCGCCAGCTTACGTCGGCATCGAAGCAGGGCCTCTAGCCGCGCCCAGCTGGCCTGGGCGCCTGCCCCCGCAAGGTGCGCCTCCAGCGCGTCCCGGTCCCAGCTGCGGCGGTTAATGGACCGGGTGCGTCCCGTGCGCTCCACCCCCGCGAGATCGTTGGGGGTCGCAAGCAGGCTGTGGATGTAGACCGCAGGGATCCCCTGCAGGGCCAGCATGAGCGCGTGGGCCGCGGCGAGGCGCTCGGGCCCAAACCCGTCGTCCTCCCCTCCGGGGCCTGCGCCGAGGGCGTCGACCAGCGCAATGTTGAGTTCGTAGGGCGCCTCCCCCCCTCCCTCAAGCGCCCGCATGCTCACAAAGCCGCCCTGACGATGGGTGTGGGCCACCAGCGCATCGAGCTGAACCGGGGTGAGCCATCCCTCCGCCGGGCGCACCCCAATGCCGTCGTGAGAGGCCAGGAAATTCAGGAACGCGCAGCCCTCGGGCGGGGGCGAAAGGGCCGCGAGCCAGCGCCGGAGCGGCGCGGGATCCCCCGTAGCAAAGGCGTGGAGGGTGAGCGGTGCCAGGGCAAACTGGTAGACCACGTGGGCCTCATCCCCCTCCCCAAAGTAGGCGATGTTCTCCTCATGAGGAACGTTGGTTTCCGACACGAGGAGCACCGGGTCCTCCGCGGGGTCAAAGGCCAATTCGCTAACCAGGCGCAGGGCCTTCACCAGGGCGTGGGTTTCCGGAAGATGAATGCAGGGCGTCCCCAAACGCTTGTAGAGATAGGCCACCGCATCGAGGCGCACGAGCCGCGCCCCCTGCGCCAGGTAGAAGAGGAGCGCCCGGGCCAGCTCAAGAAACACCCGGGGGTTAGTCAGGTTCAAATCAATCTGGTCTTCGCTGAAGGTGGCCCAAACGTGGCGCACCCCCCGATAGGTGTGGACGGGCACCAGGAGGGGCGAGGTTCGGGGACGCACCACGGCGCTGGTGTCCGTATGAGGCTCCAGGTCGATGAAGTAGTGCTGCCCCGGATCTCGCCCCGCCACAAAATCGATGAACCAGAGGGACTCCCGGCTGACGTGGTTCAAGACAAGATCCACCATCAGCTGGGCCCGGCGCGCCAGCCCCGTGAGGTCTTCCCAGGCGCCCAGCTCCGGGTCCACGGCGCGAAAGTCCACCACGGAAAAGCCGTCATCGGAGGTGGAGGGAAAGAAGGGAAGCACATGCACCGCGCTCACCAGCGGCGCTAGGCGCTGCTCCCAGAAGGCGCGCAGGGAAGCCAGGGGGGACAGGCCCGCTTGGGTGACGCTATGGCCATAGGTAATCAGGAGTACGTCCGCCGCGGACCAGCGCCCTGGTCCAATTCCTGCTTGCACTTCAAGGGCTTGCTGCTGCGTAGCGGCAATGCTCTGAAGCAGGGAGCGCACTAAATCGCTGGCCGCGGCATCGCCATAGACCTCCGCTAGCTGCGTGCGAAGGCGATGGACCCGGTCACCGAAGCGCTGGGCCTCCCCCGGGGTGGGCCCAGGCAGGCTACCCATGGGTCCGTGCCGTAGGCAGAGGGAGAATCAGAACCATGACCACCTTCGATTGGGGCGTCATTGCCATATACCTTTTTGCGCTCCTCTGCCTTGCGGTCCGCTTGGCGCCGGAGCAAACCACGCGGGAAGCCTACTATCTTGCGGGGCGCCGCAGCAGTCCCCTCGCCCTGGCCCTGTCCACCATGGCCACCCAGTGCTCAAGCGCGAGCCTCTTGGGCGCCCCGGCCTTCGTGGCCTTCAGCCTCGGCGGCGGCCTGGGCTGGCTTCAATATGAGCTCGCCGTACCCCTGGCCATGGCCTTCCTGCTTCTGACGCTCTACCCCGCCCTTCGGCGCCACGGCGCCATCTCGGTTTACAGCTTCCTCGAAGCCCGCCTGGGAGTGCGGAGCCGGGTCCTGGCTTCCCTGCTCTTCCAGCTGTTCCGCGCCGCCGGCGCCGCCGTCACGGTCTACGGCATGGCCCTCGTCCTCACTCTCTGCCTTGAGTTGCCCTTTGCTGCCTGTGTGGCCCTCCTGGCGGCGGTGACCCTGATCTATGACCTCCTCGGGGGCATGCGGGCGGTGATCTTGAGCGACGTCATTCAGCTCGTCGTGCTGGTGAGCGTGCTCGTGCTGGCCCTGTTTCTTGCCCTTTCCGTGCTCGGCGGCCTTCCCGGGCTGCTCGCCCACTTACCTGAGACCCGGGTTCATAGCTTGGACTTGCAACATACGGGCCTAGGAGACGGGGTCGACTATGCCTTTTGGCCCATGCTCTTCGGGGGCTTTTTCCTCTACGTCAGCTACTACGGTTGCGACCAGAGCCAAAGCCAGCGTCTGCTGGCGAGCGAATCGGTCGCCGCGGGGCAGCGGATCCTTTGGTACAACGGCCTGCTGCGCTTCCCCCTGGTGCTGCTCTATTGCCTCCTGGGCCTCTGCCTCGCGGCCTATGCCAACTTCGACGGCGCCTTCCTCGATCGACTCCCTGTGACCGAGCACGGCACCCCCAATATCAATCTCGCAGTGGTTCAGTTCGTCTTCGACCAGTTTCCCCCGGGGCTGGTGGGGCTCGTCATCGTGGCACTCCTCGCCGCGGCCATGTCCTCCATCGACTCCGTGCTCAATGCCCTTTCCGCTGCCAGCAGCGAAGATCTCATCGGGCGCTGGCCCCGAGGGGCGCAGCTGGAAGCCCGCTTCGGCGCACTCCCTATCGCCAAGGCACTCACGCTTTTCTGGGGCCTCGTGATCGTGACGCTGGCCTTCTACGTGGGGGATATTGCCGACTCCGTCCTGGTCGCCATCAACAAGATCGGCTCGCTCCTAAACGGCCCGCTCCTGGCCCTATTTCTCATCGCGGCCTTCGCTCCCGGCGTGGGGGAAGGGGCAGCGCTCCGGGGCCTTGTCGCCGGGATGGCCCTTAACGCTGCCCTGTGGCTGGGGGCGCCAGGGGTTTCCTGGCTCTGGTGGAACGTCTTTGGCTGCCTAGCGACCCTTGCCGTGGCGGGGCTTTCCGCCGTGCCCCAGGTGACCCGAGCCCTGGGCGCTGCCCTCAGCGACCGAGGGGGCCGAACCGCTGCGCTGAGCCTCCTCGGCTACAGCGGTTTCATCGGCCTTGCCTGCGCCCTTGGGAGCGCGGCACTTCAGGCGGGAATTGCACCATGAAAAAGCGCAAACGCCGAACGCCGCACCAGAGCGGGGCAACGCCCTCGCCCCCCGCGCCGGCGAGCCCCCCGAGGAAGCGCTCGATCCGGCGTCCGGCGTTTGGTTTCACCGTCATCAGGGGGTCAAAAAGCTTTGGCATGCTTCCTGTATTGATTCTTACGTGAGTGTTTTTTGCCCTTCACCGGGCGTTGAAGCCGACCTGATCGTGTGCACTTGGTCAGCCCCCACAAAGGCATCGCCTTTTGGCTTGGCACACAGGTTGTCGAATCGGTCACCGCGCGCCAAGCGTTCGTGACCCCCGGGGTGCCCCACCCTCCTCCCCTAGGGCATCTCGGGTTTTCCTTCTTGGAAACCCGCTTCGGCGGGTTTTTTTTCGGCTTGGTTTTTTACCAAGACAAAAAAAAACCGGCGCGGGACGCCGGTTCTTTTAAGCCTTAGACCGCCGGTCTCAACCGCGGCGAAGGGCGCCTCCAGCGCTGCCCTGTCGCGGGCGCTTGAGCCGCAGCTCAAGCACGTGATCCGTGGCTTCCGCCAGGGCCAACAGCGTTTCCAAGCGCGGGAGCCGGTCCCCGGATTCGAGGCGGCTAATGGCCGCCTGGGTCAGCCCAGCCCGGGCGGCCACCTCTCGCTGGGAGAGCTGGGCCCGCTGACGAGCCTTGGACAGCTCTTCGGCGATGAAGCTTTCCAGGGTCACCGGTGCCTCTTTCTTAGGGGCGGGAGCGGCCTTCTTCTGCGGCTTGCCTTTTGCTGCCATGGGATTCCTCGCTAATCCTGGGGCCAAGCGCCCCACACCACCGGTTCAGCGTAGTTTCGCCAAAACCGTACTTCGGGGCATGGATTCGATCAGCATCGGTCCACCGCTTCAATAGACCTGGATCAAAGAACTCCGTAAACGGCCGTTTTCTGCATCGAATTTCAAAGTTTCGCCACAATTGAAGACCTCTACGGCAGCGCTTTTGCTAGTCCCTGCTTTCCCCGATAATGGCGCCCGCATTTATCCCCCATCCTCACAACGATCGGAGTAGGACCATGGCACACACCATCGCGATTCTCGGCGGCACCGGCGCCCTGGGCTCGGGCTTGGCCATCCGCTGGGCCCGGGCAGGGCACCGGATCATCATCGGGTCCCGCACCCTCGAGAAGGCCGAGGAAGCGGTCACGGCCTTAAAGGCCCAGAGCCCGGAAACCGCCGCAGAAGCCATGGACAATGCCGGCGCCGCAGCCGCCGGGGATATTGTGGTGCTGACCGTGCCCTACGCCCACCAGCTGGCGACCCTCGAAGGGGTGAAGGGTTCCCTCGCCGGGAAAATCGTCATCGACGTCACCGTTCCGCTCCAGCCCCCGAAGGTGGGGACGGTGCAGCTGCCCGAGGGCGGGAGCGCCGCAGCCGCCGCCCAGGCCCTGCTCGGCGAAGAGGTCTTTGTGGTCTCGGCCTTCCAAAACATCGCGGCGGACCTGTTACAGGATCCGGAGCGGGTGATCGAGTGCGATGTGCTGGTCTCCGGAAACAAAAAGGATGCGCGCCAGAAGGTCATCGATCTGGCCGCCGAGGCCGGCATGCGGGGCTGGCACGCGGGACCCATAGCCAACTCCGCAGCGGCGGAAGCGCTCACCTCAATTCTTATTCAAATCAATCGTCAAGGTGAGATTTCTCACGCCGGGATCAAGATTGTCGGCCAGGAAGTCCACTGATCCATGAACGCGACCCTGTTGCCCCTCCCGGGCCTTCCGGACGTCAAGCCGGGGGATGATCTCCCCCAGCTGATTGCCCGCGGGCTTGAAAGCGCAGGGCTCGCCCTGCAGGACGGAGACGTCATCGCCGTCGCGCAAAAAATCGTCAGCAAAGCGGAAGGGCGGCAGGTCGCTCTGGACACCGTCACCCCTACGGCGGAGGCCGAGGCCCTGGCCCAGGAGACGGGCAAGGATCCCCGGCTGGTCACCCTGATCCTCCAGGAATCTCGGAGCGTGGTGCGTAAGCGTGCCGGGCAGCCCGGGGTGATTGTGGTGGAGCACCTTCGGGGCTGGGTACATGCCAACGCCGGCATCGACCAATCCAATATCGAGATGGACGCCGGGGCCGCCAGCGCCCTACTCCTCCCCGAGGACCCGGACCGCTCCGCCGCCGCGCTTCGGCGCGCCCTCGAGGGGGCCTACGGGGTGCGACTGGGGGTCCTCATCAACGACAGCTTCGGCCGGGCCTGGCGCGTGGGCACCTGCGGCATCGCCCTCGGAGCCTCGGGGCTCGAGGCTCTCAAGGACCTCCGGGGCCAGGAGGATCGCTACGGGCGCCGCCTCGAGGTGAGCGTTGTGGGCCTCGCCGATGAGCTGGCGGCGGCGGCGTCCCTCATCATGGGGCAAGCCGCTGAGGGCACACCGGTGGTGCTCCTCCGGGGCTTTCCCGGGGTGCTTGGGGACGGCGCAGCGGCAGACCTCATTCGCCCTGCCGACGAGGACCTCTTCCGATGAGTTCGGGGAAGGTCCTTGCCCTCACCGGTGGCGTTGGGGGCGCCAAGCTCGGCCTTGGCCTCGCCCACTGCCTAGCCCCGGAGGCCCTCACCTTCGTGGTGAACACGGGGGACGACTTCGAGCACCTAGGGCTGCCCATCAGCCCCGACCTCGACACCCTGCTCTACACCCTGGCGGGGGAAGCGAACGTCGCCCAGGGTTGGGGCCGGGAGGGGGAAAGCTGGACTACGCTGGAAACGCTGCGCGCCCTGGGCGGCGCCGCCTGGTTCCAGCTCGGGGACCGGGACCTCGCCCTGCACCTCCGGCGGCGGGAGCTCCTGGATCAAGGGGCCCGGCTCACGGAGACCACTGCCGCCCTGGCCAAGGCCTTCAAGGTGCCCCAAACCCTCCTCCCCATGAGCGACAGCCCGGTGCGTACCCAGCTCACCACGGATCAAGGCCTGCTCGCCTTCCAAGAGTACTTCGTGCGCGAGCGCTGCGCCCCGGCGGTGTCAGCCATCACCTACGCCGGCGCCGAGGACGCAAGCCTGTCCCCGGAGCTCACCGCGGCCTTCGCCGATCCGGCCCTCAGCTTGATCGTTTTGTGCCCCTCCAATCCCTTTCTCAGCGTGGCACCGCTCCTGGCCATCCCAGGGCTTCGCGCAGCCCTGGCAGCGCGCCGCGTGCCCGCCGTGGCCATTTGCCCCCTGGTAGGAGGAGCGGCGGTTAAGGGGCCCACGGCCAAGCTGATGGACGAGCTGGCCATGGCGAAAACGCCGGCCGCCATTGCCCGCTATTACGAGGGGGTCATCGACGGCCTTATCCTCGACCGGCAGGATGCGGAGCACGCCGAAGCGGTGCGGGAAACGGGGGTCACGCCTGACGTCGCGCCGACGCTCATGCTAAGTTTGGAAGACAAGATTGCGCTGGCGGAGCATACCCTCCGCTTCGGCGCGGCCCTCAGCGCCTAGGCGCTCGGCGCCGCCCGCCTCTTGAATCGGTTTTGAGGGCTCCGAGGGGGGGCCTTCAAAGCTTCCACCACCACGCAAGGAGCCCGCCATGGCCTGGGCACTGCTTCCCGTGAAGGCGCCTCAAGCGGCGAAAAGCCGGCTTGCGACCAGCCTTTCCAGCGAGCAGCGGACCGGCCTCGCAAAGGCCATGCGGGATGATGTGGCCAAAGCGCTGGGCGAATGCCCAGCGCTCTCCGGGGTGCTGGTCCTGAGTCCGGACGCCGCCGTCCGCCGCTGGGGCACGGACCGGGGCTTCGCCGTGCTGGACGACGGCGGCGTAGGGCTAAACGGCGCGCTCGCCCTGGGCCTTTGCAACCTCGCGGACCGGGGCTGCGAACGGGCCGTGATCATTCCATCAGACGTGCCCCTCCTGAGCACGGAAGACCTCGCGCTTCTCGCGGCCCCGGGAGGGGACGTGCGCCTCGCCCGGGATCAGCACGGCGCCGGCACGAACGGCCTGGCCCTACCCCTCCCCGGCGCTTTCACCCCGCGCTTTGGGGTCGGCAGTGCCCAGGCCCATGGTCAGGAAGCTCAGCGCCAGGGGCTCCGCTTCAGCACCGTGACGTGCCCGAGCCTCGCCCTGGATCTCGACCATCCCGACGACCTCACGGCCCTCCTCGCCCGTGATCCCGAGGGCCGCCTTGCCCCCCGAACCGTTGCCTTTCTCTACGAACACGACTTATGGGCCCGCTTTGCCGCAAGCGACGCAATCCCTGCGCCGCGCGCGGCCGTGTAGCGCCCCCCCTAGGGAGACCGTCATGAACGCCCGCCTGCCCACGCCCCTTCCGGCTCCCGGCCTTTCGGAGGAAGACGCTTTCGGCCTCCTCGAAAGGACCGATCTTTCCCAGATGATGGCCGAGGCGCGCGCCCTGCGGGATGACGGCTTCGGGGCCCTTTTGACCTACTCCAAAAAGCTCTTCATTCCCCTGACGCACCTGTGCCGTGACGTGTGCCACTACTGCACCTTTGCGACCACTCCGAGGCATCAGCAGGCGCCCTACATGAGCGTGGATGCCGTCCTTGAAGCGGCGCGGCAGGGGGCTGCGGCGGGTTGCAAGGAAGCCCTCTTCACCCTCGGCGAAAAGCCCGAGCTGCGCTACCGGGCGGCCCGGGAGGCCCTCGAGACCCTCGGCTTCCCGAGCACCACGGCCTACCTAGCGCATGTGGCCGAGCGGGTGCTGGCTGAAACGGGGCTGCTGCCCCATCTGAATCCCGGCACCCTAAGCGACGAGGAATTTCGCGACCTAAAGCCCCTGGGGCCGTCCATGGGCATGATGCTCGAGAGCACCTCCCTTCGCCTCTGCGAAAAGGGCATGCCCCACTACGGATCCCCGGACAAGGATCCTTCGGTGCGCCTTGCGACCCTCGATGCCGCGGGACGGGCTGCCGTCCCCTTCACCACGGGTTTGCTTATTGGCATCGGAGAAACGCGGCGGGAGCGCATCGAGACCCTGCTCGCCATTCGAGCGAGCCACGCCCGCTACGGGCACATCCAGGAAGTCATCGTGCAGAACTTCCGGGCGAAGGCCGATACGAAAATGGCGGGCGCGCCGGAGCCGAGCCTCGAGGAGCTCCTCTGGACCATTGCCGCCGCGCGCCTGATCTTCGGGCCGACCATGAGCATTCAGGCGCCGCCGAATCTGTCCCCCGGGGTGCTGCCCCAGCTGGTGGACGCGGGGCTGAACGACTGGGGCGGGGTGTCTCCCGTGACCCCGGATTTCGTCAA
>JAYOYG010000048.1:0-3193 GCA_038153445.1 Pseudomonadales bacterium
ATCGTAAACGAGGGAAACCTGCCCCCCGAGGAACTGCATGTCCACCTGCACCCCGCGCCGCTCCTGGCATAGGGTCATGACCGCCCCGACGTGCTCCTGGGGCACAAGGATGTTGGCGCGCACGATGGGTTCACGAATCTCCTCGATGCGGGAGGGGTCGGGAAGCGCCGAAGGATTATCTATGTAGAGGGTCTCTTGGTTTTTGAGCAGCACCTCGTAGACCACGGAGGGCGCCGTGGTAATGAGATCGAGGTCGTACTCGCGCTCGAGGCGCTCCTGAATAATCTCCATGTGGAGCATGCCTAGGAAACCGCAGCGGAATCCGAAGCCCAGGGCATCGGAGGTCTCCGGCTCGTAGAACAGGCTTGCGTCGTTCAGCGTGAGCTTTTCCAGGGCGTCGCGAAAGTCTTCGAAGTCATCGGCGTTGACGGGAAAGAGGCCGGCGAAGACCTGGGGCTTCACCTTTTCAAAGCCCGGTAGGGCCGGCGCATCAGAACGTTCAAGGACCAGGGTGTCCCCCACCGGCGCACCACGAACGTCCTTAATCCCTGCGATCACGTACCCCACTTCCCCGGCCCGAAGCCCTTCCCGGGGGGTTTGCTTCGGCGTAAAGCTGCCGACCTGGTCGACCTGGTGCACCTTGCCAATGGAGCGAGCCATGACTCGATCACCCTTCTTGATCGTGCCCTGGGTGACCCGCACAAGAGAAACCACGCCCTGATAGTTATCGAACCAGGAGTCGATAATGAGGGCCTGCAAAGGCCCGTCCACCTCCCCCGTGGGGGGCGGAATGCGTGCGATGAGCGCCTCGAGAAGGACATCGATACCCATGCCCGACTTCGCGCTCACGGGAATAGCCTCGGAGGCATCGATGCCGATGATCTCTTCAATCTGCAGCTTGACCCGCTCCGGGTCCGCCTGGGGCAGATCCATCTTGTTCAGCACCGGAACCACTTCGAGCCCCTGATCGAGGGCCGTGTAGCAGTTCGCCACGGACTGGGCTTCTACCCCCTGCCCCGCATCCACCACCAGGAGCGCCCCTTCACAGGCGTAGAGGGAGCGCGACACCTCGTAGGAAAAGTCCACGTGCCCCGGGGTGTCGATGAAATTCAGCTGGTAGCGTCGCCCGTCCGCAGCGTCGTAATGGAGGGTGACGCTCTGGGCCTTAATGGTGATCCCCCGCTCTCGCTCCAGCTCCATGGAGTCGAGCACCTGCTCAGCCATTTCCCGATCGCTCAGCCCCCCGCAGACCTGGATAAGGCGATCGGAAAGGGTCGACTTACCGTGGTCGATATGGGCAATGATGGAAAAATTTCGTATGTGCGACAGGTCTGTCACTGAGGGTCCTCTTACGCTGCGCCCGCGCTGTTCGTCTCCCGGGGCGAGGCGCGCTGCGCTCCCCGGAAGCCAGCCCGAAGAGGCGCTTCCTTGGGGAAGCGCCCGACGGGGAGCGGAGTGTACACCAGAGCGAGGCGCCCTACCCCCGCCTTAGTTATCCTCGGGGAGGGGCAACGCAAGGAAAACGGGGACGCCGCGGCGGACCACCAGGATGGGCACGGAGCGCCCCGCGGGCAGGTTTTGCGCCGCCTCTTGGAAGTCCCCCAGGGAGGCAATGGGCAGATTATTCAGCCGCGTGATGACGTCTCCGGGACGCAGGCCCGCCTCCGCCGCCGGCCCCTCGGAAACGGCGCGCACCACCACCCCCGCGTCCACCTGCAGCCGCTCCTTCAGCGCATCGGTCAGGGGCTCGAGGGTGAGGCCCAGGCGATCATCGTCCTTGGGGGAACCCCCCTTCCCTGCGGCCACCGTTTCCCCGGGGTCGGCCAGGGTGCCTATGGTGACGGTGAGACGCTCCCGCACGCCGGCCCGAATGAGCTCCACCTCGGCTTCCGAATCGGGCTCAAGCAGGCCCACCACGTGGGGCAGGTCTCCGCTTCGCTCAATGGACTCCCCGGCGAAGCGCACGATGACATCCCCAGGCTGGAGCCCCGCCGCCTCCGCCGGAGAATCGGGCACCACCTGGGCCACCAGGGCCCCCGCAGGACGAGACAGGCCGAAGGATTCGGCCAAATCCCGGCTCACATCCTGAATCATGACCCCAAGCCACCCCCGAGCCACGGATCCATCCTCCCGAAGCTGCTTCACGACGTTCATGGCGACGTCAATGGGAATAGCAAAGGACAGCCCCATGAAGCCCCCGGACCGGGTGTAGATCTGGGAATTAATGCCGACCACCCGACCGTCCATATCGAAGAGCGGTCCCCCGCTGTTGCCAGGATTGATGGCCACATCGGTCTGAATGAAGGGCACGTAGTTTTCATTATTGCGATCAGGCAGGGAGCGCTCCTTGGCGCTCACGATGCCCGCGGTGACGGAATAGTCGAAGCCAAAGGGAGAACCAATGGCCAAGACCCACTCCCCCACCTCGAGATCCTTGGATGCCCCCAGGGTTACGGTCGGCAGGTCCTCCGCATCGATCTGCAACAGCGCGAGGTCGGAGCGCGGATCCCGGCCCACGAGCGTGGCTTCAAACTCCCGCCGATCCTGAAGGCGCACGAAGATTTCGTCGGCCCCCTCAACCACGTGGTTATTGGTAACCACATAGCCATCCTCGGAAATGATGAAGCCGGAGCCGAGGGAACGCCGCTCCCGCTGGCTGGGCCCCTCAGGCATGCCGCGGAAGAAATGACGGAAGATTTCCGGCAGCTGCTCCGGATCCATGCCCGGCGGCAGCCCCGGATGACCGGATGCCTCGGCTCGGGACACGGTGGAGATGTTCACCACCGCGGGGGACTGTTCCTTGACCAGCTCCGTGAACTCCGGGAGCGCCGCGCTATGGGCCAGGGGCGCGCTCAGCATGAAAGCCGTCAACAAAAGGACCATCCAGCGCTGCAGCGGGCGCCGCAGAAGCTGGGCTAGGGTTTGGGTGAGCATGGGGTGCTCCTTCAATGGACCAGTGGGGAAAGGTGGGGGGAGGGCCCCCAAGTTTTCAAGAGGCGGCGTCCGTGCAATGGAGCGACTCGGCTATGCGCTCCGCCGCGGGCAAGGGTACCTCGCCGATCACGGTGATCTGATAGGCCGCGCCATCGCAATGGGGCCGGTGCCGGACCACCGCCGCGGTTGGGCCATCCTGAAGTGCCACGGGGGCATCTTCCACGGCCGCATCAATGAACACGGTGACCGTCGCGAGCCC
>JAYOYG010000048.1:3293-5961 GCA_038153445.1 Pseudomonadales bacterium
CCACGGGGGCATCTTCCACGGCCGCATCAATGAACACGGTGACCGTCGCGAGCCCGTCGCCCAGGCGCAGCATGGCCGGGGCCTCAGCGATCTCCGCCAATAGCTTAAAGCCCGGAGGCGCCCAGGCCAGACGCCAGGGCAGTCGCTGGAGGGTAGGCGGGGTCACCGCCTCAGCGTCCGGGGAGAAGGCCGGGGCGAGGGGGTGCTGGTGGGGTGCGCTGTCGGGGACCTGAAAGGCGGCCTCTGGGGGCTCTTCTCCCACCGCCAACGCTCGAAACTGCATGACCTCCACCGGTGCGCCCTGGGGATGATTCATGGTGAGGCGCAGGGGCAGCGCCGTCTCTGCATCCAGCCAAAGATGATAAGCAAAGCGGTAGCTGTCTCGAGGATCGACGCGTACCTGTTGCGCCTTGCGCCCCCCCACTGTCACCTGAGCGCCCAGACGCACCTCGTAGCTATCGGGGATCGCATCGAAATTGGCGACCGGGTGCTGCACGAGGGGCAAGGCAGCCTCGGAAAGGGACTCGTCCTGCGCACCCAGAAAGTAGACCTCGTCCCCGCGACGTAGGAGTTCCTTGCCCACCCCGTCCAGCCGGGAGAGGCGCTCGTAAATGGCCGACCCGTGATGCCCATGAATCAGCCGGAGCTCCGTAACCCCATCCTCCCGGGCGTAGCTCAGGAGCCCCTCGTAAGCCTGGGCTCGAAGGGCCGCGCTCATGGCCTCAAGCCATGCCTCGCCACTGCCGGGCGCCCCGGCAGAGGCAGCGGGCCCCGCCAGCACGGCAATCAACAAGGCTAGGGCAGGGGCTTTCACGGAGCCTCGGAGTAGGCAACCAAGCGCACCGCGGGTACCAGGGACCCAGCGCTATCGAGCAAATTCAATTCTGCATGGCGCCGCATCAACGTCTGCAAATGGCGCGCCGCGCCGGGGCCGAGCTCTCCAGAGCTTGCCCAGGCCCGGGGCATGGTGATCTGCACCGCAGCGCTACCGGATGACCGCTCACCCCCAAGGGCTACGGGCTGCAGGGGCACGGCCAGGGACGGGGCGGCCGTTGGCGTGAGGGCTGCCAGCCTGGGCCCGGGCTCTGAGCCCGGACCAACGGTTCGCAGCACCACCATGAGCGCCAAGGTGAGGGAGGCCGCCAGGGCAAAGCTCCCCCAGCCGAACCCGCGGGGAAGGGGCGCCGAGGCCGGCAAGGTCGTCCCTTCCGTGGCGGGAGACTCGTCAATCGCTGCGCTCCCCTGGGCCGCACCTCGGGCCTGAAGCGCCGCACTGACGAGCTGGTAGCGAGCCCACCGGGCCTTGACCTCGTCATGCCCCTTGGCCTTTGCCAGCACCTGGCTGATCTCAAGCTCGTGCGCTTCCCCGTCCACGAGCGCCGACAGTGCCTGGCGCAGCCGAGCCTCCCGTTTCTGATCGTCGGTCATAGCCCGCTTTCCTCCAGCAGCGGCGCGATGGCCGCGTCCAGCGCTTCCCGGGCGCGAAAAATCCGGGACCGCACGGTGCCCACGGGGGTATCCATCAGCTGGCTGATCTCTTCATAGCTATGTCCTTCGAACTCGCGCAGGGTAAGCGCTGTACGAAGCGCCTCGGGAAGCGCGTCTAGGGCCTGGAAGATCACGCGCTGAAGCTGCTCCGAAGCCAGGTCGTGCTCAGGGCCCAGCTGGGTGAGCTGGGGCGCGGCCTCTTCCACGGGCTCATCGCTCATAACTCGACGGGATGGATGAGTCACGTGGGTCTTTGCCACGTTGATCGCGATGCGGCAAAGCCAGGTATAGAACTGGGCATCCCCGCGGAAGCTCCCGAGGGCGCGGTAGGCGCGAAGCAACGCATCCTGCACCACGTCATCGGCATCGTCTTCGCTACGCACTGTGCGGAGCACCAGCTGCTTCAACCGGGGCCGGTATTTCAAGGCCAGCAGATCGAAGGCCTGAAGATCGCCCGCGAGCGCGCGGGCCAGCAAGGCTTGGTCTTCTCCCTGCCCGGCCAGGGCCTCGGAAGCGGCGTACAACGATGAAGCGGTTTGGGCCATGGGCCTCGGCTCCGTTTCCTGATCCACCTCTGCTAGACCCCCTGAGCCGTTGAAAGTTCCCGTGGGCTGCCCTGCCTACGCGCGTATACTCGGCTCTCGGCTCCCAGGAGCGCAACACCACGAAGACCACGCCATGAGTGCGCAGCACCGCTTCGATGTCCTGATTCTGGGCAGTGGCGCCGCAGGCCTCGCCACGGCCCTGGCCCTCCCCGAGCACCTTTCCGTCGCCCTCCTTTCCAAGGGGCCGCTGGCGGCGGGCGCCACCTCCTGGGCTCAGGGGGGCATCGCCGCTGTGCTCGATGGCGACGACCACCTCGACAATCACGTCCAGGATACGCTCGCTGCCGGTGCAGGGCTGTGCCACCCCGAAATCGTTCGCCAGGTTGTCGAAGGGGGACCTGAGGCCATTGCGTGGCTCGCCGCCCGAGGCGTGGCCTTCGATCAGGAACGGGGCACGGACGGTGCCGCTCGCTACCACCTGACCCAGGAAGGCGGGCACGGCCACCGTCGTATTGTTCACGCCGCCGATGCCACGGGGCGGGCCGTGGAGGACAGCCTCCTGGCCGAGGCTCAGCGCCGGCCCCGGCTCACGGTGTTCGAGGATCACCTCGCGGTAGATCTTTTGATCCGAGAGA
>JAYOYG010000048.1:6061-16303 GCA_038153445.1 Pseudomonadales bacterium
CCCCGGCTCACGGTGTTCGAGGATCACCTCGCGGTAGATCTTTTGATCCGAGAGAAGCTAAACCTCCCGGGCTCGGGCTGCGTCGGCGCCTACGTCCTTAACACCCTGACGGAACAGGTGGAAACCTTCCAGGCGACGCATACGGTGCTGGCCACGGGGGGCGCAAGTAAGGTCTATCTGTACACCTCGAACCCCGATGGCGCCACGGGGGATGGCATCGCCATGGGCTGGCGCGGGGGCTGCCGCGTGGCAAACATGGAATTCAATCAATTCCACCCCACCTGCCTGTATCACCCAGAGGCCAAAAGCTTCCTGATTACGGAAGCGCTCCGCGGGGAGGGCGGCCTGTTGCGACTCCCCAGCGGGGAACGCTTCATGGACCGCTTTCACCCTCAAGCCGAGCTCGCACCCCGGGACGTAGTAGCCCGCGCCATCGACCATGAAATGAAGCGACTGGGCGCCGACTGCCTCTATCTTGACGTCACCCACCTGCCTGCTGAGCGCCTAAAGCACCACTTCCCAAACATCTTTGCCCGATGCCTGGAACTGGGCATCGACATTACAAAGGCCCCCATCCCCGTGGTGCCTGCGGCCCATTACACCTGTGGCGGCCTAGTCACAGACGCCCGGGGGCGCACCGACGTGCCCCAGCTCTACGCCGTAGGGGAATGCGCCTTCACCGGACTTCATGGCGCCAATCGCATGGCGAGCAATTCGCTCCTTGAATGCATTGTCTTTGCCAAAGCGGCCGCGGAGGACATCGTCCAACGCCTTGAGAAGGCGCCGGAAACGGAAGCCGCGCTCCCCTCCTGGGACGAAAGCCGGGTCACGGACTCCGATGAGGACGTGGTGATTTCTCACAACTGGGAGGAGCTGCGGCGCTTCATGTGGGATTACGTCGGCATTGTGCGGACGGACAAACGCCTTGAACGCGCACAGCACCGAATCAAAATGCTCCGGCGAGAGATTCATGAGTACTACGCCCATCACCGCATCAGCGGTGACCTGCTCGAGCTACGAAACCTCGCCCTGGTGGCGGAGCTGATCATCGAAGGGGCGCTGGCCCGGAAGGAAAGCCGGGGCCTGCACTACAACAAGGATTATCCCGAGTGCTCCGAGGCGCCCCGAGATACGGTGCTCTCCCCCTCACCCCTGCGTCTTGACGCCCTCGCCTCCCACCGCTGGCGCACCTAAAACAGGGTGAGTGCGGGAAACCGTCGGTGTTGACGCACGAAAGCACGATAGAGGGGTTCGGGCAGGCTTCCCCGCCACAGCAGCGCACTGCCCCGGCGCCCGGACGGCTCGCGCCAGCGCAAGAAAAGGTAGATGGGTGCGTGGCCCGCCAGCGTCAGCGCTTCAAGCTGAACCCAATCACGACGCGGAAGGCATAGGGCGACGCCACGATCGTCCCGGCGGTAGGCGCGCGGCGCTTGCCACTGGGATGGCCCGAAGGCCCGAAGCAGGACCCCGGCGAGGAGTCCCAACGCCATGGAAAGGGGCCATCCTTCCATGGCGATCGTCGCCGCCGTGGCCAGCGCCAACAGAGAAAGACCCCCTTGAGTCCAGCCTTGGCTCGGGACCAGCCCCAGGGCATGTTCCCCGAAGGGTAGGGCGCCGAAATCGGGCTCTGCTCTAGTCGTCGATGGCCCCGGCATGGGCCCGAATCTTTGCCACGATTCCGCTAAGCTCAGGGTCGAGGGGCGCTGCTCGCCCGGTCATCCAGAGTAGGAGCTCCGTGTCTTCCTCGGCGAGCAAGCGCTGGTAGGCCAGCTGCTCTCCCGGGGGCAAGGTGGCATAGGCCTCCTCCACGAAAGGGAGAAAGAGCAAGTCGAGCTCCCGAAGCCCCCGGCGGCTACGCCAGTGCAGGCGCGCGGCGCTGAGAGCGGCGTCCTGCGCAGCGGCGTCGTGATCGGTCATGGAGCGCTCCTTATGATGAGCCCTAGGGGTGGCAAAGCTTACCGGAACCCTTGAACCGGGGCCGGAGGATCGCAATAGTGTCTCACGAACCACGCCATGATTACGGGGCTCCTCCATGGACGCGCACCGCCAACCGCCAGCCCAGGCCTTTCGCCTAGACCACTTTGCCCTGCTTCACTTGGAGGGCGCGGACGCCGCCGCCTTCTTCCAGGGCTATGGCACCTGCGATACCCGGCGCCTCGACGGCACGCAGGCCCTGGACGGCGCGCTGTGCAATCGCCAAGGCCAAGTCCTTGCGACCTTCCTGGCCTGGGGCGCGGCGGAAGCCCTCACCCTTCGGCTCCATGAAACGCTGGTTGCCCCCGTGAGCGCCTTTCTCACGCCCTACCTCCGTTTTGCGAAATGCGCCCTGCGCACCGGCGAGGCGCGAGGCCTGGCCCTGACCCGGGACGGACTTGGCGCCCTGCCGCCCCTAGCCCCGGGAGTGACCACCCCGGCGGCCGATGGGCTGATCTGGGTACAGCCGCCGGCGGGAGATCGGGAGCTTTGGGGAGAGGACGCCGCTCTGGCCCGCTTTTGCGCAAGCGAGGGCATCGAGCCGGGCCCGGAAGGCCCGTGGCTTGCCCGAACCCTGGCTACCGGACGCCTTCCCTTTACCGCCGACCACAGCGAACAGGACGTGCCCCAGGGATTCAACCTTGATCGCATCGGCGCCGTGGACTTCAAGAAGGGCTGTTACCTCGGCCAGGAAATCGTCGCCCGGCTTCACTACCGTGGACAGCCGAAGCGGCGACTCTACCGTGGCGAAAGTGCAGCGCCGCTCGCGATGGGCGAGGCGGTGCGGGATGCCTCAGGGAACCCGCTGGGGACTGTGCTCGCCTGCGCCGCAGAGGAGGCCGGCGCGCCCTTTCGCTTAGCCCTTAGCCTTTCGGTGAAAGCGATGGAGAACGCCGACGGGCCCTTCACTACCGATACCAGCCCCCTAACGATCGATCCCAACCTCCCCTAAGCGGGGAATGGAGGGTCGCCCCTTCGGGACTTTCCTTTAATGGAGCCCCTTCGGGGCATAGGCCCCGCCTTCAAGGTGGGTAAAGAAGGTGTCTAAGAGGGGGTGCTCGATGGGGCCCCGATCCGCTGCGGGGACCAGGTTACGCTCCGCCACGTAGGTGGTTTTGCTGCTGCCATGGACCAGTACGTGATACCAGGGCGCATCCTTCGGCGGGCGGCTCTGAGCCACCCGGTCATACCATTCGTCGGACAGGGCGAACTCCGCATCAACGCCAAAGATCACGCCCCGGTACCCCTGCTTATGGTGATAAACGATGGCCCCGAGGGGAAAGCGCACTCGATTCATGGCGGTTGTGGCTCCCAGCGCGATCCCTAAACACCTCCCTTGGAGGCCCGAAGCCCTAGCCTAGGGGGAAACGAGCCTCAAACCTAGGCACCCCCGCGGGAAATTTTGGTACTACCAATTTGGACCATCCATTGCGGACCGACCTATAGGTCCGTACCATCGCCCCTCCTAAAAAAGCAGGCGCGCCATGAGCACTCCCCACCCCACCCGCATGGAAGACGTCTTCAGCACCCTTCGCCATGAGGTGCTGACGGGCCAGTATCGGCCCGGAGAACGCCTGCCCTCGGAGCGAGAGCTGGCCTTGCGCTTCGAAACGGGCCGGGGTGCGGTGCGGGAGGCCCTGCGGAAACTGGAAACCTTGGGGCTGACCAAGAGCGCGCGAGGGGGATCCCGGGTCGCGGCCGTCGATGAGGCGAGTCTTGATGTCCTAGGTCCGCTCCTAGACCTCCATCCCGTGCCCGATGCCGAGCTGGTCGACCAGTGCCTCCGGGTGCTTGAGCTTCTCGTAGGGGATGCCTGCGACCAGCTCCTGGCCCGGGGCTCGGAAGCCGGCATCGCTGTAGTGCGAGAGCGCATTGCTCAGTTTCTGGCCCTATCCGCCGGCGATCCCAACCTGCTGACGGCGCGCCTTGCCCTTAGCCAGGCCATGCTGCGGGAATGCGGAAACTTGCCCATGCGGCTCATTGCCAACGGTCTGCGCATGCAGCTTTTAGAGCGACTATGGCCCCGGCTCCCGGAGCCCGATGAGGCCTCCTTGGGCGCGGTCAAGGCCTTGCTCTGGGACCTGGACCAAGCCCTCGAAGGGCGCAATCGCCGCAGCGCCCGGCGCGCGCTTCAGGCCCTGACCCAACTTAATCGTGATCACCTGCGGGCGGCGCTCTGCGACGCCGGCGCCACCTGCGATGTCAACGCCCTACTCCCCACGCCCCCATCTCGAGGTCTACCGTCATGAAGCGCTTTGCCACCCCGATCCTCATCGTCATCGCCGCCTTTATCGGCGCTGCCGGCCTGGTCGCCACGGCGCCCACCCTATCGGCAGAGACCCCGGAGGCCGTCGCGCCGGCGGTGCGCGTGACCACCGTGACCCCAGCCCCCCAGCGCTTAAAGGTGCGCAGCCAAGGCTCGGTCATGCCCCGCACGGAAAGTGCCCTGGTGGTGGAAGTCGATGGGCGCATCGAGTGGGTGAGCGAAGCCATGGTGTCCGGTGGCACTTTCCAAGCCGGCATGCCGCTCCTTCGTCTGGATGCGACGGACCCGGGCCTTGCCCTGGAAAGCGCGGAAGCTTCCCGGGACCAAGCCGCCGCAGAGCTGGCCAATGCCCGCTTTGAATACGACCGGGTGAAGCCGCTCCTCGATAAGCGCCTAGTCAGCCGCTCGGCCCTGGAAAGCGCGGAACGGCGCCTGCGCGTGGCCGAGGCGGGGCTGCGCGCGGGGGAGAGCGCGGTGGCCCGGGCCCAGCGAGATCTGGAGCGCACCGTGCTCCGGGCCCCCTTCGACGGCATCGTTCGCCAGGAAAACATCGATGTGGGGCAATTCGTGCGCCGCGGTAGCGAGATTGCTCGGCTCTACGCCACGGATGCCATGGAGGTGCGCCTGCCCATCGCCGATGAGCAGCTGGCCTTCCTGGGCTTCCGGCTCGGGCAGCGCTTTGATCCGGCGGAGGCGCCCCGGGTCACCCTGAGCGCACCTTTTGGGGGCGTGGAACAGCGCTGGGAAGGACGCATCCTCCGCGCCGAAGGGGAGCTCGACGCGCGTTCCCGCATGGTTCACCTTGTGGCCCGGGTGGAAAGCCCGGAGCCCACCCTACCCCTGGGCTTATTCGTTTCCGCCAGCATCGACGGAACCCTAGCCCAGGACATCATTACCCTCCCCCGCTCCGTACTGCGGGAAGGCAACCAGGTCATCGTGATCAACAAGGAGAATCGCCTCGAACTACGCCCCGTCACCCCCCTGCGCTTTTTCGAGGACGACGTGCTGATTCAGGACGGCCTCGCTGCCGGGGAGCGGGTATGCCTGTCCCCCCTGCAAACGGTGGTGGAGGGCATGCTTGTCCAACCGCTTCAGCAAGGGGGCGCTGAGCAATGAAGGGCATCATTACCTGGTTCGTCGATAACGTCGTTGCCGCGAACCTCCTGATGTTCATCCTCCTGGCCGGGGGGGTCATGTCCCTCTTCACCACCCACCAGGAAGAGTTTCCGAACGTCGACCCGGACGTGGTGAGCATCACCGTGCCCTACCTCGGCGCCTCCCCGGAGGAGGTGGAGCGGGGCGTGTGCATCCGCATCGAGGAGGCCATCGAGTCCATCCAGGGCATCGACAAGGTCAATACCACGGCCAGCGAGGGGGTCTGCTCCGTTGCCGTGGAGGTGGCCGATGGTTTCGATTCCGCCTCCGTGGCCAACGACATCAAGAGCCAGGTGGACGGTATCAACACCCTGCCCCGGGAAACGGAAAAGCCCGTAACCACGAAGTTCCTGTTCCGCGGCGGGGTGATGCAAATCATGCTGACCGGGAACGCCGATGAGCGCACCCTGAAGCTCCTCGGGCAGCAGCTTCGCGATGACATCGTGGACTTGCCCGGCATCTCCCAGGCGGACCTGGTCTACACCCGCCCCTTCGAAATCTCCATCGAAGTCTCCGAGGCGACGCTCCGGCGCCACGGCCTGACCCTGGCCCAGGTGGCCGACGCGGTGCGCCGCACCTCCGTGGACATGCCCGGGGGCACCATCAAAACGGACGGCGGCGATATTCTGGTCCGCACGGAGGGCCAGGCCTACCGGGGCATCGAACTTGAGGACGTCGTGGTACTCACCCGCCCCGACGGCACCCGGGTGCTGCTTCGGGACGTGGCAACGATCATTGATGGCTTTGAAGAGGGGGATCTCCTCGCCCGCTTCGACGGCACGCCCGCGGTGATGGTTAAGGTGTATCGCATCGGTGATGAAGACATCATCGAGATGGCGGAGACCCTCCAGGCCTATCTGGCAAAGGCCCGAGCGGAGCTCCCCGACGGCCTCGAACTGGTGATCTGGCAGGAGGAGTCGGAAGAGCTCCGGGTCCGCCTCGATACGCTGACGGAGAACGCGCGTAACGGTCTCGTGCTGGTGCTGATCATCCTTGCCCTGTTTCTGCGCTTCCGCCTCGCCCTTTGGGTCGCCGCGGGCATCCCCATCGCCCTCCTAGGGGCCATCATGCTGTTCCCCTTCTTTGACATCTCCATCTCGTCCCTGACGGTGATGGCCTTCATCCTTGTCCTCGGCATCGTGGTCGATGATGCGATCGTGGTCGGGGAACGGATCTACGCCCACGAACTTGAGCATGAGGACCGGCGCCAGGCCGCCATCGAAGGCACCTTCGAGGTGTCCATCCCCGTGATCTTTGGAGTCCTCACCACCATGGCGACCTTCCTCCCCCTGCTGCTTGGGGGCGGGCGCATCGGGGACTTCTTCTCCGTCATTGGCTACGTGGTCATCATCGCCCTGGTCTTTTCGATCATTGAGAGCCAGCTCATCCTGCCCGTGCACCTCCGGCACCGGAAAACCTCGGGCTACCTATTCGAAAAGACCGCCTTCATTCAGGGATGGGTTCGCTTCCAGAGCCGGCTCCAGGAGGGGCTCGAACGCTTTGCGGAGACCCGTTACCAGCCCCTGCTCGAGAAAAGCATGCGGGGGCGTTACAACACCGCGGCCCTGGCCCTGGGCGCCCTCATCATCGCCGGGGGCCTCATCGCCAGCGGGCGGGTCAGCTTCCAATTCTTCCCCTCGGTGGAGGGGGATCGGATCTACGCCACTCTCACCATGCCCGAGGGCGTTCCCGTGGAGGTCACCTCCAGGGCCGTGGCCCAGCTCGAACGCGCAGCGGAAACGCTGCGGGAAGAATTCGACGCCACCCGCCCGGCGGAAGCACCGACGCTGGTGCAACATACCTTGACCTCCATCGGCACCCAGATTGGCCGCGGGGGCGGCCCTCAGCGCAGCAGCGGCCCCGGCCAAAGCCACTTCGCCGAAGTGGCCATTGCCCTGCCGCCCTTTAAGGACCGGGAAGGCGTGTCCATTAGCGCCATGACCCAGCGCTGGCGCGAGCTGACCGGCCCCATCCCCGATGCGGTGGAGCTGTCCTTTAGCGCCGCGGCTTTCACCACCGGGGACGCCATCAACTTCGAGCTGACGGGCCGGGACGTGGACGAACTCCGGCGCTTTGCCGCCACCCTTCGGGGGGAGCTCGCGCGCTACAGCGGGGTCTACGACATCACCGATTCCTTCCGCGCGGGAAAGCAGGAGATCAAGCTCGCCCTGACGGAAGAGGGACGGGCCCTGGGGCTGACCATGAACGACCTGGCCAGCCAGGTACGACAGGCCTTCTACGGTCTGGAAGTGCAGCGGGTTCAGCGCGGCGTGGATGATGTGCGGGTGATGGTGCGCTACCCCGAAGCGGAGCGGCGCTCCATTGGCAACCTGGAAGATATGCGCATTCGCACTGCCGACGGCGCGGAAGTCCCCTTTAGCACCGTGGCCACCATGGACCTGGGGCGCGGCTTCTCCCGCATCCTGCGCAAGGACGGGCAACGCATCGTCAACGTCACCGCCGAGGTGGACCGGGCCCGGACCACGCCGGAGAAGATCATCGCTGCCATCAACGAGACGCGCATGCGAGAGCTGCTGGCTGCCCACCCGGGGGTTAGCGTAGGGCTAGGAGGAGAGCAGGAGGAGCGCGCCTCTTCCTTCGCAAGCCTGGGCCAGGGGTTCCTGCTGTCCATGATGATCATCTTTGCCCTGCTGGCCATACCCCTGAAAAGCTACCTCCAGCCTCTGGTCATCATGAGCGTAATTCCCTTCGGCGCCATCGGGGCCATCACGGGCCACTACCTCATGGGCGAGCCCCTGGTGTTCTTCTCCATGCTCGGCATGGTGGCGCTCTCCGGGGTGGTGGTGAACGCTTCCCTGGTGCTCGTGGATTACATCAATCGGCAGCGCCGCGCCGGGGTCGCCGTGTGGGATGCGGTGGCGCGGGCGGGGGTGGTGCGCTTTAGGGCCATCGTGCTCACCTCCTCTACCACCTTCATCGGCCTCGCGCCGCTGATCGCCGACTCCAACTGGGCCACGGCCTTCGTGATCCCCATGGCCATCTCCCTGGCCTTCGGCGTGCTCTTTGCGACGGTGATCACCCTATTCCTGGTGCCGTCGCTCTACCTGATCCTCGAGGACTTCCTTAACGGCCTCGCGAAGCTGCAGGGGAAGCCCCGGGAGTTTGAGGGCCAGGTCCTTTCCTAGGGGGACCGAATGAGGTGGAACGCCGTCTGCCGACCGTCCAGGTAGGTGACGGCTTTCCCGTCAAAGAAGGCATCTTCCTCTAACTTGATCCGCACCCGCTGCCCGCCCCAGGGGGGCGGGGCGTAGCTCGCGTAAAGCTCAATGGCGTAGGCCGTATTCGGGTACAGGGGGTAATCCCCAGGCCCCGGGACCCCGCCCTGCTGATCCCACATTCCGATGGTCGGGCCCGCGGCATGGCCGTGAAGCCCGAGGGGATGGGTGTAGATGGCGCCCCCAAGGCCTTCGGCCCGGGCAGCCTCCAAAGTCGCTCGCAGCACTGCGTTGCCACTTCGCCCGGTTACAAAGGCCTCCGTGAGCAGATCCTGGAGGCGATTGCCCCGAGCCATGGCCGCCGCGAGCCAAGGCGGTGCCCTATCCACTCCCGGCGGCAGGACGTAGGCCATCTGCTGCGTATCCGTGTAGAGCCCCAGGTAGCGCAAGCCAAAATCCACGTGCACCAGATCACCGGGCTCGATCACCACGTTGTAGAGGCTCTTCGCCTCCCCGCTTTCATCCGTCACCCCAGCGCGCTGGACGGAAACGCTCGGGTGGAACCAGCTGGTCAGGCCCCGATCCCGAAGCGCTTCCAAGAACCACCAGGCGAGGTCATCGGTTCGGGTTTCCCCCGGGGTCACCACGGCGGAGGAGAGTCCTTCTGCAAGCAGCGCATGGGCCAGAGCCACGGCCTCCCCATGTCGAGCCCGCTCCTCCGGCAAACGGGTCTCGAGCCAACCGACCGCAAGGGGCTCGGCGCTGGCCAGCCGGCCCCGGAGCGTCGGGCTTAGGGCTGCCGCAAGCTGCGCGTACTCCGTGCTGGTGAGTCCGTCCGCGAGGGCGAAGTTTTCCGAACGATTGACCGCCACCACCCGGGGATCGAGTGCCTCAAGCTTGGTCGCGAGGGCCGCCCACTGATCGGGCTCGGCCTCCGGATCCCAAGCGGCCTTGAAGCGACCGACGGGGTAGCGCGCAAACGCCAGGGTCTCGAGCCCGGCCTCGGGCCCGCGATCGTGAATCAGCAAAATCGTCCGCCGTCGTGCCGTAGGCCAGCGCGCGGGGAGGAAGGTTTGGAGCACGGGATCGTCGTTGTATTCCCGGGCAATGAGCAGCCAGACATCGATCCCCGCCCGGCGCATGAGCGAGGGAAGCAGCTGCTCGATACGGCGCTCGAGGGTGCTATCCCGCAGGGCCTCCTGCGTGGCGAGGCTCGGGAGCGCGTAGTCTACCCGGTCAGCGGCCACGGCTCCGGGACTCAAGGCAAGCAGTATCAGAGTCACCGCGCCGCAAAGGGCGCCTAGGGTCTTCATCCGTTCCGTCCCTCCTGCTCAAGATCCCAGCGCGTCTGCACCATCGCAGCCAGCGCCAGCATAAGAAGATAGCCCAAGGCCCAGCCCAGGCCCGGCAGCAGCGCAGGGCCGAGGGGCATTGCCTCCCCAGGCACCGCAGCGAAGGCCGCCAGCGCCGCCAAGACCAGCGCGCGGCCGATCACCAGGGGCCCAAGCTTAAGGGGCGTCCAATCCCCGCAGGGACAGGGACCGGAGGCGTCTCTTTGCCAGGCGCGAAGCAGGTAGGCCGCGTAAGCCAGCCATAGGAGCGACGCAGCGCCCAGGGCCAGGCTCCGCCAGGCCGGCAGCAACAGCATAGCGGCGATCACGCCCTCTGCGC
>JAYOYG010000049.1:0-16272 GCA_038153445.1 Pseudomonadales bacterium
CAGCGGTTTGAGCGCCAGTCCATAACCAATGAGCTAGCAAACCTATCCACGGTGGGGTTTAAGAAAAGCTACGAGACGGCGCTGGAGACCCTCAAGGTCTCCGGTGGCGGTTTTGATAGCCGATTTCTTACTCGAATCGTTGAAGTCGACATTGTCAACATGAAGCCGGGCACTCCCATGGCCACCGGGCGCGCCCTCGACGTAATGATGAATGACGCCACCGTTCTTGGCGTCCAGGCGGAGGATGGATCCTTGGCCTTTACCCGTCGAGGCGATTTTCGAATTAACGATGCGGGATTGGTGGAGACCGGAGCGGGGGACCTTGTGCTGGAAGCTGGCGGTGGCCCCCTGTCCGTTCCCCCGGGCAGCATGGTGTCCTTCGGGCCTGACGGATCAATTTACGCCACCGATCCCTTGGCGCCGCAGGCGCCTCCTGTTCCCGTGGGTCAGCTTTATCTTCGCGATAGCAGTGAAACGCGCCTGGTCCGGCGTAGCGATGGGCTGTTCACGCCCTTCGAGGAGGATAGCGTCGGTAACGGTGATATCCCTCTCGGGGACGGCATGCTTTCCGTTACCTCCGGCGCTCTCGAAGGCTCGAATGCGTCTGCGATGGACGCCATGGTCAGGATGATTGATTTATCCAGATCTTTCGAAACCAACGTCCGCATCATGCGGGAAACCCGAGATTTAGATCAGCAGGGCGCATCCATGATGCGCCTTGCCTAGGAACTTTTGCCTTAAGGGGCGAGGAGGACAGCCATGGACGCGTCCATGTGGGTAGCCAAAACCGGTCTTGATGCGCAGCAAACGCGTATGGCCGTTATTTCGAACAACTTGGCGAATGTGAACACCGCGGGTTTTAAACGCGACCGGGCGCTTTTTGAAGATCTGCTCTATCAGAACATCCGGCAGGCCGGGGGGCAGACCGGGGTCGACACGCAGGCCCCCACGGGGATGATGCTCGGAACGGGTACGCGAATCGTTGCCACGGAAAAGCTTCACTCCCAGGGCAGCCTCATCAACACGGAAAACGCCCTCGATCTAGCGATTCAGGGCGAGGGTTTCTTCCAGATTCTTCAGCCCGATGGAACCCTTGCCTACACCCGGGATGGGAGCTTCAAGCTTTCCAATATCGGGGAGGTGGTGACCTCTACCGGCGCGCGGCTTCAGCCGCCCCTCACCATTCCTCAGAACGTATCTAGCCTGACCATCGGCGCCGACGGAACGGTTTCCGCGAGCCTCTTCGGCGGTGGTGCGCAGCAGCTGGGCAACTTTCAGACCACGCGATTCCTGAATCCCGCGGGCCTCGAGCCCCTGGGCCGGAATCTCTTCCGAGAGACCGCAGCCAGTGGCCCGCCCCAGGTGCTAACGCCGGGGCAGAACGGTGCGGGGCAGCTCGTTCAAGGGGCCCTCGAGGCCTCCAACGTGAACGTGGTGGAAGAGATGGTGAACATGATCGAAACGCAGCGGGCCTACGAGGTGAACTCGAAGGCGATCTCCTCTGCGGACGGCATGCTTCGCTTCCTAAACCAGAACCTCTAAGGCGGGCTTGCCATGCGACTTCCTAGCGCCCTTGCACTGATCGCCCTGGCTCTGGGCGGGTGCGCCAGCACTCCTCAGGACTTCGAGCCAGACTTCAGCCCGGTGCCGCCCGCTGCGGAGCCCGTGGACAGCGCGCCGAGCGGCTCTCTCTACATGTCCAGCCGCACGGCATGGTTCGGGGAGGCTCGAGCAAGCCGGGTTGGGGATACGGTGACGATTTTGTTGCAGGAATCGACGCAATCCACGCGCAGCGCGAGCGTGTCAACTAGCCGGGAGAGCACTAACGACTTCATGAGCGCGGGGCAGGTGGACATTCTCTCCGCGGGAAGCAACTTCGTGAACGTCCCCGGGATGTTTGATGGATCCACGAGCGAAAGCACGGGGTCCGGGAACTCCGGTCAGAGCGCGAGTCTCTCCGGCTCCCTTACGGCTACCGTGGTTGAGTTGCTGCCAAACGGAAACATGGTGGTCCAGGGGGAAAAGATTCTTGCCCTTACCGAAGGGAGCGAGCGGGTTCGGGTGCGAGGCGTCATCCGCCCCCGAGACGTATCCCAGATGAATACCGTTCTTTCCTATCGCCTGGCCAATGCCCAGATTCGCTACGAAGGCCGGGGTGATCTCGCGCGCGCGGCACGCCCTGGTTGGGGCACGCGCTTTTTCAATGCGGCCTGGCCGTTTTAGGAGGGCATGATGAGAACCCTAGTGCTTTTTCTCCTTGCCGTCCTGAGCGCCTCCAGCTGGGCCGATCGCATTAAGGATCTGACGTCCGTTGCCGGTGTGCGCAGCAACCAGCTGGTGGGCTACGGCCTCGTAGTAGGTCTGCAGGGGACCGGGGACGGCGCCGATATCGATTTTACGGCGCAGACCATGAAGTCCCTTTTGGATCGTTTGGGGGCCTCTCTCGCCACGGAAGGGCGCCGTTCCGATTTTGATATCAGCCAGCAGCAGCCTCGGCAGCTCGATGTTGCGAACGCTGCCGCGGTGCTGGTCACGGCGGAACTTCCCCCCTTCGCGAAGCCCGGCCAGCGCCTCGATGTGAACGTATCGACCATTGGTAAGGCCGAAAGCCTTCGGGGCGGCAATCTCATCATGACCCGTCTTTTCGGGGTCGATGGTGAAGTTTACGCCCTGGCCCAGGGACCGCTAACGGTGACCGGGATCGGCGCTGAAGCCGCGGGTTCCTCTGTTTCCATCGGCGTGCCGACGGCGGGGCGCATTCCCGGCGGGGCGCTGGTGGAGCGCGCCGTGGAAACTCCCTTTGGCTACGCCGATAACATCGTGCTGAACGTCGGGTCGCCGGACTTCGCAACGGCGGCTGCAATTGTGGACGGCATTAATCGAGAGTTTGGCGAGGGCACGGCCCGGGCCATCGACGGCGCGTCCATTGCTGTGCGCGCCCCCCGAGATCTCGATCAGCGCGTGAGCTTCATGGGCATGGTGGAAGATCTGGCCGTCACTCCGGCCGAGGGGCCGGCGCGCGTGGTGGTGAACTCTCGGACCGGGACCGTGGTGATCTCCCGGAACGTCCGAGTGACCGCCGCCGCGGTAAACCATGGTTCCATTTCCGTGCGCATCTCCGCGGCGAATCAAGTTAGCCAGCCCAATGCCTTTGGCGGCGGCGACACCGCGGTGATCCAAAACGCCGATATTGAAGTCCAGGAACCCACGGTTCCCATGTTCCTCTTCGAGCCCGGGGTCGAGCTCCGGGACATTGTGGATGCGGTGAATACGGTAGGCGCTAAGCCCTCGTCCCTCATTGCCATCCTTGAAGCGCTGAAGAGCTCGGGAAGCCTCCGCGCCGAGCTGGTGGTGATCTGATGAGTGGTGCCCCTGATCTCTCCATGGCCCGGTCCTCTCTGGACTTTGGGGCCTACGGCGCGCTTCGGGCCAAGGCCCAGCGCGATCAGGGGGCAGCGCTCCAGGAAACGGCCCAGCAGTTCGAAGCGATGTTTTTGCAAATGGTCATGAAGTCCATGCGGGCGACGGTGACGAAGAGCGATCTCTTCAACTCCCAAAGCATGGAAACCTATGAGGCCATGTACGACCGTGAACTGGCGACGGTCATGGCGCGGCGTGGAGGTATTGGCCTGTCTGCCATGCTGACCCAGCAGTTGGATCCCAGCGCAGGCCGACTTCCGAGGTCTACAGAAGATGCGCTCTCCCTCCACCCAGGCACGCAGCCCCGAGTGATTCACAAAGACCCTTCGCCGAAAATGCTTCCCGCTCGGGAGCCGAAGGCCGTTCCCCTTAAGGGGCGGAGCGCGCCATGAGCGATCTACTTTCTCTCGGAAGCGGGGCCATCACCATTTATAAGCAGGCGCTGGCCACCGTTTCCAACAACATCTCGAATGTGAATAGCGAAGGCTATTCACGGCAAACAGTCGCGATCAGTCAGAATCAGCCCGTGCAGGCGGGGACCAGTTTCCTCGGCACTGGCGCCCGTCTCGCGGCGATCGAGCGTGAGTTTGATGTGTTTGCAGAGCAGCAGCTCCGGGTGAGTACGAGCGACCTCGCAGCGCAGAAGCCCCTCGTCGAGTACGCCGGGCGAATTCTCGATCGCTTTGCTGCGAAAGATAGTGCCCTTAGCGGCGCCCTCGATCGCTTCTTTGCTTCCCTCACCGGGCTCAGCGCCGATGCGAGCGCATTGTCCTTGCGGGAAATCGCCCTTTCCGATGCTGCGCTCCTAGGGGATCGTTTCCAGGCGCTTGATCAATTTTTAGACGATCAGGCGGCCGGCTCCGAGGCGGATTTGGGAACCACGGTGGCAGAAATCAATGCCATCACTAAAGAATTGGGGGGAATCAACCAAAAGCTTAGCCGCCGGGACGCGCTGGGGAAGCAGCCTCCAGCCCTCCTCGATGAGCGGGATCAGCTGCTCCGCGATCTTTCCGAAAAGGTCCGTTTAGACGTCACCGAGGCCGCGAATGGGGAGGTTACGGTCCGCCTTGGCAGCAGCGCCGGGGCGGGGGCGGTGGTATCGGGTCCCGAAGTTCGCATTCTCGGCCTCCAGCTCGATCCCCTCGCAGAGGATCGGGCAGCCTTTTACCTGGAGCCGGCCACTCCAGCCCAGGGGCGGTTAGTGCTTTCCGGCGTCTCCGGAGGGACCTTGGGAGGGCTGGTGACCTTCCGTGAGCAGGTGCTGGAGCCCACCCGGGGCACCCTTGATACCTTGGCTCGGGGGCTCGTTGACGAGCTCAATCGCCACCACAGAGCGGGCATGGGCCTAGACGGTGCTACGGGGCGAGAACTCTTCGCGCTCAAGCCGGATTATCAGCTGGTTGGTTTGGATGCGCAGCGCGGTTTCAAACTAGAAACGACTCTCGAGTCACCAAGCGCGACGGTGGTTGAGAACTTCGAACTTCGTTTTGATCCTGCGAGCCAACGCTGGTCGGCCGTGGTTCCGGGATCTCTGGAAGCGCCCCGTCGCGTGGTAGAGGCGGATAGTGACGGCATCGTTCGCTTAGACGGTGTTGGCCTTCGCGTGGAGGGCACGCCTAGTGGGGCCGTTGCCCTAAAGGTTCGTGGTCAACGGGGCGGGGCCGGCGATGTAACGCTCGCCCTCGGTCGCGCAGAGCATTTGGCGGCGGCCGATTCTCTCCGCGTCCGGGCCGATGCCCTCAATAGCGAGAGTGCCCGTGGCGCCATTCGCTTTGAGGCGGATACGGCCCCAAGACCAGTTCCCCCGTTGTTGGACAGCGTTTTTCTGAACAATTCGGACCCTAGCGCCGGCCTGGCGGTGGCGGGCGGCAATAGTGCAATTGTCGTGCTGCCCTCCGGCAGCGAGGGGGCTGAGCTTCGCCTTACCGGCGCGCGGGATGCAAACCCCGATGTAACGGCTACCCAGTTTCGAGTGTTCACACGAGAAGGGGTGTTGCTTTCCGGGCCGCCGCTCACCGAACCTGATCAGGCGCAGATCTTTCGCGAAGACAATGGGTTTACCGCGCGGGCCAATTATCGGGCCCAGAACCCTAGCGAGGCCTATCGCTCCCTGTCCTTAGAAAGTGGAGCCTTTGCCTTAGAGAGCGCCTCCGGCGGCTTTCGCTTGGATGGAGATCGATCCTTCCCCGTGGGCATCTCCGGAAGCATTTCTGAGGTAAGCACGAGTGCGCTTGAAGCTGGCGCTTTGGTTTTGAATGGAAGCGCTCTAACCGGATCCATCGTGGCCGATGGTCGCGGTGATATCTCCTCCGCATCTATTGCTTCCTGGCTGAATGGTCAGACGGCCCTGACGGCGGCGGGCGTTACTGCCTCTGCGCAAACTCGGCTGGTATTTGATGATCCGGCCTTAGGCGCCAATGCCGTGCTGCGTATCAATGGTGAGCTCGTTGTAGCGGCAGGGGAGGGTGCAACGCTTGATGGGGTCGTTCGCGCCATTAACGATGAGAGCGGGACGACTGGTGTCGTGGCTCAGGCGGGGCTCTCCGGGGAACTTATCCTTCGTAACGCTTCAGGCCGCGAGGGCGAGAGCATCGAGCTTAGCGGTCAAGAAATGTTTAGTGGTGACGATGGGAATCTAACAGGGGTTGCAGGCACTTTTGGCGGAACGCTGTCCCTGACAGCCCCAGAGGCCTTTTCCTTGACCTTGGCGGAGGGAGGCACGCCCAGTCTGTTGAGCGAACTGGGCATCGATACGCGGCTGCGGGTGGGTGGTACGCAGCGCGAGGATCTGCTGGTGTTTTTGGCCGGTAGCGAGACCGTGACCGTATCCGCGAGCTATGGCGAGGGGAGCTTTGACCCCCTAGCGAGCTTGCGGGAAGAGCCCATGGAGGTTCGCTTCGAAGAGAGCGGGGCGCGCTACGTGATATCGGAGGTGAGCTCAGGGACCGTGGTGGCCTCGGGACGCTATATACCGGGCGCGACCATTCGTTATGGCGGCGCGGTTTTGAGTTTTGACGGTCAACCGGCTGGCGGGGATCGCTTCTTCTTAGAAGACAACCGGGGCGGGGTGGATGACAACCGAAACCTCAAGCGCCTCGCAGCGCTTGCGGAGGGGCCCATAGCCGCTCTTGGCGACAAGAGTGGAGGGGCTTATTACGCAAGCCTGGCTAGTCGCGTGGGAACCCTATCCCGGCAGGCGGTGATTGGGGAGCAGGCGCTAGAGGTGGTAAAGGCTCAGGCTGAGGAAGCCCGGGATCGGGTTTCGGGCGTTAGCCTTGATCAAGAGGCTGCGGATTTAATTCGCTATCAGCAGGCCTATCAGGCGGCGGCGAAGATCATTCAGACGTCCCAAGACCTATTTGACGCGGTGCTAGCGATCTGAGGGCGCTATGAAAATCTCGACGCAGCTACAATTTAATCGTGCGGCTTCTCAGATGGGTACGCTAACCGGCAATTTGTCCGCGCAGCAGGCCCGCATCAGCAGCGGGGAGGCTTTTAACGCCCCCCGGGAGGCGCCGCAGGATGCGACAACGCTGCTCCGCCTGGATGCGCTGAAGACCGGCCAGGAAGCGCGCACGGGATTGCTTGACCGTGCTGAAGCCCGGGCCAGGGCGCAGGAAGCCTCCCTACGTAGCGCCAGTGATATTTTGATTCGAGTGAAGGAACTGGCCATTCAGGCAAGCAACGGTACCTATAACGCTGCGGACCGGCGAACCTTTGCTCTGGAGGTGCGGGCCCTTAATGACGAGCTTTTGGCCCTCGCCAACACCCAGGATGCTGAGGGTAATGCGGTTTTCGCAGGAGCAGCGACCGCAGCCCAGGCCTTTCAGAAAGATCCTAGCGGCGCGGTTCAGTACCTCGGCGATAGTACGGGGGTCGAATTGTCCGTTGGGGGAAACCGTGCGCTTAACATTGCCCGTCCGGGAACGACCTACTTCGGGCCCGTTTCTGTTCCCGAGGAACCTAGAGTCCTCAGTGATTCAGCGCTTGAGAGCTTCACCGTAGAGGGTTCGGAGGGCGCGGAGCCTGGGTCCTATGCGGTGACGATCTCTCAGCTCGCTCAGGGGCAATCGACCCTCTCTGGTGCCTTTGCGTCCTCCGAAATTGCGCTAAACGGTGGAGAACCGTTTGCACTGACGATCGGCCAGGCGGGAGCGGTCCAGACCCTCACCATAAATCCCCCAACTCCCGAAGCGATTGCCGAAGCGCTTAACGCAGCGGAGCTGGGTCTTTCCGCGGAGCTTCGTGTTCTTGATGAGGTCACGGGATCGGTTTCGCTGATGGTTAATGGCGAAACGGGAGTTAACGCGGCCTTTAGCCTGGACGATCCCACTGGAGAACTTGGCTGGGCAACGGTCCAAAACGCCCTGAATTCACAAGCCGAGGTCAACGGAGAAGCTCAGGAGAGCGCGACAAATCGCTTTGAGCTCGGGGCGGGGCTGTCAATTGAGGCGACGTCCATTGGATCGGAGGAGACCTTTGAGGTCCGTACTCGCGATGGCTTTTTTACGGTCCTTGAGACCTTTGCCGAAGGCTTAGAAGCGAATGTGCAACAGCAAGATCGGGCCCTTGCGCAGCTGGAAAGCATGCTCGAGAGCATGAGTCTGGGGCTAGCACGGGTCGGAACGGACCTTTCCGCCGTAGAGCGGACCCGGGACGTGATGGCCGAGGAGCAGCTGCAAACCGATGCGCTCATATCGGATTTGCGGGATTTAGATTTTGCAGAAGCGATTACCAAGCTGCGTGCGGATCAGCTAGCTCTGGAAGCCGCTCAAAGCAGCTTTGCTCGGATTGCAGGGCAAAGCCTTTTTGACTTTCTCCGCTAGGAGCGCCTGACGTATGGCGATCGAACTCTTAAATGCTCTCGGCGCTGGCTCCGGTCTGGACTCGAAAGCCATCGTCGATGCGCTAGTCGCTGCGGAACGAGCGCCACAGGAGAGCCGGATATCTGGAAAGATCACCGAGTCGGAAGCGTCTATTTCGGCCTACGGCCAGGTGACGTCTGTTCTTGAAGGCGTGCGGTCAGCCTTCGAGGCGCTCAATGACGTTAACGATCTCTCTGAGGTTTCCGTCAGTAATAGCAGCACGGCGGTTTCCGTGTCCGCGGGTGCCGGGGCCGAGCCAGGGCAATACGATCTCACCGTAAGCCAGCTGGCGGCGGGGGAGGAGCGGGCCTCCTCGGGCTTCGCCGACGCTTCAGCGCCTGTGAACGGTGGCAGTGCGCTTACCCTGACCATAGTCACTGGGGTTTCCAGCCCCACAACGACCACGGTGACCCCCACAGCCGATACGCCGGAGGCTATGGTCGCCGCGCTAAACAGCTCGGGCCTCGGGTTATCTGCACGCATTGTTGATACGGGCGTGGGCGCTACGCCTAAGCGCATTGTGGTGACCGGTGCGGCCGGGGCTGAGCAGGCATTCACGATCACCGCTAGCGCAGGCAGCCTGGATTTCACGACGCAGACGCGAGCGGCTAGCGATGCGACCTTTACGCTCAACAACTTGACCTTCTCTCGGGCGAGCAACGAGGTTCAAGACGTTCTACCGGGGGTGACCCTCAGTCTGCGGAGCGTTGCGGCAGGGCAAAGTTTCTCCTTAGAGCGAACGACCTCGGGCACGGAACTCAAGCTTCGGAACCTTGTGGACGCCTATAACCTGGCGGAGGCAACGCTAAGCGATCTGACGGATCCCGATAGTGCCGAGGGGGGCGTGCTCCTTGGAGACAGCATTATCAGCTATGCCCGTCGAACCTTAAGCAATTTAGTCGGACGGGAAAGTTCCACCCCTGCCGGTGGGAAGAGCCGCCTCCTGGATTTCGGCATCGAGCGCAATCGGCAAGGGCGGCTCGAAATTGATGAAGTGGTGTTTTCCCAAAGCCTCCGCGCTGATTTTACTAATTTGAGTACCTTGCTCACGGCGGGTACCAACAATCAATCCCTGCTGAGTGCCGATGCGGCGGGCCTTGCGGGGGATGCGCTCAAGGACCTCGATGCGCTCCTATCCACCCGGGGTCCGCTGCGGGGAGCCGTCTCTCGCATGGAGGGACAGATCGAAGATCAGGAGCTGGCGCTTCTTGCGCTGGAGGATCGCATGGATCGCATTTACGACCGTTACCTTTCCCAGTTCACGGCCATGGAACAGCTGGTCGAAGAGATGAATACGCTGTCTGATAGCCTAACTTCTACGTTTGATACGCTACCCTTTTCGCCAAAAAAAGATTAAGTAACGCCCTTAGGTAATTGAAAAATATAAATTAATATCTAGAAAAGCTTTAAAAATCTTTTTCCTAAAGGATCAGAATCTACTGTCGATTTACAGACACAGAGCTTTTAGATTCTGTTTTTTACTTTAGGAGACGGTCGTCATGGCAGCGGAAGACAGCGTAAAAGCGCTGGGCACGACTCGCCTTGCGGATGTGGCGCGACCCTCCGGTCCTGGGCGGGCCGCGTCGGCCCCTCAGTTCGAGCAGCCCGAGGTTTCGCCCACGCAGATGATTGATGCGGTGAAGGCCGCGGTGGAGACCTTGAACGCGCGCATGAAGGATTCCAGCCGGTCCTTGGAGTTTTCCATGGATGAGGTCGCTAAGCGGAGTGTCATTCGGGTTATTGATAAGACCTCTGGCGATATCATTCGGCAGCTGCCCAATGAAGACGTCCTCCGGGCCGTGCGCAACATCGAAGTGCTCCGGGGCATCCTCTTCGAGGACAACGCCTAGGTCCTGCAAGAAGTCCCCCTGGGCGCCGCAGCGCGCCTGCGCTATAACGCTCCCACGGACGGGAGCTGCCATGCCAACACCACACACTTTGATTCGACCCTTTCGCGATGGCGACGGGGCGGCCTTTCGCGACCTAAACCTCGCCTGGATTCGCCAGCACTGGACCCCGGAGGCCGGGGACTGGGCGAGCCTGGGGAATCCCGAGGAAAAGATCCTGGCCCCGGGCGGGGCCATCTTCATGGCCGAGATCCAGGGGGAAGTGAAGGGTTGCTGCGCCCTTATGGATCATGGGGGCGGGCGCTTCGAGCTGGCCAAGATGGCCGTCGATCCGAGTGCGCAGGGACTGGGCCTCGGGGCGGCCCTCGGGGAAGCGGTCATTGCAGAAGCCCGGGCGCGGGGCGGGCAGGTGCTGTTTCTGGAGAGCAATACGGTGCTGAAGCCCGCCATGGGTCTCTATGCCCGGCTGGGCTTTCAGGAAGTGCCGATCGATCACGCGGCCTATGATCGCTGCAACATCATGATGGAGCGTCCGCTTTAGCCCCTCGTCGCGCTAAACTGTTTGCATTAAATGGCCAGGGGAGGGGTGCGGTGCTCAAGCAGGCGATTGATCAGGCAAAGGCGGACAGTTTTCAAGGCCAGGACATCCCCTGGCTCCTGACCCAGTGGGCTGAGCGCTCCCCCGATAAGGTGGCCATGGTTTGGGCACCCTTTGAAGGCCCGGAGCGCAGCCTCACCTACCGGGCGCTGCTGCAGGAGGCCCGAGCCCACGCCGCAGGGCTGGCGGAGCGGGGGGTGAAGCCCGGGGATTTCATCCTCATCCACTTGGATAACAGCTATGAGTTCGTTATCGCCTGGCTGGCCTGCGCCTGCGTGGGTGCCGTGGCCGTCTCCACGAATACGCGAAGCGTGGCCCGGGATCTCAGCTACTTTCAGGAGGTCACGGAGGCCGTGGGGGCCATTACGCAACCGGCCTTTGGGGCGCTGCTGCGCGAGGCCTGCCCGGACCTGCCCTGGCTCCTCATCACGGATAATGATGCGGGGACGCCGGCGTCCCTAGACCTCGCTAGCCTTGGCGCGGAGCCCTTCACGGCCCTGCGGAGCGAGGCCGAACCCCCGGCCCTTCCCGTCGATCCCCAGCGGAATCTGAGTGTTCAGTTCACCTCCGGGACCACCTCCCGGCCGAAGGCTGTGCTCTGGACCCATGCCAATGGGCTCTGGGCCGGTAAGATCTCCGCCGTGCACATGCGCCTGCGTCGGGATGACGTCACCCTGATCTACATGCCCCTGTTCCACACCAATGCCCAGGGCTATTCCATGCTCGCGACGCTCTGGGCCGGGGGCACCTTCGTCATCCATCCGAAGTTTTCCGCGTCGCGCTTCTGGGACACCTGCTTGCGCCACGGCGTGACCTGGATGTCCATGATTCCCTTCGCCTATAAGGCGCTCATGAAATTCCCCGTGCCCGACCACGGGCAACGATTCTGGGGCGGACCCGCCAGCCTCCCCGCCGTGGGCGCGCATTTTGGGGTGGAGACCATCGGCTGGTGGGGCATGACGGAGACGCTCACCCACGGCATCGTCACCGACGTCGATCATCCCGGGCCCCACGGCACCCTGGGGCGCGTCGCCCCGGAATACGACATCCAGATCCGCCGCGAGGACGGCTCCGTGGCGGCCCCCGGCGAGCGGGGCGTACTTTTCATCCGCGGCGTGCGAGGGGTATCGCTATTCAAAGCTTATTACCGGAACGACGAGGCCAACGAGAAGGCCTTCGACGCCGAGGGCTGGTTCGACACCGGGGACATCGTCCGCAGCGATGAGGCTGGTTGGCTCTACTTCTCCGACCGAGACAAGGACATGCTCAAGGTCGGGGCGGAGAACGTTGCCGCCTCGGAGATCGAATCGGTGATCATGCAAACGGGGCTGGCGGAGGAGTGCGCCGTGGTGGGGCAGAAGCACGCCATGCTTGATGAGGTTCCCGTGGTTTTCGTGATCCCCAGCGAGGCGGGAAAGGCGTCTGGGGCGGAGCTCGAGGCGGCGATCAAAGCCCACTGTGAGACCAATCTCGCGGACTTCAAGGTGCCCCGGTCCGTGTTCCCGGTGCATAGCCTGCCGCGCTCGACCCTAGAGAAAATCGCCAAGGCCGAGCTGCGGGCGGGCTTGCCGACGCTGGAGGCCTAGGCGCTCATCCCTTCTTCCGTGAGGCTGACCTTCCCATCGGGGGCCGGGGGTGCGTAAACCCCCACCACCGGGTGGGGCTGGTAGAGGGCTTCCAGCGCACTCACTTCTTCGGCGCTAAGGCTGAGCGCCAGGGCGGCAAGGGCGTCGCTCAGCTGCTCGGGCTTAGTGGCCCCAATAATTGGGGAGGTAATCCCGGGCTTCTGGAGCAGCCAGGCCAGCGCGATTTGCGCCATGGAACCCCCCCGGGCCTCCGCCACTTCCCGTACCCGTTCCACAATGGCGCGGTCGTTGGCTTCCATGGCCTTGTAGAGCTGCTGGCCGAAGAGGTCGTTCTCCGAGCGGTGGGTCTGGGTGTCCCAGGGGCGGGTGAGCTTGCCTCGGGCCAGGGGGCTCCAGGGGATGACGCCGACCCCCTGATCTTGGCACAGGGGCAGCATTTCCCGCTCTTCCTCCCGGTAGATGAGATTGACCTGGGGCTGCATGGAAATGAAACGCGTCCAGCCATTCCGCTCGGCCACCTGCTGCATTTTGGCGAACTGCCACGCTGCCATGGAGGAAGCGCCCAGGTAGCGGGTTTTTCCGGCCTTCACCAGATCGTGGAGCGCCTCCATGGTTTCTTCCACCGGCGTTTCCGTATCGAAGCGGTGGATTTGGTAGAGATCCACGTAATCCATGCCGAGGCGCTGAAGGCTATCGTCCATGGCCTGGAAGAGGGCTTTGCGAGACAGGCCCCGGGCATTGGGGGCGCGGCGCCAGGGCCCAAAGGCCTTCGTGGCCACGACGATCTCGTCCCGGCGCGCGAGGCGACGCAGGGCGCGCCCCGTGATCTCCTCTGAGCTGCCCGCGGAATAAACGTTCGCCGTATCGAAGAAGTTGATGCCCGCCTCTAGGGCCTGGCGGAAGAAGGGCAAGCTGTCCGCCTCCGTGAGGGTCCAGGCGTGGGTGCCCGCGCCGGCCTCCCCGTAGCTCATGCAGCCGAGGCAGAGGGGAGAAACTTTCAGGCCGCTTTGGCCAAGCGTTCGATAGTCCATGGGGGTGCGCCTCCTCGCGTTTTTTCCGAGTCTACTGCTGATAGAGCGCCCGCATAATAATTTCCATGGACTCCCGATCGCTGGTTTGCACGAGAAGGGCCTTTAGTGTGCCTTCCACCTCGGGATGGGCCTTCTTCTGGGCGGCCAGCGCCGCGATGGCGGAGCGGCGCACCGTGAGGGGCTCCTCCGGGGCCGTAAAGCGGGTGAGGGCGGCGACTTCCCCCGCGTCCAGGGTCTGCTTGCCCAACCCTTCGAGGGCCGCGGCCCGCACCGCCGGGGGGTTGCCGTCCTGGAGTTGGCCTTGGAGGAGGGCGCGGGCTTGGGTCGTGGGAATGCCGCCCAGGGCTTCGGCGGCCCGGGCGCGCACAGTGGCGCTGCCGGCGCTTAGATAATCTCCGAGGAGGGGAACGGTGGTCTCGTCCCCGGCGTTGGCCAGGGCATTTAAGGCAATCAGGCGGCGCTGATCGCTGGCGGCCGTGCTGAGCGCCTGGGTGAGGCGACTGGTGACCGCCCCGTCCTCCGTATTTCGAGCGACCTCCCCAAGCACCATGAGCGCGCTATCGGCGAGCTGCTGCCCGTCCTCGGAAAGGTTGGATAGGCTTGAGAAGTCCATAAGGGCGTCAAGGCTTTCTGGTTCAAGCTTCGAGGGGGTATAGCGAAGGGCCATTAGGCTCCCGAAGCGCGCCGCCGGCGTGAGCGCCTCATCGGCAGCAAGGGTCACCAGCAGCGCCCGGGCCTGGGGTGCATCCGTTTGACCGATGCGCAGGAGAAGATTCTCTTGGAAGGCCTTGGAAAAGGCGCCAGCGCGGAACTGGTCCTGTAGTGCCTCAAGGAATCGGTCATTGTTGAAGAGGAGCGCCTTCAGGGCCTCGTCGTCGATTTGCTCCTGATCGAGCGCGCTCAAGGCGGCCAAAAAGCGGGCAGCGTCCGCGAGGGGCGTTTTCGGCGGCGGCGGGTAGAGCCAGGCCAGCTCCACCGCCGGCCAGGCGAGCGGATCTTCCCCAAGCACCGCTAGGCGGAGTCCCGGGGGCGCGGCGAGCGTGCGATCCCAGGCGACGGCCAGGCGTTGAAGGGTTTTCACGGTCATGCCGCCGCGGAAGAAGGCCTCCGTGGAGGAACGGCCGTCGGCGCTTCGAAAGCCGCAGGCGAGCTCCGTGAGGGTGGTTTCGTCCTGCTCCACCGCGACCCGCTCCGTCAGGGCCTGCCCCTCATCCCCCGGGCGGAGCGTTTCGTAGGCCAGCTTTTGGCGGGTGATGGTGCCCAGGGCGGGGGAGTCGTAGCGAACGGTCGCGCTGCCAATGCTGTCCCGCTCGAGGCGCGTCAAGCCCTCGGGAGGAATGAGCGTGCTATCCGGTCCCTGGAGCGTGCCGTAGAGAGCCAGCACCTGCTCCTGGTCTTCGAGCTTGAGAGGGCCATTGAAGTGGGTCTGGAGCCAGGCCCCGGTGGCGTTGTCGAGCTCCACGGCGAAGGGCACCTGAAAGAAGCGGGGGCTGACGGGCTTGCCATCCACCTCCATGGTCAGACCCTGGAACTGAAGGCCGAGCCAGCGCGTTTCTTCCGTCCGCTTCAGGGGACGGGTGAACAATACGCCATCGAGGGCGACCCGGGACCGAGCGGTGCTATTGCCATCATTGAACCAGACCGTGCTGACGGAATGGTAGGTGCCGCCGGCGAGGCAGAGCTCTTGCTCAGCCCCCTGGGCCGGGGCGAGGACGAAAAGGCAGGCGAGGGCGAGGAGGGACCGAAATAAAGCCTGAGGCACGGGCAGTTTCCTAGCAGCGCAATGTTGTTAGCAATGAGCGTCATTATGCCATTGCCCCACGCTTTTCGGACCCGGACCTTTCCCCGTCCCTTCTGCTAGCCTTGGGGCATAACAAAAAACATTTGGGGAGAAAGGCATGTTGGGGTCGGTGTTTCCGGAAGGGCGGGTGCAGGGACCGGCTGGCCAGGAGGTCCACGAACGGCTGCTCGCGCATAGCGCGCGCCTTGCGCAAAAGCTTTACGCCGTAGGCCCCGGGGCCTGGTGCTTTGTGGGGAACGGGCTGTCCAACCAGACCTTCGTGCGCGGTCCCGAAGGCGTCATCGTCATCGACACGGGGGAGTGCGTCGAGGAGATGGAGGCGGCGCTCGTGGCCTTCCGGGAGGTCTGCACCGATCCCGTGGTGGCGTGTGTCTACAGTCATTTCCACTACATCGGGGGGACCAAAGCGCTTCTTGCTGAAGCGCCGGAACTGCCCATCTGGGGCCACGCGGGCATCCCCGGTAACTTGCGCCGCTTCTCCGGCGAAGTAGGTCCGCGAGGCTCGCGCGGCCTCGCCCATCAATTTGGCGTTCTACTGCCCGAGAGCGGCCCCGAAGGATTGGTCAACGTGGGTCTGGGCCGATTCTTCCGGAACCCGGCGCACGCGCCCTTTACGCCAGGCTACGTGCCGGCCCAGCATGAATTTCTTGAGCCCACCCAAACGACCCTGGCGGGCCTTGAGGTGCACTTTCTGCCCGCCCCCTCCGATGCCACCGATTCCATCACGATCTGGTTCCCAGCCCTTAAGCTGGCGGTCAATAACCTGCTATGGCCTGCGCTTTTTAACGTATTCGCCATTCGCGGAGAGGAATATCGGGACCCCCGTATCCTCCTGAAGGGCCTCGACGAGCTTGGGGCCCTGGGGGCAACGCACCTGGCGGGGGCTCATGGGCCGCCCCTTGAAGGCGCCGAGCTCATCGCCGAGACCATCGAGCGCTATCGGGATTCGATCCAGTTCCTTTGGGATCAGACGGTGCGCATGGCGAACCGGGGCCTTGGTCCCGGGGAAGCCATTGCGGCTCTGGTCTGGCCGGAAACTTTTAAGACGCACTACACCACGGAGCAGCTTTACGGCCTCGCGGAACATCACATTCGGCAGATCTATGTCGGGCTTTTTGGCTGGT
>JAYOYG010000050.1:0-16253 GCA_038153445.1 Pseudomonadales bacterium
GCGTTTGCAGTTCCACGGGCGCGAAGCCCTCGGGGGCGTCGAGGCGAGGAATGTCGATGCGCTGAAGCCGCTCAATGGCGCCCAGCTGCCGACCTTCCGCGGGTTCCACCAGGGACCAAGCGACGCCTGTGGTGCCGTTCCGGGCCGTCCGACCAATGCGATGGACGTAGCTTTCCGGCTCGTGGGGCAGCTCGAAGTTGATGACGTGGGTGATGCCGGAGATGTCGATCCCCCGGGCAGCGATATCCGTGGCCACGAGCACCCATTCCTTGCCCTGCTTGAAGCCCTCAAGGGCCTTGCGGCGGGCGCCCTGGGTCTTGTTGCCGTGGATAGCGCTGGCTTCAATGCCCGCGGCGTTCAAACGCCGGGCGACGCGATCGGCGCCGTGCTTGGTGCGGGTAAAGACAATGGCTTTACGGACGTCGTTACGGGACAGAAGCTGGCGAAGGAGTTCGGGCTTCGCGTCCCCCTTCACGGGATAGACGCCCTGTTCGATGGCATCGACGGTCACCACTTCCGGGGTGACTTCCACGCGCACCGGGTCCTTCAGGAGCGAATTGGCCAGCTCCGCGATTTCTCCGGACATGGTCGCGGAGAAGAGCAGGGACTGGCGGGCCCGGGGAAGGTCCGCGACGATGCGGCGAATATCAGCAATAAAGCCCATATCCAGGAGCCGGTCCGCCTCGTCGAGCACCAAATGGCGCACTTCCCCAAGGCTCACCATGCGCTGGGTCATGAGATCGATGAGCCGTCCCGGGGTGGCCACGAGGATTTCCGTGCCGCGGGCCAGGGCTTGAGCCTGGGGCCGAATGGCCGCGCCGCCGAAGACGCAGAAGCTGCGAGTTTTATGCCCCGCGGTGAAGCGACGGATTTCCGTCTGAATCTGGGCGGCCAGCTCCCGGGTCGGGGCAAGAATGAGCGCCCGGGGGCAGCGGGGACGAGCCCGGCCCGCATTGGCCAGCTTTTCAATGAGCGGAAGGGCGAAGGCCGCCGTCTTTCCCGTGCCGGTTTGGGCGATGCCCAGCACATCCTGGCCCGTTAGCAGTTCCGGGATGGCTTTCGCTTGGATGGGGGTGGGGGTCGTAAAACCTGCACTAGCGAGCACCTGGCATAGGTCTGCACCCAGCCCGAGGCCGTCAAACGTTAGATTACTCAAGAGATTTTCCTTTTGGCTTCGCTTTCCATCTCGGTGCGAAGCGGGAGCCGCCATCTCGACGCGCGGCGAGGCTGGGGCAAACAAAGTCGACGGTCCCAGGGGAAAAGCGAGGGATGCGCGTTCGACAGAGGGGCGCACCCTAGGGCTTGGGCGCCCCTAAGTCAAGGATTCTCAGCCCGTAAAAACCGAAGCGGTTCGTTCCACAAACCAAAAGGCGGCCACGCTGCCGAGGACGTAGGGCGGGAGCGTGGCCAGGCGTGCGCTCGGTTTAGGGGTGAAGTGGCGCAGGATCCCGCCGAGCAGGAGGGCGCTGACTACGACCCCAAGCTGGCCGAGCTCGAGACCCACGTTGAAGAGCAGCAAGGCCCAGAAGGTGCCTTCGGGGGGCAGGCCCAGGCTTTCCAGCGCACCCGCAAAGCCCAGGCCATGGAGCAAGCCAAAGGCAAAGCACAGTTTCCATGGGGCTAGGGCTGGGGCAGTCCGTGCCCCCGGGCGACCCAGGGCCTCCGCCGCCAGGAGCACAATGCTGAGGGCGATGAGGGCCTCCACCGGCCCCCCGGGAAGGGTCAGGACGCCGAGGCTCGCGAGGCCTAGGGTCAGGGAGTGGGCTAGGGTAAAGCTCGTCACGATGAGCAGGAGCTGGCGCAGCGTGGGGTAAAGGTAGACCAGCAGAAGCACGAAGCAAACGTGGTCGATCCCAAAAACCAGATGCTCGATGCCAAGGGCGAGGTAGGCCGGCACCGCGGCCCCTTGGCGCAGATCCCGCTCGGGATTTCGTGGGCTGAGGCTGAACTGTTGGGGCTCTCCCGTGAGGGGCAGGAGCGTCACCATGGCATCCGCGAGGGTACGTTCAAGGCCGGGCATGGCGAGGCGCGTGAGGCCCTCGGGGCAGCGCAACCGGTATTCGGTTTCCACCGCATCCACGGCCAGGGTTACGCCCCGTTCCTCCTGCGCGCAGTTACTTTGAGGGACCAGGGGGAGGACGCGCCCCATCATCTGAGGCTGGCGAAAGCGCAGGCGCCACTCCGTTTCCGTCAGCTGCGTGAGCTCAAGGAGCGCTGGACGAATCTCGTGAGCTTTGCCGGGAAAGGCGGCGCAAAGCAGCAAGAGCAAGAAGAGCCTTGGCCAGGCTCGGCGCAGCCTAGCGCCGATCGTCAACGCCATAGCGTCCCCGCACCGATTGGAAGAAACGATCGAGGCTGGCCTCTCGGGCATCCCGAAGATAATCGGTCCGCACCCGCGGGGCCACGAAGCCCAGGTGCGGCACCTCCGCCGGAAGGCGGGCTTCGAGGCGCAAAAGATGGCTCCCAAAGGGGCTTTCTAGCGGGCCTACCCATTGATTCAGCGGCATCACCGGGAGCGCTGACGCCAGCGCGCTGCCGAGCGCTTGCTGCAGTTCCGCCTGGGACTTTCCGACGAAGTGGCGGGGCAGGTCCTCTAGGCCGCGGGGAAGTGCTTCCCCTTGGCGGAGGGCTTCGAGGGCGGCTTCGGCCTCTGCCGCCGTGGCGTATTGGTGCTGCACGAAGGTCCAGCGTTCTGGCAGGAGATAGCGTTCCCGATGTTCTTCAAAGTAGGCCTCAAGGTCCCCGTCACTGACCGCTCCCGAGGTCATGTCCTGCACGAGAAACTCGAGCTTCTGCACGAGCCGTCGACGAAGCACCGTATCGTCCGCGTCGAGACCTCGGCGCAGCGCTTCCCGATAGAAGACTTCCTCCCGGAGCCAAGCGGTCAGCAGGGCGTCCAGCGTCTCCGGATCCGGGGGCGTCCCCATTTGCGTTTCCCATAACCCCGCCACGCGTTCGGCGACCGCCTTATCGATGACGATCGATTCCGTGGATCGCCAGCGATCCACGGCAAAGAGGAGGGCGCCAACGACCAGGAAGATCGTTAGCGGATGACGACCCATGGACACGTCCCCGGGTTCCCTAGGGCGCGGCAGCGCTCAACCAAATGGGGGAGCTCCAGGCCCGCTCCTGAATGGTGAGGGGGAGGGCCGGGTTCGGCGTGGCGCCGGTGCGAAGCGCATCCCAGGTTGACCAGCGGCAGCTGGGGTTCTCCAGGGCTCGGATGTAATACATGGCCGTTTCCCCGGGCTGGTAATCGGGGTCGCTCCAGCGCGCCTGAAGCACCGCTGCGCCGTCTCCGAGGAGAGCGCAGCTTGTGAGATCCACGGTGGCCGTGCTTTCGGGGCAGCGATGGCTTTCCGGGTCGACGGCGGCGCCCCCGGGGCAGGCGATGTCAAAGACCCTTTCCTGCGCCTTCCCGTCCCGCACGCTGGCCTTGATGACCTGCAACCGGGCCAGGGGCGCACTTTCCGGATCCTGGCGCGCCCAGGCTAGGAAGCTTGGGGCCTCCGTGCCTCGAGTTAGAAGGTCGCCGCCCATGGGAACGCCCGCGGCGTAGGCATCGCCGACCCAATCGGCTGCGCCAGGCTCCGGGAGGTCGTAGCCTGCGAAGAAGCGCACGGCGATGCGACTGCCGGAGGTGGAGAAGGTTTCCTTCCGCCGGAAGGCCGCGTAGATCGATTCTCGGGTGTTCTCCTCCGCCCAGGCCGCGGCCAAGCTGCCGGCGCTCCAGGTGCTGCGATAGGTATCGAGGTAGCGGGGCGGTTCCCCATCCAGGGGCACGGACCCGCGCTCCTTCGGCTCATCGTCGAGAATGCCGGTTTTGCTCCAGAAATTGTCGTCATCGCCGGCGTAGCTGCCGTTATGCGTATCGCTGGAACCGATCACCCCAAATTTAAAGGGGTTGAAGCCCTTGGCTTCCTGAAATTCCAGGCCCCGCATCAGAGCTTGGCGAACATAGCTTCCGTCCGGTTGGCTCGGCAGGTTCGAGGCAATGCGCACCTTCATGATTTCGAAGTCTGCCCACTCGTCGTTGGGGGACAGGGCCGGGTGCGTATCGGAGGTCCCTTTGATTTGGGAGTTTTCCACCAGCGGTTCGTTGCGCATGCGCAGCTCCGCGTAGGAGGCATCGAGGGGATTTCCGGCAAAATCGAGCTGGCTGAACATCCAACCGTTGGACCCATTGGAGTTGTGAGGAATGGCTAAGGACTCCAGCCCCGCCTGGCGCTGCTGGTCCATCCAGCGCCAGAGGTCCTCGGGGTTGCTTGAATCAAGGCGGGAGAACGGCAGCAGGGGCGCCTTAGCGCCGTCGAATATCACGTTGCGATGCAGGTTCTCAAACTCCGGGCCCGACGCGGTGTACTCGTACCCGATAAAGGTGGTGAAGCGACCGGGGTCGTTGTGACGATTGGCGGTCTCGATGATGTCTTGCCAGGCGTCGGAAAACACCTGGTCGTCCACAAGCTCCATGCGGCGATCGGAGCGCACAAAATCAATGAGCGTTTGAAAAATGCCGCCGCGGGACTGCTCATCGCCCATGGAGCGAACGGAGGGCGCAAGCTCATGCTCGTACAGGGGCGTTTCGCTATTCGTCATGGCCTTGAGCGCACCCATGAAGAAGGCGTGATCGGTGACCGCGTAGAAATCCATGGGCCGGTCAAGCTGCATGGGGAAGCCGCCGGGGTGATTGAGCACGCCCCCCTTCGCAAAGTGGTAGGCGTCGTCCGGGCTCGCCAAGGTGCCCATGGCGAAGGCATCGAAGGAGTAGGCGGTGTGAACGTGAAGATCGCCGTAGAGCGGCTGTCGGCCGGCGGGATTATTCGCCCCTGATTCCGTTACCGCGGCTTCGGGGCTCGCTAAAGGTTCCGGCGTTGATGCGGGGGGCTCTGAGACATGCTCTGAGCCGCAGGCAGACAGCAGAAGCGCCGCTATGATCGGCGCGAGTTGATAACGCATAGCAATAGCTCCCCAAGCTCCCAGCCTTCGACTTTAGCATTTTGGCGATGGCTGGCTAGGGGCCCTGGAGCGCCTCAAGCAGGCTGGAGCCAGAGCGCTTTATAGCGCGCCCAGCCAGGCAGGGTGGCGCGCTCAGGCGGGGGATGGGCCGTGCTGAGCCCAAGGCGGGGGTAGCGTTCAAAAAGGGCTCGCAGGGCGACCTCCGCCTCGAGCTTGGCCAGATGGGCACCGAGGCAGTAGTGAGGTCCGTAGCCGAAGGCAAGATGGTGCCGGTGCGGGCGATGAATGCGGAACGCTTCCGGATCCTCGAAGGCGTCCGGATCCCGGTTGGCGCAGCCCAGCATGGGCATGATGGGCGTGCCCCGGGGAAGGGTGATGCCCCGGACCGTGATGGGTTCCGCAGCAAAATTGGGCTTCGTGCTGTGAATGGGCCCGTAGAGCCGAAGGATTTCATCAATCGCTTCCGGCCAGAGGGTGGGATTCTCCCTCAGTTCGGCGAGCGCGCCGGGGTGCTGGAGCAGGGCATGGGCCCCATTGCTCACGAGGTGGGTCGTGGTTTCGAAGCCCGCGATCATGAGGAGGAAGGTCATGGCCAGCGCTTCTTCGTCGGAGAGGGGCGCCTCGCCCTGGGCCGGCATGAGGAGCCCGGAGAGGAGATCGGCGCCGGGCTGTTGGCGCTTCGCTGTGATCACCCCCTCAAGGAAGGCCGCGCTTTTGGGGAGGTCCCGAAATAGCAGCGTGCCAATGCGCCACAGGGAGAAGCCCGTGGAAACGGTGTTTAAAGCGCGCTTCAGTTCCGGCATGACGCCATCGTCGACGCCGAGCATCGTCGCGATGGCGTGGGTACTCAGGGGTAGGGAAAGGGCGCTCTGTACCTCAAAGGGTTTCCCTTCCCCGGTTTCCGCGAGAAGGCGATCAGCATGGTGCTCAAGGGCGCCTCGGAGCTGGCCAATGGCCTGAGGCGTGAACTGGCCACGAACCAGGTTGCGCAGGCGCCGATGATTCGGATCGTCCTCCGTGATCATGCTCTTCACGAGGGGCTTTAGGCGCTTGGGCAAGGGAAGGGCAAAGGGGAGATCGGTGGCGGGCTTCGCCAGGGCCTTGCCTCGGTTACGGCTGATGCCTGGATGCTTCAAGATCTTCTGGCAATCCTCAAAGCGCCAAAGGGCCGTGAACTTGAAGGGACCGATGCGCGCTGGCGCGACGGGGTGTTCTCGCCGGGCCCGCTCGTAGAACGCTTCCGGGGCGTCGATGAAGGCCTTCGAAGCCAGGTTGATGACCATGTGCTGTCCTCCCCTTCCTGACGGACGCTACGCCCCCAGGACGGTCACCGCAAGGCTCGCGATTGACTTCCGCGAGGCCATGGCCAAGGCTCCCGCCTCCTCAATAGTTTGGATACGCCCCATGGACCCGCGAACCCAAGCGATGCTCAGCGCGCCGCCCCTTCCCCTGCTGGCACGCTTAGCCGCGCCGAATGTGGTGGCCTTCCTCGTGCAGGCGGTGGTCAGCATGGCGGAGGTGTGGTTTGTGGGGCGCCTTGGTCCCGAGGCCCTGGCGGCCATGGCGCTGGTGTTCCCCCTCTTGATGCTGAATCAGATGATGTCCGGAGGCGCCCTGGGCGGCGCCGTGGCGTCGTCTATTGCTCGGGCGCTCGGGGCTGGGGATCGGGCCCGGGCCGAGACCCTTCTATGGCATGCCCTGACCCTGGCCGGCGCCTTTGCCCTCGCCATGGCCCTCGCCTTCGCACTCTTTGGGGAGCTGCTGCTTCGCACCCTTGGGGGGGAGGGCGCGGTGCTGTCCCAGGCCCTGGGTTACGGCACCATTCTCTTTCCCGCCTGCATCGTACTTTGGCTCGTCAACACCCTAAGTGCGGCGCTGCGGGGGACGGGGAACATGCAGCTCCCGGCCCGGGTCATGCTGCTGTCTGCTGCGGTGCAGGTCCCCCTATCAGGCGTGCTCATCCTTGGGGCCTTTGGGGTGCCAGCTTTTGGGCTCGCCGGGGCCGCTGTCTCCGTGGTCAGCGTGGCTGCGGTCAATAGCCTCTTCCTTCTGGCTTGGCTTCTCTACCGCGATCAGGCCCTTCGGCTTCGTCGGGATCGACTACAGCTCCAGCGCGGGGCCTTTCAGGACATCGGTCGCGTAGCGCTTCCCGCGCTGCTGTCTCCGCTCTTTACGGTCCTCACTATCGTTTCCCTGACGGCGCTGGTGGGGCGGCAGGGGGTCGATGCGCTGGCGGGCTATGGGATCGGCTCCCGCATTGAGTTCCTCCTCGTCCCCCTCGTCTTTGGCATCGGGGCCGCGCTCACGGCCATGGTGGGTACGAACATTGGCGCCGGGCAGGTGGCTCGGGCGGAGCATATCGGTTGGCTTGGGGCCGGCGCTGCCGGCGCGCTTACCGGCGTGGTCGGGCTGCTGCTTGCGCTCTTCCCCGAGAGCTGGGTGGGGCTCTTCACGGACCATCCGCCCACCTTGGCCGCCGGGGTGGCCTACATGACCCACGTGGGTCCAGCCTTTGCGTTCCTCGGCGTAGGGCTTGCGCTGTATTTCGCCTCCCAGGGGGCGGGGCGCGTGGGCTGGCCCGTGACTGCGACGCTTCTGCGCTTTCTCGTGGCCGTGGGGGGCGCCACCGTTGCCCTGGATCAATTCGATCTTGGCTTGAACGGTATCTACCTGGCGGCGGCGTTGGGGATGGTGATCTACGGGTCCCTGACCGCGGCTTCCCTGGCCTTTGGTGCGTGGCGCCCCAAGGGTACCAAGGGCGTCTAAGCGCCGCTGAGCCCGGGCACCGTTAGTAGCGCGGTCAGTACGGCTCCCGACGCCAGTAGCCATAGGAGAAGCCCCTGGGCTCCGAGCCGGGGGCTCAAGGTTTTCAGAGCTTCCCGATCGATCTGCATGCCAATGAGAAAAAGCGCGCCAAGCAGAAGGGTCTTGGAGGCCAGAGCCGTAGCGCTCAAAAAATCCGGCCCGAGGGGCAGAAGGGTCCGCAGCATCACCGCCGCCAGAAAAAATAGGATGAAGGGGGGGAAGGGACTTGCCCCCCGGCGCCGGGTGAGGGCGCTGGCGATCAGGGTAAGGGGGATAAGCCAGAGCGTGCGGCCCAGCTTCACCACCGTCGCCGTTTCCAGCGCTTCCGGGCTAAAGCTTGCCGCGGCGGCGAGCACGGACGCCGTATCGTGGATCGATAGGGCCGCCCAGAGCCCAAACTGCGTATCACTGAGCGCAAGCTGAGCCCCAAGAACGGGATAGATAAGAACGGCCACCGCATTCATCAAAAACACCAGGGCAAGGCAGGTGGCCGTGTCCTCCGGTTTCGCCCTCAGCACTGGCGCAAGGGTGGCGATGGTGGTGCCGCCGCAGATGGCCGTCCCCGCACTTAAAAGGGCGCCCTGGATCCGTGGTGGCTTAAGAAGCCTCCAGAGCAAAAAGCCGGCTCCAAGGACCCCAAGCACGGTCCCGGCAGTCAATAGAAGCGTCCCCTGCCCGAGCGCCACAACCTCCTGCGCGTTTAAGCCAAAGCCCAGGAGCACGATGGCCGCTTGGAGCGCACGGCTACCCCAGGGGGCCGCGTAGCGGGGGGTGGCCCCCCGCCCCAGGGCCACCGCAAGCCCAAAAAAGAGCGCGGCGATGGGGCTTTGCACGGCAAGCGCGAGGGCTAACCCAGTGAAGGGCAGGACAGCGGAAACTCGGATGAGGTCCATCGCTCGCTTAAGGTTCCTGCTGCTCGATCACCGCCTGCCGGAGCGCTTGGGTCAGCGCTGCGAGATGCTGGCTGTAGGCACCGCCCGTGGCCGTGGGGGCATTGCTGTGGGCCGCAATAACGATGTTATGGGTCGGATCGACCAGTATCTGCTGGCGGAAGATCCCCTGAGCGGCAAAGGTGCCGTTGGGATAGAGCCACCATAGATAGCCGTAGAAGGGCGCTGCGGGGGAGGGGGTCGTCGAGTCCTCCATCCATCGATCGGGAAGCACGGTGCCTTGTGCGTCGTCCTTGCCATCGGGGCGGCGCCCGCCGTTGAGGGCGAAGAGCCCAAGCCGCCCATAATCCCGCAGGGTGGCGTTCAGGCAGCAGCCTCCCGTTTCCCCCCCTGCGGGACCTCCGAGCACCCAGTAGGCATCGTCCGCCATGCCAAAGGGTTGCCAAATTTTGTGCTCGAGATAGGTGCTTGCGTTATTGCCCAGGGCTGCCCGGAGAATTTCCCCGGCGAGATTCGTCTCCCCGGTGTTGTAGTTGAAGATCGCCCCCGGTTCTGCCGCGCGGGGGAGGGCTGCGAGGTAGCGCACCAACGCGAGGCCGTTCGCACCACCGGCCTGGGCGACATCGGATTTAGGGTCCGTGTAGTCCTCATTCCAGGCAACGCCGGAGGCCATCTGCAGCACATGGCGGATGGTCACGTCCTCATAGGGCGTCCCGCGGAAGCGGGGGAGATAGTGAGCGACCGGTTCATCCAGGCTTGTCAGGTAACCATCCTTCAGAGCAGCCCCGATCAAGAGCGAGGTGATGGATTTGGTCACGGAAAAGGAAATCCACCGGGTGTCCGCGTGGTGCCCCGGGCCATAGCGCTCAAGGCGAATGCGCTGCCCCTCCAGTACCAGCAGGCCCCGGTGTCCACTGAGCTGCGTGAAGTCCTCGAGGCTGAACGTTTCCCCCTCCACCTCGTAGCGGAGGGCATCGAAATTCAGCGGCGCAGGCTCGAGGGGGAGGGGCGCCGCGCTTTTCCTCACCGTGCGCGTGGGGACCAGCTCCTTGATGTGGGCGAAGGCCACGGCGCGGTCTTCCTGGGAAAGAAACAGTAGCCCCTCCGCTGAATCGGAGGCCAGGGTCTCTCGGACGAGATCAACATCGCTCGCGGCGGCGGGTAGCACGAAGGCCAGAAGCGCACAGGCAAGCAGGGCGCGTAAATGGATTCGCAGGTTCACGGTAGTGGCTTCCCCTCAGCTTCGGATCGGTCCGGTCCGATCTCTTTGCCCTAGCCTGCCTGCCTTCTAGCAGGGCTTTCAAGGCGCTAGGTGGGGCCTTCGATTCGTGGCAGACTCGGCCGTCGACCACCGGGGGAGGGCCCGCGTGACCACAGGGTCGGAAGCATCAGAGCGCTTAAGCGCCTACCACATCGTATTACTGCTACTGCTGGGCATCGCCACGCTGTATGAGGGCTTTGATGCCTCCATGCTGACCCTGGCCTCTGTGGATGTCCGAGCGACCCTGGGCATCGAGCTCGATGACTGGGGCACGATCTACGCCATTACCCGGGCGGGCATGGTGGCGTCCTTCTTCTTCCTGATGGGGGCCGATCACTTCGGGCGGCGCAATCTTTTGGTGCTGACCGTCGGTGGCTTTTCCCTAGCGAGCCTCGCGACGGCCTTTGCCCAAACCGCCTGGGAATTCACGCTCTGGCAAACCATCGCTCGGCTCTTTCTAACGGCCCAGTACGGCCTTGCGATCATCATTGCCGGCGAGGAACTGCCCTCGCGCTTCCGCGGGACCGGCATCACCGTGCTGACGGCCTTTGCCACCGTGGGTACGGTGGCCATGGCCAAAGCTTCCCCCTTCTTTCTGCTGCTTGAGGGCGCTGTGGGGAACCCGGCCCATGACTTTGCCATGAGTCTTGTGGAGGCGGGGGCGGCGAGCCTTTCGCTTCCCTACGACGCTGCCCACTGGCGAGGGCTCTATCTCATCGGCGCTTTGCCTCTATTCCTGCTGCCCGTGCTCTATTTCGGGGTTCGGGAAACGGCCCGCTTTACAGCGGTAGCTTCCGGGCGTGCTGTCATGACGCTCAGCCAAACCCTGGCGCACCAGGTGGCCGAGGCCAAGCGCCTCTTTGAGCCGCGCTATCTACCCCGGGTGAACATCGTGTCCCTCTTGTGGAACTGCGTTTATCTGGTCATCGCGCCCTCCGTGGCCTACTGGGCGATCTACGCCCGGGAGGACGTGGGCATGACCCCGGCGGAGGTGGGAGATGTGGTGATGTGGGCCTACATCGCTGGCGCCTTCGGTCATCTTCTGGCGGGACAGCTGATCGATCGGCTGGGACGGAAAATCACCTGCGCGGCCTTTTACGCGATTGCGGCGGTGGCCATCGTGGGGCTGTTCCACACACAAACGGTGCCTGGGCAATACTTTTGGCATATCGCCACCGTGTTCTTCTTCAACTGCGCCATCGGGGCCACTCATGTCTATGCCTCCGAGCTCTTCCCCACGGATCTTCGCGCTACCGGGTATGGCTGGACCACGAACCTCTTTGGTCGGGTGACGGAGGTGCTCGTGCCCCTCATGATCGCCGCGCTGATTCCGGTCATGGGCATCTCCTGGGCCATTACCCTGGTGGCCATTGGCCCCGTGCTCGGCGCCGTGCTGGTGCTCAAGTACGCCCCGGAGACGAAAGGCCTAAGCCTTGAGGAGATTCAGGAGCACCTCGAGCGGGGGCGGGCCTAGGGCTGGTTCGTTAGACAAAAGCTGTGGGCTTCGGTAAAACCCTGTCAATGATTTTCATTAATAGGCGGAGCCGCGATGAAGGCGTTCTCGTCGAAGGCCCAGGCCTGGGCTTGCGTTCGTCCGCTCGCCCTTTCCTGCACCCTGTTGCTGGGGGCGCCCTCCTACGGGGAGCTCACCTTCGACGGTTCCCTCGGGCCGTCGGGGTCCTTGCAGGGTGCCATGCTGGTCCCCGAGGCCTTCGGTGCGCTGTCTTCTAACGGTCAAAATCTTTTCCATAGCTTCTCATCGCTTAATGTTGGTGCCACGGAAAGCCTGCATTTCCAAGCCCTAGCACCCTCCATTCAGGCCATTGTGGCGCGGGTCACGGGGCTTGACGGCACGCGCATCGATGGCGCGCTCAGCGCCGACGCCACGCTTTATCTCCTCAATCCCCAGGGCATGGTGGTGGGGCCCGAGGCGCGGCTGGATACAGCCAGCACGCTGTTTTTGCATCGGGCCGATACGGTGCGCTTTGCCGGCGGGGAGCGCTTTCGCGTGCGTGACCAGACCGGCGCCGTGAATTTGGCGATCACCGCCCCCGTGGGGGTGAGCTTTGCGCCCCTGGCACTCGACGCGGCCTTCGCGCCGGCCCCGACCCTGTCCTTCAACGAGGCGGGGGTGGCCTTCGTCGGGCCCGGGGAGAGCCGGGTTTCAGGCGCCAATCAATTTCTAAGCTTCTCGGCCCTGAGTCTTTATCCCGGGCAGGGGCTCACGGTGCGTACTGCGCCGTCCGTCAGCAACGTGATTGCTCGCGTACGAGGGCTAGAGGACAGCCAGCTCTCCGGTCCTCTCCGGCTTGTCGATGGGGGGACCGGGCTTCCGAGCAATGCATCCCTCTTTTTGTTCAATGGCCAGGGCCTGACGCTGGCCTCGGGCGCCGCGATCTCCGGCGCCGACCAAATTCACCTTGCTGTGGCGGATAACCTTCGCTTTAGCGACGGAGCGCTTTTTGGAACGGCCGATGGCCCGTCGGGAGCGACACCGGACACCTTCTTGCTAGGAGCTGCGGGCGGAGTCCTCGACCTAAGCGGAGTGACCTTGCGTGTTCCGGAGGCCCTGGCGCTTACCGCTCCCCGGATTAGCCTCTCCGGGACGCGCCTGGAGGCCCCTTCCCTGGGGCTGTCTGCTTCTGGTGCGCTGTCCCTTGAGGATTCCGACCTCCTCGCGGTGCGTCCTGGGATCGCCGCGACCCCCAATGAGGGGGCGGAGCTTGCCATCGTTGGGGGACAGCTGGTGACGGTGCAAAGCAGTCGCTTGGCGACGCGCACTGCTGGGGGCACGGCTAACCAGCTGCGGCTGCAGGGGGCAGAACTGCTTCTGAATGCCTCCTCGGTGACTGCGTCGAACCAAAGCGCTGGGGGCGCGGGGGCGCTGCTGACCCTCACCGGGGAGAGCACGCTGCGCCTTACGGATAGTGTGCTTGAGGCGAACACCACTGGGGGCGCCAATGCAGGAAGCGTCACCCTAACGGCCCCGAGCCTCACGCTCGACGGGAGTGAAGTACGCTCCGAGAGCCTTGCCGGTGCCACGGGCGATGGCGGCGATATTCTCCTCAGGGGCGCCACGCTGTCGCTGGTGGGGGGCACTTTGATCACCTCGGAGGCCCAAGCGGGGGAGGGATCTGGAGGGGCGATCAACATTGAAGCGTCCAGCGCGCTCACGCTTACGCCGGGGGCCCGCTTGGCGTCCTCCGCGGTGGGCGCGGGGGATGGAGGTTCGGTGCGGTTGGACGCGCCCGTGCTTACCGTACGGGGGGCTTCCCTAGCGAGTAGCTCCGAATCCCTAGCGAGTACCGCCTTGCTACTGAGCGACGCCTCTGCGGCCCTAGCGGAGGGCCTGTCCCTTTCCCTATCGTCCACCTCTCTCGGCGATTTCCTCGCGGGCCTCGGGGCCTATTTTTCGGCCCAGACGGGGGCGGTGCTAACGGCAACGAGCCCGGCGGCGCTGGTGGAATCCCTCGTGGGTGCGCTGGATGGGGAGGCGCTGCGGACCCTTGAGGCGACCCTGCCTTTTACGCTCGCGGAGCTTGCCCGCATAACGGTGCTGCCTCCCGAGGGCGGTGCGGTGGGATCGGCGGGCACCGTGGCCCTAATTGGGCAAGCCCTATCGATCACTGACAGTGCCTTCAGCGTGGAGACGGGAGCGACGGAGGCGGCCGCGGAGCCAGGGCGCATTACGGTGGACGCCACCCAGTCCCTCGAGGTTTTGGGCAGTGAGCTTCAAAGCAACAGCACGGGGGCAAGCGCCGCGGGGCGCCTGCGCCTCACCGCGCCGGATCTGCTCGTAACGGCCACGACCCTCCGGGCCGATGCCACGGTCGGTGCGACCGGATCGGCGGGCGATATTCTGCTGGAAGGCGATCGCTTAACCCTTTCCGAGGGGACGCGCCTTTTGTCTGAGAGCAATGATGGGGGCGGGGATGCGGGCCTGCTCCGGGCCGCCGCCACGGAGCGCCTGACCATCATTGATGGGACCCTTGCAACCACAAGCCGAGGTTCGGGGGACGCCGGCGCAATCACGCTCCTGGCGCCAGCGCTCACGCTTCAAGGCACTACCCTGTCGAGCGTCTCGCAAGCGGTCTTTGGTCCCACCACCGGCGCGGCGGGGCTCGTTACCGTTAACGGTGATGCCCTTCGCATCGAAAACAGCTTGCTGGAGACGGTGAACAGCGCGAGCGCACGGGAACGGCCCGGGACCATCTCCCTGGATGCAACGACGGTGCTCGAGGTGCTCGCCAGCGAACTTCGGGCCGACGCCACGGCGCAAGGGGATGCAGGCAACGTGCTGCTTCGAGCGCCCCTTTTGAGCCTGGAGGGGGCGACCGTGCAGGCGGTTTCCCTCGCCTCGGCAACGGGTAATGCGGGGCGCGTAGGGCTCATTGGCGATCGCATTACCTTGACGGGCTTCAATCGCCTGTCCTCCAAGGTGTTTTCCGATGGGGGGGACGGCGGGGGCGTGCGGGTGGAGGCCGATAGCCTGATCCGACAGACCGGGCAGGGGATCTTCGAGAGCTCCGTGACCGGAGAAGGCAGTGCGGGGCAGGTGGGGCTATTCGCGCCCGACATCACCCTGGAGGGGGCGATCCTGGCCAGCACCTCGAGCGCAGACCCCCTTAGGCGAGAGGGACCCGTGGGCGCCGCCGGGGCCCTGCGCTTAGAGGGAGAACGGGTGACCCTGCGAGAGGTTTCCCTCAGCACGGAGACCCAAGCGACGGCCTCCCTTGATCCGGCGATCATCGCTCTTACCGCATCCGAGCGCCTCACCATCGCATCAACCCGTTTGGAGTCCACCACCTTAGGCGCTGCGCCGGCGGGGGCCCTCGAGCTGAGCGCCCCGGTTCTCGAGCTGACGGCCCTCGAGGCGCTCGCAGAGGCCCGCGACGACGCCTCGGGGGATGCAGGGAACATTCTGATTTCCGGGGATACGCTCACGCTATCCGGAGGGAACGTGCTGACCTCCCGGGCCGTATCTCGGAGCGGCCTGAGCAACGCCGGCTTCATAACCCTTAATCTTTCGGCGTCCCTGGGAGCGTCCGCGTCAATCCTATCGACCTCCGTTCGAGGCCCGGGAAACGCGGGCGCGATCACGGTCTCTGCCCCGGAGGTGTCCTTGGATCGGGTTCGCCTTACGAGCACCAGTGAACAGGCGGCGGGGCTGGGGGCCTTCGCGGGGTCCGCGGGCCAGCTGTCCGTAACCGCCGATACCTTGACGCTAACGGACAGCGCCCTGGCCACCACCACTGCCGGGGATGAGAAGGCGTCCCCAGCGGAAATCACCCTCAGCGCTACGGGCCGCCTGACGCTGACGGACACCGAGCTTGAGAGCAGTACAAGCGCCGCGGCAGCGGCGGGGGACCTCACCCTACGCGGCGCCTCCATCGACCTCAGCAACACGCTCGTGCGCGCCGACAGTCTCCAACAGGCGGTTGGGGCAGCGGGCTCCCTGTCGGTCTTGGCAGTCGACGCCGTGACGTTGACGGGGGACACCGGGACCCGCCTCAGCACCTCGTCCCAGGGCGCAGGGCAGGCTGGGAATATCGTGGTTCGGGGGAATAGCCTGCGCCTTGAGGGTCCGTCGGCCATCTTCAGCGAAAGCTTTGGCACGGGCGCCTCGGGCACCTTGGATCTGGTCCTGGGGACCCGCTTGGACCTGCTTGCCGGGACTCGCCTTTCGACCGATGCCCGCCTCTCCCAGGGGGGAAACATCTCCGTGGAAACGCTGGGAAGCGAGATTTTTCTAACCGGCGCGGCGATCCAGGCCTCCGCCGGGGCCGCCGGTGCGGGCGGCGATATTGTGCTCAAAACGACCTTCCTTGTTTTGGAGGACGCAGCGGTGCTGGCAGAGGCCGATGCGGGCAACGGCGGCAAGATCGATATCTTCGCCGAGGCGGTAGTGCCCGATGTGTTTACGGAAATTAGCGCCGATTCGAATACGGGGAACGCGGGCGTGGTGAACATTCAGGCCCCGGATATCGATCTGAACGCGGTGATTACGGGGCAGCAAGCGCAGCCCCTTGTGGTGCCGGATCTGGATCTTGGGCTCTGCGCGCCGGGAAGTCGCTCGGGGTTACGCCTTCGGCTTGATCCCCTTCGTGCGCCCGAGCCCGTGCCCGGCGCACCCCTGGCTAGCGTGACCCATGCCCTTCCCGCCTTGGCCTGGAACTGCGGAGGTCAACGATGAATGCCTGGCTGCGCGGCGCCCTTTTGCCCTGGCTCTTCTGCGCGGCAGGGCTTCAGGCCGCGCCCACGGCGCACGATTACCTCCGGGACGCGCAGGCGGCCCTGGCCGATAACGCCATTGAGGCCGCCGAAGAAGCCGTGGAGGCGGG
>JAYOYG010000051.1:0-15930 GCA_038153445.1 Pseudomonadales bacterium
GGCCGCCGCGCCGGCTTCGAAGATCCCAAGGACTTCTTCCGAGAGCACCGTTTCGCCCACGTCCTTGTGGATGGCCGTCAACACCCCATCGGCGGGGGCGACGACCTCAAGCACCACCTTATCCGTTTCGATATCAACCAGGAGCTCGTCCCGGGACACGGCCTCTCCCACGGCCTTGTGCCAGGTGGCCACGGTGCCGTCGGCAACGGATTCAGGAAACTGAGGCGCCTTAATTTCAGTGCTCATTTCAAGGGGTTCCTTGCATCTCGACGGAACGGGCCGCCACCCTTTCTAATCGCTAAATGGTTACGCTTCGCCGGACCCAAGGGCCTCGGCAATCAGCTGCTCTTGCTGCTCTAAGTGCAGGGACATATATCCCGCCGCGGGCGCAGCGGAAGACGCCCGTCCGGCGTATTCGAGCACCAGCTTTCTGTTGTGCTCCGTCGCCACGCGCTGCATGTGATGCTGGGACGGATACCACGCACCCTGATTCTTCGGCTCTTCCTGACACCACACGATGGACTTCAACCCCTTGTAGGGTGCGAGGGCCTCGGCGAGCTCATCGTGAGGGAAGGGATAAAGCTGTTCGATGCGGATGATGGCCACATCGTCCCGCTCAAGGTCCCGGCGCCGCTGCAGCAGGTCGTAGTAAACCTTGCCGGAGCAAAGCACGGCGCGCTTCACCGCCTTGGCCGGAAGCTCGTCGACCTCCTTGATCACGGTCTGGAACTGCCCATCGCAAAGCTCTTCCAGGGTGGAAATGGCGAGCTTGTGCCGCAGCAGGCTCTTCGGCGTCATCACCACCAGGGGCTTACGTAGGGGGCGCTTAACCTGGCGCCGGAGCATGTGATAGACCTGCGCCGGCGTGGAGGGAATGCACACCTGGATGTTGTGCTCCGCGCACAGCTGAAGGAAGCGCTCAAGGCGCGCAGAGGAGTGCTCCGGACCTGCCCCTTCGTAGCCGTGGGGCAGAAGCATGGTCAGGCCGCAGAGGCGCTGCCACTTGTGTTCGCCGGAGACGATGAACTGATCGATCACCACCTGGGCGCCGTTCGCGAAATCACCAAACTGCGCCTCCCAGATCACCAGCGCATTGGGCGTGGTGGTGGCGTAGCCATACTCGAAGGCGAGCACCGCCTCTTCAGAAAGTAGCGAATCGTAAAGGTCAAAGGTGGGCCACTGGGCCAGCTTATTCAGGGGAATGTAGCGACGCCCGGTTTTTTGATCGTGGAGCGCTGCATGGCGGTGGGAGAAGGTCCCCACGCCGCAGTCCTGCCCCGTTAAGCGCACGGGGAAGCCCTCGTCGAGCAGCGTCGCGTAGGCCATGGTCTCGGCGAAGCCCCAGTTGATGGGCATGGCACCCGCGGCCATGCGCTGCCGGTCTTCCATGAGCTTTTGCACCTGGCGATGCAGCACAAAGCCGTCGGGAAGACTTTGGAGCTCCCCCGCCAAATACTGGAAGCGCGCCAGATCAAAGCGCGTATCGCAGCTCGATTGCGTGTCCTGATTCAGATAGGGGCGCCAATCCACGAACAGGGACGCGTCCGGATCCCGGACCAGGGACAGGGCCACGTGCCGCCCCGCATCGAGCGCGCTCCGATAGTTGTCCACGAGGGTCTGCTCGTCCTCCGCGGTGATCACGCCCCGCTCCACGAGCTGCCGGGCATAGAGCGTGCGCGTGGTGGGGTGTTGGCGGATCTTTTGATACATCTGAGGCTGGGTCTTCGCCGGCTCTTCCGCCTCGTTGTGCCCCCGACGGCGATAGCAAACGAGGTCGATGACCACGTCCTTTCCGAATTCCATGCGGTAATCGACGGCCAGCTGCACGGCAAAAACCACGGCCTCCGGATCATCACCGTTCACGTGCAGGATCGGCGCCTGCACCATCTTCGCCACTTCCGTGCAGTACTCCGTGGACCGCGCGTCTTCCTGATGGCTGGTGGTGAAGCCCACCTGATTGTTAATGATGAGATGAATCGTGCCGCCGGTGCGGTAGCCCCGGGTCTGGCTCATCTGGAAGGTTTCCATGACCACGCCCTGCCCTGCGAAAGCGGCATCACCGTGGATCACCACGGGCATCACCTTCCGGTGCTTGTAGTCGAGGCGCCGATCTTGCCGAGCCCGGACGCTGCCCTCGGCCACGGGATTCACGATCTCGAGGTGGGACGGGTTGAAGGCCAGGGCCACGTGCATTTCACCGCCGGGGGTCACCACGTTGGTGGAGAAGCCCTGGTGGTACTTCACGTCGCCGGAGCCCTGAGCCGGGGACACCTTGCCCTCAAACTCGTCAAAGAGCTCATCGGGCTGCTTGCCCAGAATGTTGACGAGGACGTTCAGCCGGCCCCGGTGCGCCATGGCGATCACCGTTTCCACAATGCCGTGGCCGCCGGCGCGCTGCAGGCACTCGTGAAGCGCAGGGATGAGCGACTCCCCGCCCTCCAGGCCGAAGCGCTTGGTGCCGGGATAGCGATTCTGAAGGTACTTTTCGAGCCCCTCGGCCGCCGTCAGGCGCTCGAGAATCATGGCCTTCACGTCGGCGTCGTAGCTCGGATGAGCCCGAACGCTCTCCAGGCGCTGCTGCACCCAGAGCTTCTCGGCCTCATCCACAATGTGCATGAACTCCGCGCCCACGGTGCCGCAGTAGGAGGCCTCCAGGGCACCAATGATGTCCCGCAGGGGCGCCTGGGCTTGTCCGAAGAAGAAGGACCCCGTTTGGAAAACGGTGTCGAGGTCCGCCTCGGAGAGACGGTGGTAGGCCAGATCGAGAACGGGCGTTGCGGGGCGCTCCATGAGCCCCAGGGGATCGATGTTGGCCCGCTTGTGCCCCCGGTGACGATAGGCGGAGATCAGCTCCAGTACGCGCACCTGCTTCTGCTCCAGCTCGCTGGAGACCGAGGGCGGAGGGGTAGCCGGACGGGCCAGATTGCGGGAGCGACCCAGCTGTTCGAAGTGGGTACGAATGGGCGCGTGAGGGACATCGGGCGCGATGACCCCCTCAACCCGAGGAAGCTGCTCAAAGTGCGCGCGCCAGGTTTCGGGAACATCATCGGGGTCTTCGAGATAGCGCTCGTACATCTGCTCGATGTACGCGACGTTCCCTCCGGACAGGTGGGAAGTCCGACGCATGATCTCCATGATGCTTTCTTGCACGGTGGCAGCCCCCTCGTTGCTCACGCCGAGGCCCCTGCCTCGGGCGCGCTGTGCGCGATCCTCGGCTCGCGCTACCGTTCAGGAGCGGGCCTTCCCGCTCCTTCGGACTTCCCTGCCCCCCTTAGGTTCCCTGGGAGATCAGCATTTGCTTGATGTGGCCGATAGCCCGGGTGGGGTTCAGCCCCTTCGGACATACGGACACGCAGTTCATGATGCCCCGGCAGCGGAAGACGCTGAAGGGATCGTCGAGCGATTCAAGACGCTCTGCCGTCGCTGAGTCCCGCGTATCGGATAGGAACCGGTACGCCTGGAGCAGCCCCGCGGGCCCGATGAACTTGTCCGGGTTCCACCAGAAGGACGGGCAGGAGGTCGAGCAGCACGCGCAGAGAATGCACTCGTAGAGCCCATCGAGCTTTTCCCGGTCTTCCGGCGACTGAAGGCGCTCCTGGGCGGGCGCCGGGGAGTCGTTCAGAAGATAGGGCTTCACCTTCTCGTACTGACGATAGAACTGGGTCATATCCACGACGAGATCCCGGACCACGGGCAGGCCCGGGAGGGGGCGAAGTACCAGCTTGTTCTTCTTCGCCACCTGGGAAACGGGGGTGATGCAGGCAAGGCCATTCTTGCCGTTCATGTTCATGCCATCGGAGCCGCAGACCCCTTCTCGGCAGGAACGGCGATAGGCCACCGAGGGATCCTTCGCCTTCATGAGCTCGAGGACGTCAAGAACCATGAGATCCTTGCCCTCAGGGATCTCCACCTCCACGTCCTGCATATAGGGCGCGCTGTCCTTGGCGGGATCGTAACGATAGATACTGACTTGCATGGTGATGGCCTCCGACAGGCAGACTTAGTAGGTCCGAACCTTAGGTTCAAAGGTTTCCACGCTCTTCGGCGTGAAGTTCACCGCCCGCTTACCCAGCGACTTCGTTGCCGGGTTGTAAATCGAGTGACACAGCCAGTTCTCGTCATCGCGATCCTGGAAGTCATCGCGGGCATGGGCGCCGCGAGATTCCTTCCGCTCCATGGCGGAAATGGCCGTCGCTTCAGCGATTTCGAGCAGGTTCCCGAGCTCCAGGGCCTCGAGGCGTGCCGTGTTGAAGGCATCGCTCTTGTCGGCCAGGTGCAGGTTCGCCACCCGCTCCCGGAGTTCGGCGAGTTGCTCGACGCCCTTCTCCATGTACTGCTGGGTCCGGAAGACGCCGAAGTTGTTCTGCATGCAGGTTTGCAGGGCCTTGCGCACCTCGGCCACGGACTCCCCGCCCGTGGACTCGTTGAGCTTGGCCAGCCGGGCCTGAGCAGCTTCGAGATCGCTGTCGCTCGCGTCCCGATGGGATACACCCTGGCGCAGCACCTCTTCCAGGTGCAGGCCCGCCGCGCGGCCGAAGACCACGAGATCGAGGAGCGAGTTGCCTCCGAGCCGGTTCGCCCCGTGCACGGAGACGCACGCCGCTTCGCCGCAGGCGTAAAGCCCTTCGATGAAGCTGTCCTGGCCCTGGCCGTCCACCGCAATGGCCTGGCCGTGGATGTTCGTGGGGGTCCCGCCCATCATGTAGTGGCAGGTGGGCACCACGGGGATGGGTGCCTTCACCGGATCCACGTGGGCGAAGGTCCGGGACAGCTCACAGATGCCCGGGAGGCGGCTATTCAGGATTTTTTCGCCGAGGTGATCGAGCTTCAGGAGCACGTGATCCCCTTCCGGACCGCAACCCCGGCCCTCGAGAATCTCGAGCACCATGGAGCGCGCGACCACGTCCCGACCGGCGAGGTCCTTCGCGTTCGGCGCGTAGCGCTCCATGAAGCGCTCACCGTCCTTATTGATGAGATAGCCCCCTTCCCCGCGGCAGCCTTCCGTCACCAGCGTACCGGCGCCGTAGATGCCCGTGGGGTGGAACTGCCACATCTCCATGTCCTGCACGGGGAAGCCCGCGCGGAGCGCCATGCCCGTACCGTCGCCGGTATTCATGAGCGCGTTGGTGGTGGAGGAGTAGATCCGCCCCGCTCCGCCGGTGGCGAGCACCACGGCCTTGGAACGGATGTAGACCGTTTCCCCGGTTTCGATGCAGATGGCCACGATGCCGGTGACGGCGCCGTCCTGGTTCTTCACCAGGTCCACGGCGAACCACTCGGAGAGGAAGGTCGTGTTGGCCTTCAGGTTCTGCTGGTAAAGGGTGTGCAGCAAGGCGTGGCCCGTGCGGTCTGCGGCGGCGCAGGTCCGGGCGGCTTGCCCGCCCTTGCCGTAGTCCTTGGACTGGCCACCGAAGGGGCGCTGATAGATGCGGCCCGTCTCCGTGCGAGAGAACGGCAGGCCCATGTGCTCGAGCTCGAACACGGCCTGGGGTCCCACGGAACACATGTACTCGATGGCGTCCTGGTCCCCGATGTAATCGGAGCCCTTGACCGTGTCATACATATGCCAGCGCCAATCATCATTGGGGTCATCGCTGGCAATGGCGCAGGTAATCCCACCCTGGGCGGACACGGTATGGGAGCGGGTCGGGAAGACCTTCGAGACGCAAGCGGTCTTCAGGCCGCTCTGCGCCAGCTGAAGGGCCGTGCGCATCCCGGAGCCACCGCCGCCAACGATGACGGCATCAAAGGTCATGGTACGGAGTTTGGCCATGGCTTATAGCCTCCAGAACAGTTCAAGGGCCCAGCCGACGAAGATGAAGAGCACCCCCGCGCAGACCAGTTGATAGAGCCCCCGGGCCAGCGTTGCCTGCCGACCGAAGTAGTGCCCGCGAATGTAATCCGTGCCGATGGTCCACATGCCGACCCAGGCGTGCCCCGCCGTGGCCAGCACGGCCAGGGTCGAGAAGAGGCGCATGGCGCCGCTACCTTGGTAGGCCAGCCACTGCTCGTAGCTCACCCCCGGGGTGACCACGAGGAAGCCCACCACACAGACCGTGTAGAGGCCCAGCACGATGGCCGTGACCCGCTGAATAAGGAAGTCGGAAAGCCCGCTCCGGGTGAGACTCGTTGCACTCTTTACCATAGCCATGCTCCTGCGAGAACGCTCAACACCACTGCAGTGACGATCACGAGGCGGGCCCCAAGCTGGGCCCCGGCCAGGGTGTCGCCGATATCCCAGTCGAGGAAGAGGTGCTTAAGGCCGGCGGCGAAGTGATAGCCAAGGCCGGTCAGGAGCGCCCAGGCCATGAACTTGCCCAGGGGCGCCGCCAGGAGCGCCTTCGCCTCCGCAAAGCCTTCGGGGCCGGAGAGGGACAGGTCCAGCGCATAGAGCGCGAAGAGGAGCCCCCCAAAGAGAATCACGCCGGTGATCCGGTGCGTAATCGACGCCAAGGCCGGAAGCGGAAAGCTAAATTGGGTAAGGTCCAGGTTGATTGGCCGCTCGTGTGTATTCATCCGCATCCCTCTTTCAAGCCGCAGGTGAAAATCGGTGCCCGCATGGGTTGGCCCTCCCCCTCGGAAGGCCTAAGCCGTGCCCGAGCGCCGTCGTAGGAAAGCCCCTGCGGGCTGCCTTGCCGAACTGTTCTCAGGACGGTGCGCATGATAGTGACCCAGGGCTCTGAACACAAACGAGTTTCGTCAGTTTTCCCCCAGAGGGCGGGGGTTCGCGCGCGGTTTTGTCCAGGACAGAAGTCGCGTTGACAAGCGCATGGGGCGTCGCTAGCGTTCCCCCTCGCCCCACGATTCGCGATAACCAGGAGCCAGCCATGGCGAAGAAAGCCCTGCTGTCCATTGACGGCCAGGATCCCATCGAACTGCCCATTCTGGCGGGCACGGAAGGGCCAGAAGTCATTGACGTATCCAGCCTCACGGGGAAGGGGTATTTCACCTTCGATCCCGGGTTCGTTTCCACCGCCTCCTGCGAGTCGGAAATCACCTACATCGATGGCAACGCTGGCATCTTGCTCCACCGGGGCTACCCCATCGATCAGCTCGCCGAGAAGGCCAGCTTCCTTGAGGTCTGCTACCTGCTCCTGCACGGCGAACTGCCTAATGCGACGCAAAAAGCCGATTTCGACCGGACGATCACCCTGCACACCATGGTCCATGAACAGCTCCGGGTGTTCTTTAACGGCTTCCGTCGCGATGCCCACCCCATGGCCATCATGACCGGCGTGGTCGGCGCCCTGTCCGCCTTCTATCACGACTCCCTGGACATCAACGATGCGCGGCACCGGGAAATCTCGGCCCATCGTCTTATCGCCAAGATGCCCACCCTCGCGGCCATGTCCTACAAGTATTCCCTGGGCCAGCCCTTCATGTATCCCCGGAACGATCTCAGCTATGCCGAGAACTTCCTGTACATGATGTTCGGCAACCCGGCAGAGGATTACGTGGTCAACCCCGTCATCGCCCGCGCCATGGACCGGATCTTCACGCTCCACGCCGATCACGAACAGAACGCGTCCACCTCCACGGTGCGCCTTGCCGGTTCCACCGGGGCCAACCCCTTCGCCTGCATTGCCTCGGGCATTGCGGCCCTCTGGGGGCCCTCCCACGGCGGCGCCAACGAAGCCGTGCTGAACATGCTGGATGAAATCGGCGACGTGTCCCGGGTTCAGGAGTTTGTGAAGAAGGCCAAGGACAAGAACGATCCCTTCCGGCTCATGGGCTTCGGCCATCGGGTGTACAAGAACTACGACCCGCGCGCGAAGGTGATGAAGGAAACCTGCGATGAGGTCCTCGCGGAGCTCGGCGTGGGCGATGATCCCCAGCTGAAGCTGGCCATGGAGCTCGAGCGCATCGCGTTGGAAGACGAGTACTTCGTGGAGAAGAAGCTCTATCCCAATGTCGACTTCTACTCGGGAATCATTCTGAAAGCCATAGGCATCCCCGTGAACATGTTCACGGTAATCTTCGCCACCGGGCGCACCCCGGGGTGGATTGCCCACTGGAACGAGATGATCTCCGGCAGCTACAAGATCGGCCGCCCTCGGCAGCTCTACCTCGGCAAGTCAGCCCGAGACATCAAGCCCCTCGCGGAGCGCTAGGCCCTAAGGGCAAGGCACCGCCAATAAGGCACAAAAAACCCGGCGCTGCCGGGTTTTTTGTGCACCGTAGTCAGTGCTCCGAGGCGCGCCCGAGGGTCCTAGGGATCCTTACGCAAGCGGGTGATCAGGGAGGAGGTATCCCAGCGACCGCCTCCGTGTTCTTGCACGGCGGCGTAGCATTGATCCACGAGTGCCGTCAGGGGCAGCTGGGCCCCATTGTGACGGGCCTCCTCCAAGGCAATGGCCAGATCCTTGCGCATCCAATCGACGGCGAAGCCAAAATCGAAGCGATTTTCGAGCATGGTGCCGCCGCGGTTTTCCATCTGCCAGGATTGAGCCGCACCCTTGGAGATGACCGAGAGCACCGCCTCTCCGTCCAGCCCCGCGCGCTCAGCGAAGGCCAGGGCTTCGCTGAGCCCCTGAAGAATTCCGGCGATGCAAATCTGATTCACCATCTTCGTGAGCTGGCCGCTCCCCACGGGGCCGAGGCACCGGGCCGCCCGGGCATAGGGCTGCAGGAAGGGCTCGCCCCGGGTAAAGGCCGCTTCCTCGCCCCCCACCATAATCGTGAGCGCGCCATTCTCCGCGCCGGCTTGGCCACCGGACACCGGGGCGTCAAGGAAAGCCACCCCTTGGGCTGCACAGGCCTCGGCCAACTCGCGGGCCAGAGCCGCGGAGGCCGTCGTGTGGTCGATCAAGAGGGCGCCCGGTGCAAGCCCCGCGAGCACCCCATCGGCGCCGTAGACCACGCTGCGGACGTCATCGTCGTTTCCGACACATAGGGCCACCACTTCGGCCCCCGCAGCCGCTTCCCGGGGGGTAGGCGCGGCGCGCCCAGGGTAGCGCTCAAGCCAGGCCTCAGCCCGGGCCCCATTGCGGTTGTAGACGCATACCTCAAGGCCGGCCTGCGCCCAATGCCCCGCCATGGGAAAGCCCATGACCCCAAGGCCCACAAAGGCCACCTTCGCTGCCTGCTCTGCCATTACACCCTCTCACCTAAGGGGAAGCGGAGGACGGGACTCCGCCCCCTGCGCTACACTCCGCGTTTTCAGCGGGGGACCCGCCATGAGCGACGCATCTTGCCACGCCTTAGACCTGCCTGCCCTGCCCGATGAGGCCCTCGGCAAGGACCTGGCCAAATATTTCGGGAAGTGCCGGGAGAAGCTCGGCTTCGTGCCAAACGTCCTACAGGCCTACGCGTTCAATGCGGAAAAGCTCAGCGCGTTCATCACCTTCTACAACGACCTCATGCTCGCCGACTCGCCCCTAAGCAAGCTCGAGCGGGAGATGATCGCCGTGGTGGTGTCGTCGAAGAACCACTGCTACTACTGTCTCGTCTCCCACGGGGCAGCGGTGCGGGAGCTCTCCGGCGATCCTATGCTCGGGGAACAGCTGGCCATGAATTATCGAGCCGCCAAGCTCAGCGCAAAGCACAAGGCCATGCTCGCCTTCGCCGAGCAGCTCACCCTCGCCCCGGATAGCATGGACGACGAGGACCGGGACAACCTCCGGGAGGCCGGCTTCAGCGAGCGGGCGATCTGGGATATCGCCGCCGTCGCAGCCTTCTTCAACATGACCAACCGTCTCGCCGCGGCCATCGAGCTGACCCCCAACGACGAGTACCACAGCCAGGCGCGCAGCGCCCCTTAAGGAAAGGAACCCAAGCTATGAGCACGCCCCTCGGTGCGACCTTCGAAACCAGTGCTGGCCCCATCAAGGTGGTCTTCTTCCCGGAGCAGGCCCCGGTCACCGTGGCCAACTTCGTCAATCTCGCACAGCGCGGATTTTACGATGGTTTAAGCTTTCATCGGGTCATCCCCGACTTCATGATCCAGGGCGGTTGCCCCCTCGGTACGGGCACCGGCGGCCCCGGCTATCGCTTCGAAGATGAGTTTGATGCCAGCCTCCGCCACGATCGTCCCGGCCGCCTGTCCATGGCCAATGCGGGCCCGGGCACCAACGGTAGCCAGTTCTTCATCACCCATGTGCCCACGCCCTGGCTCGACGACGCCCACTCCATTTTTGGGGAGGTCTGCGGCGACGACGACCAGGCGATCGTGAATGCCATTGCCCAGGGCGACCGCATCGAACGCGTCGTGATTACGGGAGACGCATCGGCCCTGCTCGAGGCCCAGGCGGAGCGCGTAGAGGGTTGGAACGCTACGCTGGACTAGGCCCCCAGGGGAAAGGAAGGGGCCCCGGGAGCACCCTGCCCCGGGGCCTTTTTGTTTAGCGCTCTGGCGTGTGCACCCGCACGGCCAGCACGTCCCGCTTCACGCCGTGGAGCACGCTGTTCGCGGTCGAGCCTAGCAGGAGCCCGAGGCCATGGCGGCCGTGGGTGCCAATGACGATCAGATCCGCATCGAGTTCCCCAGCAACCCGCTGGATTTCCGTTGCCGCGTGACCAATGGGGGCAAACTGCCGGCTTTCCGGCACACCAAGGACAGCTCCCAGGTCCTTCAGCTTTTGCGCAGCGTGCGCCGACGCCTGCTGCTCCAGCGTGGCCATTTGCTCGGAGAAATCTCCTGCTAAGCCGACGGCGCCGAAGCCCCCGTAGACATGTTCGATGGGACGAACCACGTGTACTAGGGCCAAGTGGTCCCCCGCCCCTGCGATAGCCTGGGCCTTATCGACCACCTGCTGGGACTCCTCAGAGAGATCAATCGCCACCAAGATATTTTTGTAAACGCTCATGCTGTTCCCCTTCCTAGGTTTCGCGGGCTTACGGCCTTATTAGGCGCTTAGGACTGCCCGGGATCCATGACCTAGATCAAGGGGGCGCGCCCAACCACAGCTGGGAAAAGCCACCGGAGCGGGCTAAGGACGCGGCCAGGGCTGCGAGCGCTTGCGCAGTGAGCGCTGTGAGCCCACACCCCTCGTGGTCGATTAGGTAAAGGGGACGCTCAAGGCCCCAGAGCTCGGCGAGGAGCGCCTCTAGGGAGTCCCCAAGCCGCTCAAGACCGGCGGGCCACAGCTCCACGATCAATCGAGCCTCGCGGTGGCGCGCAAGGGTTTTCGCAAAACCCTGGAGAATGCGCAGTTCGCTTCCCTGGGTATCAATCTTTAGAAAATCGAGGCGCGAAAGGGCCAGCGCATCCCCGGGCCAGCAGGAGGCAGTGAAACCCGCGGCCGTTTTCACCCGCGCCGAATCCCCCTGGTTATCGCCATGGCGCCGAAAGGCCACCTCGCCCCTCGCCTCCCCAAGCGCAGCGCCCAGCGCGCGAAGCTGGGGGAGACCGGCGCCGTTCGCTCGCAGCAGCGCCAGATTTCTAGGGTCGGGTTCGAAGGCATAGACGCGCCCTGCAGGGCCGACGGCGAGGGCCGCCCACACCGCATGCCAGCCAAGATTGGCACCGGCGTCCACCACCACGGAACCGGGGCGGAGGGCTGCGCGTAGAAGCGCGCTTTCTGCCCCTTCCCAGGTGCGATCCCGGCGCAACAGATCGCTCACCAGTTCCCCCGGGGGATGAAGCGCAAAGGCCCGCACCCCTTCTCCTCCCCCGGGCGCGCTAAAGCTTTCCCATTCCACTGCTAAATACCCCCTAGACCCTCCCCAGCAGGGTGGGTAGCCTCTTTAAAACCATTGCCGAGCTCGCCATGTCCCAAGCCTCTCCAGCCTATCAGGAGCTTCCCAGCGTCGCCGTGCTCCTCGAACAGCCGTTTGCGACGGAGTTGCAGCGCTGCTGGGGTCGAACCCTGACCACTGAAGCCCTGCGCCAGGCCCTGAAAGAGGCGCGAAGCGCCATGGCCCAGGGTAGTCCCACCCCCAAGGTCGAAGCGCTCCTCACCGCTGCGGAGGCAGCGCTGGAAGGACAATTGCCCCGGGGCCCCCGGCCCGTGCTGAATCTCACCGGCACGCTCCTCCATACCAACCTCGGACGCGCCGTCCTGAGCCCCGGGGCCCGGGAAGCCATGGTGGCCGCGGCGGGCGCCGTGGACCTTGAGCTCGATCTATCCACGGGGCGTCGAGGGCAGCGGGATCAGGCTGCGGAAGCTCTCCTTTGCGCCCTCACCGGGGCCGAGGCGGCTGCCGTGGTCAATAACAACGCGGCCGCCGTACTGCTGGTCCTGAACACCTACGGGCTGGGGAAGGAAGTCCTGGTTTCCCGAGGCGAGCTCGTTGAAATCGGCGGCAGCTTTCGCATCCCGGACATCATGACCCGGGCCGGCGCGACGCTGCGGGAAGTGGGCACCACCAACCGAACCCACGAACGGGACTATGCCCAGGCCCTCGGACCAAACGCGGGACTACTCATGAAGGTCCATCCCAGCAACTACGCCATCGAGGGCTACACCAGTGAGGTCTCTCTCAAAGCCCTCGCGAACCTTGGAAAGCACCAGGGCGTGCCCACGGCCTTTGATCTGGGCGCGGGTAGCCTCGTCGATCTTCGACGCTACGGCCTGCCCGCCGAACCCCAGCCCCAGGAGGCCATTGCCGCCGGCATCGACCTCGTAACCTTCTCCGCCGATAAGCTGCTGGGAGGCCCCCAGGCCGGGCTCATCGTCGGCACGAAAGACGCGATCACCGCCGTGCGAGCCAACCCGCTCTATCGTGCCCTCCGCGTCGACAAGGTGCGCCTGGCGGCGCTTCGGGCCACGCTCCTGGCCTGGGATCAGCCGGAACCCCAAACCCAGCTCCCGACCCTTGCCCAGCTCCTGCGTCCAGAAGCGGAAATACGGTCCCTGGCAGAAGCCCTTGCCCCCGAATTGAGGGCACGGCTAGGTGACGGATGGACGCTTGAGGTGGTGCCCCTGGAAAGCCAAATTGGTAGTGGCGCCCAGCCCACCACCCGCCTACCGAGTGCGGGCCTAGCGCTAAGCCCCTCCGGGCCCAAGGGCCGCGCCCTCGAGCACCTCGCTCAAAGCCTCCGAAGCCTTCCTACCCCGGTGCTGGGGCGAATCACGCAGGATGCTCTCGTGCTCGATCTACGCACCTTAGGCAACGCCGAGACCTTACTTGCGGCGCTGGGAGACCACCCCCTCGCGCCATGATCATTGCCACCGCAGGACACGTTGATCACGGCAAGACGGCTCTGGTGCGCGCGCTCACGGGAGTAGAGACGGATCGCCTGGCGGAGGAGCAGCGCCGGGGGCTTACCATTGAGCTGGGCTATGCCTACGGGAACCGAGGGGACGCGCGCTGGGGCTTCGTTGACGTTCCCGGGCATGAGCGCTTCATGGCGACCAGCTTGGCAGGCCTCGCCGCCGCGCGCCTCGCCCTCCTTGCCGTCGCTGCGGATGAAGGGCCCAAGCCTCAGACGGAAGCTCACCTGCGATGTCTCCAGGGCTTTGCCTTTCCTGGCCTCGTGGTGGCCCTGACGCGCTGCGACCTCGCCAGCGAAGCGCAGCAGCAGGACGCGCGAGCGACCCTTGGGGCCCTCCTGGAACGCTATGGCTTCACTTCTGCCTCCGTGGTCCCCACCAGCATTCACGACTCCGCGAGCCTCGAGGCCCTCTGGAGGACCCTGGAAGCGACCGCCGCGGGCCTCGCCGAGGACGCTGGCCGCCGGGCGCAGCCAGTGCGCATCGCCCTCGATCGCGCCTTCAGCCTGCCCGGGGCGGGAACCATCGCGACCGGGCTCCTCTTCACGGGAACCCTTCATGCCGGTGATCCGCTGTGGCTTTTGCCTGAGGGCCGAGCGGTCACTGTGGCCAGCCTCCGGGCCAATGATCAAGAAGTCAGGCAGGCGTCCGCCGGGGACCGGGTGGCTCTGCGCCTCCCTTCCTTGGCGCCCAGGGACATCAAGCGAGGGAGCTGGCTCGCGGCTCAGGAAAGTCATCCCGTCACCCGTCGGCTAGAGCTCGCTCTGGAGTGGTTCGATGCGCCACCCCCCCAGAGCCAACTCGGGGTGCACGTCCATCACGGACCCACTCACACCCTCGGACGCCTCCAGCGAGAGCCGCGCCTTTTCGCCGCGCTGGGACAAGAGGGGGCAACCCTCCGCTGCGAAGCCTCGCTCATGGCCTGCCACGGCGACCGGCTTCTGCTCCGCGATGACCGCGGCGACCGTCTTCTCGCCGCGGCCACGGTCCTTGATCCCCTGCCGCCGTCCCGGGGACGCTGGAACCCGCTGCGGCTTCAAGGGCATGCGGCCCTGCACCGCGGCGCCTGGGAGGAAGCCCTTCGCGCCGCCCTCGCTGCCACCCCCCTGGAGCTGGATCTTGGGCCCTGGAGCGCGCGCCTAAACCGACCCGAACGGCAGCTTCAGGACGCGCTTCCAGGAGCGGAGGGGTCGCCGAACGCCCTGAGGGACCAGGATCAGTGGAAGGCCTTTAAGGCGCGTATCGAAGGGCTGACCGCGAGCCATCACCAGGCCCACCCTGAGCAGCTTGGGCTGCGCCTTGATGAACTCGCCCGGGCCCTCGAGCGCCCGCCCCGGGGCGCCCTTCACGCGGCCCTCCGAGCCTTGCTGGATGAAGACCGCCTCGTGCTTGATCGCAATCGTTACCGTCTGCCGGCCCACCGCCCGACCCTAGATCCCGCGGATCTCGCCGCCTGGGAGCGGCTCGCCCACCACTTCACCGAAACGCCTAGGCAGCCGCCCACCATCAACGACATCGCTAAGGCCGAGGATCTCGACCCCAAAGCCTTTCATGAGCTGTGCCTGCGCTGGCATCACGGCGGACGCCTGCTGCAGATATCAAAGAACCGCTTCCTCCTTCCTGAGGGCGTCAGCGAGCTTGAGGTGGCCCTTCGCATGCTGGCGGCTGAAGCTCAGGAAGGCTTTGACGCCCGGGCCTTTCGGGATGCCGCTGCGATCGGGCGAAACACCGCTATCGACGTGCTGGAATATTTCGACCGCGTGGGCCTCACCCGCCGCCGCGGGAACCATAGAGTCTTCCTAGGAGCCCTGCCGTGAATTTCGCCTCCGACAATACCGCGCCCGTCGCCCCCGAGATTCTTGCAGCCCTGGGGGCTGCCAACGAGGGCCCGGCCCCGGCCTACGGGGGCGATGCGCTCACGGCTCGACTAGGAGACCGGCTGGCAGAGGTGTTCGAGCGCCCTTGCCACTTTGCTCTGGTAAGCACGGGATCAGCGGCGAACGGCATTGCCCTGTCCCTGGCGAGCCCGCCCTACGGTCAGGTGCTCTGCCATGAAGCGAGCCACATCACCCTTGAGGAAGGCGGCGCGCCCGAGTTCTACACCGGCGGCGCCAAGCTTGCCGGCGTCCCCGGGGCGCAGGGAAAGCTCACGGTAGAGGGGCTCCAGGGCGCCATCAACGCCCACCCGCCCCTGCCGCCCCACGTCATGCCCCGGACGGTCCTTTCCCTAACCCAAGCCACGGAGCTCGGGACGGTCTACACGGGGGGAGAGATCGCGGCCCTCACGGCCTGGGCCCGGAGCCAGAAGCTAAAGGTGCACATGGATGGCGCGCGCTTCGCCAATGCGGTGGTCAGCACCGGCGCCAGCGCCGCAGAACTCAGTTGGAAAGCGGGGATCGACCTTCTGAGCTTTGGCGCCACGAAGAACGGCGCCCTGGCCGCGGAGCTGCTGCTGGTCTTCGATGACGCTCTCGCCGAAGGCCTCGCGCCTCGGCAAAAGCGCGCGGGGCACCTCTGGTCGAAGCAGCGCTACCTGGCCGCCCAACTGCTGGCCTACCTTGAGGATGATCTTTGGCTTCGCCTTGCGGCCCACGCGAATGCCCAGGCGCGACGCCTAAGCGAAGGCCTAGCCGCCCTCCCCGGCGTCACCCTAGAAGCGCCCACGGAGGCCAACGAGGTCTTCGTGCACTTGCCCGCCCCCCTACAAAAGACTCTGCGGGAGGCCGGCGCCACCTTCTATCCCTGGCATGCGCCAGGGCTTGCACCCTCAGAAACG
>JAYOYG010000052.1:0-15517 GCA_038153445.1 Pseudomonadales bacterium
GGCACCATGCCCCTGGCCTTTTTCTCCGACCATGCCCAGGCCGTGGGCGCCTGGGATCGCTGCATCGATGTGAACATCCGGGGCGTGCTCTACGGCATGATCGCCGCCTTTGATCCCATGATGGCAGCGGGGCAGGGCCAGGTGATTAACCTGTCTTCCATTTATGGAAACTACCCCACTATCGGCGCCGCGGTGTACGGCGCCAGTAAGGCCGCCGTGGATTTCCTTTCCGAATCGTTCCGTCAGGAAACCCGGGGCAAAATTAAGGTCACGGTGATCAAGCCCACGGGGGTGCCGGCCACCAATCTGTCGTTGAATATAGTGAACCCCGAGGCCCCCAAGGGCATCTGGGGCCATTACCTCGCGGAAGATGGGCCCCGTTTTGAGGCCATGGCGGCGGGACAGTTGCCCGCGGCGGAACAGAACCCCGAATCCCCGGCCTACTTCGCCCTAAACCCCGAGTACATCGTTGACGCCATTCTTCACGCCATCGACCAGCCCCTCGGGGTTTCGGTGAGTAGCGTCACCGTTCGAGCGACCGGTGACGGCTACGTCCTTTAAGGGCGCTTACTCGAACTTATCCGTCACCGCCCCTTCTGAGGCAGAGCGCACGGTGAGGGCGTATTTGGCCAGGATGCCCCGGGTCGCGTAGGGCGCCGGGCGCGTCCAGCGAGCCTTCCGCGCCGCCAGGGTGGCGTCATCGACGTGCACCGTGATGGTCGCGGCCTCGGCGTCGATGGTGATTTCATCGCCATCCTCAAGGAGCCCTATGGGGCCACCGTCGAAGGCCTCCGGCGTCACATGCCCAATCACAAAGCCGTGGGAGCCCCCGGAGAAGCGTCCGTCGGTGATGAGGGCCACCTGATCGGACAGGCCCCGGCCATTGATGGCGCTGGTGGGGGAGAGCATCTCGCGCATGCCCGGGCCCCCCTTCGGGCCTTCGTAGCGCACCACCACCACGTCGCCGGCCACCACCGTGCCATCGAGGATAGCGGCGAGGGCCGCTTCTTCCCCGTGAAAGCACCGGGCTGTGCCCTTAAAGTGCAGCCCCTCGTGCCCAGTGATTTTCGCTACGGCCCCTTCCGGGGCGAGGTTCCCCTTGAGGATAACCAGGTGGCTGTCCTTCTTGATGGGTTCGGAAAGGGGGCGAATCACCCGCTGCCCTTCGGGATAGGGCGCCACCTCAGCGAGGTTCTCCGCTAGGGTCTTGCCGGTGACGGTGAGGCAGTCCCCGTGCATGAGCCCTTCCTGCACCAGCATCTTCATGAGCGGCTGAATGCCGCCGATGGCGATCAGCTCGCTCATGGCGTAATGGCCCGCGGGGCGCATATCGGCCAGCACCGGGACGCGCTTACCGATGCGCGTGAAGTCTTCAAGGCTCAGGGGAATGCCCGCTGCGTGGGCGATGGCCAGAAGGTGGAGCACCGCATTGGTGGAGCCTTCCAGGGCAATGGTGATCGTGATGGCGTTTTCGAAGGCCTCCCGGGACAAAATGTCCGAAGGCTTGATGCCCCGCTGCACTAGGTGGGCCACGGCGGCGCCGGCGGCGCGGGCATCAGCGAGCTTGTTCGGGGACACCGCTTCCTGGGCCGAGGAGTTGGGTAGGGATAGGCCCATGGCTTCGATGGAAGAGGCCATGGTGTTTGCCGTATACATGCCGCCGCAGGAGCCGGGGCCCGGGATGGCCGTGGCCTCGATTTCCTTGAGTTCGATGTCCGAGAGTTTGCCGGCGGCGTGCTGGCCCACGGCCTCGAATACGGAGACCACGTCCCGCCGCTCCTTGCCGGGCTGGATCGTGCCGCCGTAGACAAACACGCTGGGGCGATCGAGGCGCGCCATGGCGATGGCGCAGCCGGGCATGTTTTTGTCGCAGCCGCCAATGGTGACGAAGCCGTCGAAGCCCTGGGCTGCCACCACCGTTTCGATGGAGTCGGCGATCACCTCCCGGGACACCAGGGAGTAGCGCATGCCCGGGGAGCCCATGGAAATGCCGTCGGAGACCGTGATGGTATTGAACGTCACGGGCTTCGCGTCGGCGCTGGCGATCCCCTCTGCTGCGGCTTCCGCCAGCGTATTGATATGCATGTTGCAGGGGGTGAGATTGCTCCAGGTGGAGGCAATGCCCACCTGGGCCCGCTTGAAGTCCGAGGCGTCGAAGCCCACGGCATGGAGCATGGCCCGGGCGGCGGCTTTTTCGACGCCGTCCACCACCTTGGCGGAATAGGGGCGCTTAATGTCGTTATCGCTCATGGAAGGTCTCTTTTACAGCGATTCGGCCTCGGCCGAAGGGTCAGAGGGATTTGGTGAGTACTTTCGACGCGCGCTCGGGCGTCCACTGTTCCCGGCGCGCCTCTGGGAGATCGGCGACCGCGCCAATGCGATAGCCCTGTTCCATAAACCAGGCTGCGGTTCGGGTGCTTAGGGCGAAAACCTGCGCAAGCCCCTGGCGCCGCGCCAACCGCTCAAGGTGGCGGAGCAGCCGTTCCGCTCGATCCTGGCCCTGGTAGTCCCGGTGGGTCACCAGGCAGGCGATTTCTCCGCTATCCGCGTAGGGAATGAGGGCCGCACAGGCCGTGAGCAGACCGTCGAGCTCTAGAACCCAGAAATGGGCGATCTCCCGCTCGATACGCTCCCGGGTTCGAGGAAGGAGCACGCCGGCGCGCTCTAGAGGCGCCGTCAGCTCCATGAGCCGGCCGACGTCATCGAGCTGCGCCGGGCGCAGGCGCTCAGCGCTGTGCTCCGTAATCTGCGTGCCCGAGCCCTGGTGGGTGAAGAGCTCTTCAATCAGGGCCCCGTCGTCACAGTGGCTGACCACGTGGCAACGGCGTACCCCGGAGCGCACGGCCCAGAGTAGGGCCCGCGCTTGCCGGGCCCGTTCGCTGGCTGCATCCGAGCCATCTTCGGCGGTCTCGAGCCAGTGCTCGAGATCCCCCGGTGTCATCTCCGTGAGCAGTTCGCCGTCTTCGTCTAAAAGACCCCGGTCGTCGTCGAGCGCGATGAGCTTGTCGGCCTTTAAGGCGGCAGCCACGGACGCGGCCACTTCCTCATAAGCGACGTTGTAGACGTCGCCCGAGGGGGCATAGCCAAAGGGCCCTAGCAAGGGGATGCAGCGCGCATCGAGTTGCGCGATAAGCCCCGCCGTATCGACGCGGCGCACTTCGCCCGTGAGTTCATGATCGATACCGTCGATCACCCCCAGGGGCTTGGCCGTGACCCAATTGCCGCCGGTGGCGGTGATGCGCGATTGGGCCATGGGCGTGCCCGGCAGCCCCATGGACAGCTTGGCCTCGATTTGCATGCGCAAATCCCCCACCACCCGGCGTACCAAGGCAAGGGTGGCGGGATCGGTGATGCGCAGATTTTTGTGATAGCGGGCTTCCACGCCAGCCTGGGCGAGGGCGCTATCGATCTGGGGCCGGGCACCGAAAACCAAAACGAGGCGCACATCCAGGGACGCCAGCAGGGCCACGTCGTGGATGACGTTATCGAAGTTTTCGTGGGCGAGCGCATCTCCCCCAAGCATGAGCACCATAGTGCGGTCGCGGTGCGCATTAATGTAGGGTGAAGCGCCACGGAACCACTGGACGTAGGGCAATGGATTGTCAGTCACGCAGTCACACCCCGCCGAAGCGTCGGATTGCGGGTGGGCCCCATACCGAAGCATCGAGGCCCAAAGCGGGCGAAATGATGCCACGTCCCTGGGCCTAAGCCCATGACCTCCATGGACCATCCCTTCGATCCGCCGAGCCCCCGGCCCGCCCTAGGGCAGGCTCAGGAAGCGACGCTGGCTGCTCTCGGGGCGCGGTTTGCGGAGGCGGGCCGGTCCCTCACGCCGCTGTTGGACGGGCCCGAAGGGTCCCTTTGGGCCGCGCTCTTGCTGGGGGCCTCCTGGGCTCGGGATCGGCTCTGCGCGGATGGCGCCCTTTTCGAAGCGCTGGCCGTCCCTGGTGCGCTTGGAATGACGGTGGACGTCGCAAGCCTCGAAGGGCTTTGGGCGCCCTTTGCGGAGGCCTTGCCGGGGGAGGCCGCGGCGGCCCTGGAGGATCCCCGGGGGCTGGCTGAGGCGCCCCTCGGCCGGGCCCTGCGCCGCTTTCGCCAGGCCGTGATGCTGCGAATCATCGCGCAGGATTTTGCTGGCCGTAGAACCCTTGCGCAGACCACGGAGTCGCTAAGTGCGCTCGCCGATTTTTGCCTGGAACGGGCCCTCGCGGGGGCCGAGGCGCGCCTGCGTGCCCTTTGGGGCGCGCCCCTGGATGCTGCGGGGGCGCCCCAGCGAATCGCCATTTTAGCCCTGGGAAAGCTGGGGGAGCGGGCGCTAAACCTTTCCAGCGATATCGATCTGATGGCCGTTTACGAAACCCCCGGGACCCTCCCCGGGGGGCGGACCTACCAGGCCTTTTACGTCCGCGTGCTCCAGGACGTGATCACCCTATTGGACGCGCGAAGCGCCGAGGGCTTTGTATTCCGGGTGGATTTCCGCCTCCGCCCCTTCGGCGAGAGCGGTCCCCTGATTCAGCATGAACAGGCGACCCTCGCCTACTACGAAAGCCAGGGCCGGGAATGGGAGCGCTATGCGCTCCTGAAGGCCCGTCCCGCGGCGGGAGATTTGGCCCTGGGGGCCAGCCTCTGCGAAGCCCTAAGGCCTTTTGTTTATCGTCGCTATCTCGACTTCAGCGCCATCGACGCGCTGCGGGGCATGAAGCGCCTGCTGCGTCAGGACATGAAGCGCCGGGGCCTCGCCGAGGATCTCAAGCTGGGGGTGGGGGGTATCCGAGAAATCGAGTTTATCGCCCAGGTTTTTCAGCTGATTCACGGGGGCCGGGATCGACGGCTGCGCACCGCCTCCCTTCCCGCAGCGCTCACCCAGCTGGTCCAGAGCGGGTTCCTAGCCCCGGACGATGAGGCGACGCTTCAGCGGGCCTACCGGCTTTTGCGCGCTCTGGAGCATCGCGTGCAGGGCTGGCGCGACGAGCAAACCCAGCGCCTGCCCGGGCCCGGGCCGGAGGAGGAAGCCCTTGCCTACCAGCTGGGCTTTGCCGAGGGGGCGCTATTGCGGGAAGCCCTGGGGTCGGAGCGGGCCCGGGTGGCGAAGATCTTCGATGCGCTGATTCACGATCCGGAGCCTCCCGAGGGGACGCCCCTGGGCCCCTGGGAGCGGCTCTGGGCGAGCCCCGAGGCGGCCGGGGAGCTGGAGGACGCAGCCCTTCCGGAGGGTACGGACGAGGGGCGAGCGGCCTTCCGGGAGCGGGCCCCGGAACTGTTGCGCGCGCTTCGACGTCAGGCGGAGCAGACCATCGGCCAGCCCCTTGGCTTCGAGCGTCTCGATGCGCTCGTGCCCCGGTGGCTCGCCGCCGCTGCGCAGCGCCCGAACCCCCTCCTGGCCCTCGAGCGCACCCTGCCGGTCCTACAGACCGTCCTCCGACGCACGACCTACCTGGTGCTTCTTTGGGAAAACCCGGGGGCGCTGGACCACCTGCTCCGCCTGGCCGAGGGGGCAAAGGGCCTGGCCGACACGCTGGCGCGCCACCCCATCTTGCTCGATGAGCTTCTCGACGGCCGGAGCCTTTTTGAGCCGCCTACGGCCGAGCGCCTGCGCCGGGCGCTTGATGATCATGTGCAGAGCCTGCCCCCGGGGGATCTCGAGCAGGCTTTGGATGAGCTGCGCTATTTCAAGGAAGCCACTCTTTTGCGCATTGGCGCCTGCGAGCTCGCCGGGGCCCTGCCCACGGCGAAGGTGAGCGATGCCCTCACGGCGCTGGCGGAGCTGCTTTGCGAACGCACCCTTCACCTGGCTTGGGAGGAAACCGTCGCTCGCTATGGGGCGCCCCGGGACCAGGCCGGGCAACCCGTTGCGCAAGGGCTTTGCGTGCTGGCCTACGGCAAGCTCGGGGGCTTCGAGCTGGGCTGGGGCAGCGACCTCGACCTGGTCTTCTTGCACGATTTACCGCCCACGGGGCAAACGGAAGGTCCTAAGTCCGTCAGCAACGTGCAGTTTTTGAACCGGGTGGTTCAGCGCTTCATGCATTTTCTGTCCCATCGATCCCACAGCGGCGTGCTCTACGAAATCGATCTAAGGCTCCGCCCGGAGGGCGCCTCCGGGCTGCTTCTTACCACCTTCGACGCCTTTGAGCGCTACCAGCGCGAGCGCGCCTGGACCTTTGAGCATCAGGCCTTGGTGCGGGCCCGGCCGATCCTCGGCCCGGCCTCCTGGCAGGCCCGTTTTCGGGCCTTCCGAGAGGCGATCCTGGCGATGCCGCGCCCGGAAGCGGACCTTCGGGAGGCGATTGTGGCGATGCGCGAACGCATGCGCGAAGCCAAGGGCGGCGCCCCCGCGCCCACCGCGGAAGGCTTCGCCCTGAAGCAAGATCGGGGCGGTATCGTGGATATTGAATTCATGGTTCAATATTTTGTGTTGGCGTGGAGCTCCGAAGATTCCGGGCTCCTCGCATGGACTGACGTCCTCCGCATCCTCGCCGCGGCGCAGGCCTCAGGGCGGCTAAAGGCGCCCCTAGCCTCTCTCCTTCGGGATAGCTACCTGGCCTTGCGGGCCGAAGGTCATCGCCGTGCCCTACAGGGCACCGATTCCCGCACCGACGACCCCTCGGTAGTGGCGCTGGCGCAGCAGGTTGCGGAGATCTGGGCGGGTTTCGCCGCCGAAGGTGGGCGGTACTTTGGGCCTGAGGGCCCGTGAGGGAGTGAATAGATGGCAGCGCCGAATTTCGCCGACCGCGATGGGCTGATTTGGTTTGACGGTGAGCTGGTCCCCTGGCGCGACGCCCGGGTGCACGTACTCACCCACACCTTGCACTACGGCCTGGGGTGCTTCGAGGGCGTACGCGCCTACGCCACCCCCGAGGGGACGGCCATTTTTCGCTTGAAAGCCCACACCAAGCGGCTCTTCAACAGCGCGCACATTCTGCAGATGGCCATGCCCTGGACCCAGGCGGAGATCAACGAAGCGCAGCGCCTCGTGGTGCGGGAAAACGGTCTCGAGGAAGCCTACCTTCGGCCCATGTGTTTCCTAGGTTCCGAGGGCATGGGGCTTCGGGCGGAAGGGCTGACCACCCACTGCATCATTGCGGCCTGGAATTGGCCTTCCTACATGGATCCGGAAGCCAAGGAGCGGGGCATTCGGGTGAAAACGTCGTCCTATACGCGCCACCACGTGAACATCACCATGTGTAAGGCGAAGGCCAACGGCAATTACATGAATTCCATGCTGGCGCTCCGGGAAGCCCTGGATGCGGGGGCGGAGGAAGCGCTGCTGCTGGACAACGAAGGCTACGTGGCGGAAGGCTCGGGGGAGAACATCTTCCTCGTGCGCGATGGGGTGCTGCATACCCCGGAGCTCACGTCCTGCCTGGACGGCATTACGCGCAATACGATTTTTGCTTTGGCCGAAGATCAGGGGCTGAAGATCGTGGAGCGGCGCATCACTCGGGATGAGGTTTACATTTCCGATGAGGCCTTCTTCACCGGCACCGCCGCCGAGGTATTGCCGATTCGCGAACTCGATGGCCGGCAAATCGGCACGGGTGTTCGGGGCCCGATCACCACGGCCCTTCAGGCGGCCTACTTCGAGCAGGTGCGAGGGCAGCGGGCGGGCCACGAAGACTGGTTGACGCTGGTGCAGGACTAGCCCGCCATGGAGCGCCGGGACCTCCTCCGCGCTGCCGCCCTTCTGCCCCTGGCAGGGCTCGCGGCTTCGAGTCTCACGGTGGCCGGGGGCTCGCCGGAGGGTCCCGCCGCCCTTCGGCCCCGGCGCCTGGCGCCCGGGTCCCGGGTCGCGCTCCTGGCCCCGGCCAGTAACCTCGAAGAGGACGTGGCCATCGAAGCCAGCGCAGAGCTTCTGCGCTCCCTCGGCTACGAAGTGACCCTTGGGGCGCACCTGTTCCGCCGCCATCAGTACCTCGCCGGCACGGACGAGGAGCGCGCGGCCGATTTGAACGCCGCCTTCCGGAACCCCGATCTCGACGGCATCGTCTGCCTTCGCGGGGGTTACGGTGCTGCGCGGTTGCTGCCCTTGCTCGATTTTGACGCCCTGCGCCGGGCTCCGAAGGTCATCCTGGGCTATAGCGATATCACGGCGATCTTGAACGCCGTTTACGCGAAGACGGGCCTCACCACCTTCCATGGACCCATCGCTGCAACGAACCTGTCTCCCTATGCGCTCGAGGCCTTCGACGCCGTGTTGACCACACCCGTGGCGCCCCTCGATTTGGCCGCACCGCCGCCCTTTGAGGCCGGCCGTGGGCAGGTTCGGCGGGAGAACCGTCTGCAAACCTTTCAGCCTGGGGTCGCCGAGGGGGTGCTCGTGGGGGGCAATCTGTCCCTCATCGCGAGCCTGGTAGGAACGCCCTACCTGCCGGACTTCCGGGGCAAGATTCTGTTTCTCGAAGACGTTTACGAAGCGCCCTATAGCATCGATCGCATGCTCACCCAGCTGTGGCTGGCGGGGGTGCTCGATGAGATCGCGGGGCTGGTCTTCGGAAAGTTCACGGACGCAGAAGACAGCAACAATACCTTTAGCGTCGAAACGGTGCTCCGGGAGCGCACGAAGCCCGGGACGCCCTGCCTGCGCGGGCTCATGATTGGCCACATCGACGATCAGGCCGTGGTCCCCGTGGGCGCGCGGGTCCGCCTCGATGCGACGGCGCAGCGCCTGACCCTGCTCGAAGCGGCGGTGGCCTAGCCCATGGCCTCGGCGAATTACCGCGTTGACCTTAGCCGCCACATGGCGGAATGCGACGCGAACTACCGCCGCCTTCTAACGCTTTTACCCAGCCTCTTCGACGAGGACGTGCGCCGCCTCCGGCTCCGCCTGCCCGGGGCCCAGGCCCCGGAGCTGCGCTTTTTGGTCGAGGAGCGGGCGCCCTACACCACAACCCTCGCGGTGCAGTTCAAGGGTGGGGCCAGCGCCTGGCACCCCCTCATTCGCCCGCCCGCGCTGCGCCTGCGTCTCTACCACGACTGCCAAACGGCGGAGGTGCTGGCCTACCAGGGGCAGGACCGCTTCGAGGCACGCTACGCTTATCCCAACGCCCAAATGCGCCTCCCCGATGAAAAAGCCCAGCTCAACGCCTTCCTTGGCGAATACCTGGCACTCTGCTTGGCGCAGGGGATCGACGCCGAGCCTCTTTCCCTTGGGGCCTAGGCGCTTGGGCCCATCCTAGGACCGGCGTACCATGCCCCTCATTTTTCGGTGGGCCCCCCGCCGCCCGATCCACCCGTTAGCTCGAAAGGAAGGTCATGGCGAAAACAGCCTATTCGGCCGAATCGATCCAGGTACTCACGGGTCTTGAGCCCGTCCGCAAACGTCCGGGCATGTACACTGACACGACCCGGCCCAACCACCTGGTGCAGGAAGTGGTGGATAACAGCGTCGACGAAGCGCTTGCGGGCCATGCCCGGCGCATCGAGGTGGTGCTGGAGAAGGGGGGCGCGGTCGCCGTGAGCGATGACGGCCGGGGCATGCCCGTGGATGTGCACCCGGAGCATGGCGTCTCTGGGGTCGAGCTGATCCTCACCCGACTGCATGCCGGCGGGAAGTTTTCCGATGACAATTACCGCTTTTCCGGCGGCCTTCACGGCGTAGGGGTCTCGGTCGTGAACGCCCTAGCCACCTGGCTCGAGGTCGAAGTGCTGCGCGATGGGCAGCGCTGGCGCCAGCGCTTCGAAGCCGGCGTGCCCCAGGGCGCCCTGGAAGCGGTGGAGGAAGCGCCCCGACGGCGCTCGGGCACCACGGTGCGCTTTTTGCCCGATGCCAGCTTCTTCGATTCTGCCAATATCTCTCGGGGCCGGCTGACCCATCTGCTCCGGGCCAAGGCCGTGCTGTGCCCGGGGCTGGAAATCCTCTTTACGGACGAAGCGAATGGCACGCCGCCCCAGCGCTGGTGCTACCAGGACGGCCTGAAGGCCTACCTGCAGGAAAGCACCCAAGGCCTGCCCACCTGCCCCGAAAGCCCCTTCTGCCACGAGTTCTCCGGTCCCTCGGAAGCCATTAGCTGGGCGGTGCAGTGGCTGCCGGAAGGGGGCGAGCTGCTCCAGGAAAGCTACGTCAACCTGATCCCCACCGCGCAGGGGGGGACGCACGTCAATGGCCTGCGCACGGGGCTTACGGAAGCCCTGCGGGAGTTCTGCGAACTGCGCAATCTTCTGCCTCGGGGGCTCAAGCTGGCCCCGGAGGATCTCTGGGAACGTTGCGCTTACGTGCTCTCTCATAAGATGCAGGAGCCGCAGTTTTCTGGGCAAACCAAAGAGCGGCTGGCCTCCCGCCAGGCCGCGGCCTTCGCCACCAGCGTGGCCCGGGATGCCTTCAGCCTGTGGCTAAACCAGCATACGGCAGAGGGGGAAGCCCTCGCCGATCTCGCCATTCGCAGCGCCCAGCGTCGGCTTCAGGCCGTCAAGAAGGTGGCGCGGAAGCGCATCACCGCCGGCCCGGCGTTGCCCGGCAAGCTCGCGGACTGCAGCAGTGATGATCTCGAGCGGGGGGAGCTCTTCCTCGTGGAAGGGGACTCCGCCGGAGGGTCGGCGAAGCAAGCCCGGGATCGAAGCTTCCAGGCGGTCATGCCCCTCCGGGGGAAGATTCTGAATACCTGGGAGGTGGCCCCGGCGGAGGTGCTCGCTAGCCAGGAGGTGCACGACATCGCCGTGGCCCTGGGGGTTGACCCGGGAAGCCGCGATCTCTCGGGGCTTCGCTACGGCAAGGTGTGCATCCTGGCCGACGCCGATTCCGACGGACTCCACATCGCGACCCTGCTGTGCGCCCTCTTCCTGCGCCACTTCCCGGCCCTCGTGGAAGCGGGGCGGGTCTTCGTGGCCATGCCGCCGCTCTACCGCATCGACCAGGGCAAAACGGTTTACTACGCCCTGGATGCCAGCGAACGGGACGCGCGCCTCGCCCAGCTTGAGGCCGAGCCCAAGAAGGGCAAGATCCAGGTGCAGCGCTTTAAGGGCCTGGGGGAAATGAATCCCATGCAGCTTCGGGAGACCACCATGGCCCCGGACACCCGGCGCCTCGTGCAGCTCACCGTGGACTCGGACGCGGAAACCCGGGAATTGATGGATATGTTGCTCGCGCGGAAGCGGGCCAGCGATCGCCGGGCTTGGCTTGAGGCCAAGGGTGATCAAGCTGAACTCGACCGCTAGCTAAGGAACGCGCATGACCGACGAAACCATGATGCCGGCGACCGATGGCGGCTTTGAGCGGGTGCCGCTCCGGAGCTACACGGAGCGGGCCTACCTCGACTACTCCATGTACGTCATCAACGACCGGGCCCTCCCCCACGTGGGCGACGGCATGAAGCCGGTGCAGCGGCGCATCGTGTACGCCATGAGCGAGCTGGGGCTCAACGCCACGGCCAAGTACGCGAAATCGGCGCGCACCATCGGGGATGTGCTCGGTAAGTTCCATCCCCACGGGGATAGCGCCTGCTACGAGGCCATGGTGCTCATGGCCCAGCCCTTTTCCTATCGCTATCCCCTGGTGGATGGGCAGGGAAACTGGGGCGCCCCGGACGACCCCAAATCCTTTGCGGCCATGCGCTACACCGAGGCGCGGCTAACGCGCTTTGCGGAGCTGCTCCTCGACGAGCTCGGCCAGGGAACCGTGGATTGGGTGCCGAACTTCGATGGCACCTTAGACGAGCCGAAAACCTTGCCGGCCCGGCTCCCGGTGGTGCTATTGAACGGCGCGACGGGCATTGCCGTGGGCATGGCCACCGATATCCCCCCGCACAACGCCCGGGAGGTCGCTGCCGCGGCCCAGCACCTGCTCGAGAACCCGAAGGCGGAAACGGAAGACCTCCTCGCCTTTGTGCAGGGCCCGGACTTCCCCACGGCGGCGCAGATCATCACGCCGCCGGAGGAGCTCAAGACGATCTATGAGACGGGCCGGGGCAGCGTGCGGGCCCGGGCGATCTGGCATCTTGAGGACGGCGAAATCGTCATCACCGCTCTGCCCCAGCAGAGCTCTCCGGCTCGGGTGTTAGAGCAGATTGCGCAGCAGATGACGGCGAAGAGGCTGCCCATGCTCGTGGATCTCCGGGACGAGTCCGATCACGAGAACCCCCTCCGACTCGTGCTGGTGCCGAAGAGCAAGCGCATCGACACGGACCGGCTCATGAGCCACCTCTTCGCCACCACGGACTTAGAGCGGAGTTACCGGGTCAACATGAATGTCCTGGGCCTCGACGGTCGGCCCGGGGTGCGGGGCCTGAAGGCCCTGTTGGCGGAATGGCTGACCTTCCGGGAAGCCACGGTGCGACGCCGGCTTCAGCATCGCTTCGATCGCATCGCCGAGCGGCTCCACGTGCTCGACGCGTTGCTCGTGGCCTATCTCAACGTCGATGAGGTCATCAAAATTGTCCGCGAGGCTGAGTCTCCGAAGGCGGCGCTCATGGCCCGCTTCTCCCTCACGGAAGCCCAGGCCAATGCCATCCTCGAGCTGCGGCTGCGGCAGTTAGCGCGTCTTGAGCAGATTCGCATCGAGGGGGAACAAAAGGCCCTCTTGGCCGAGCAGGACGATCTCGGAAAAACCCTCGGGTCCCCCCGGCGCCTTCGTACCCTGCTAGGTAAGGAGCTGGCGGAGGCGGCGGAGCGCTATGGCGATGACCGCCGGTCGCCGCTGGTGGCGGCTGAGGAAGCGCGGGCCCTTTCCGAGGAGGAGCGCCTATCCTCCGAGCCCATTACGGTCATCGTGTCCGAGATGGGCTGGGTGCGGGCCGCCAAAGGCCACGAGCTCGATCCTCGGGAACTGGCCTATCGCAGCGGCGATCAGTTCGCCCACATGGCGCGGGGGAAAAGTAACGAACCGCTGGTCTTCTTCGATTCCACGGGGCGCGCCTACACCCTCCCGGCCCATGGCCTACCGAGCGCCCGGAGCCAAGGGGAGCCTCTCACGGGGCGCCTGACGGTCCCCTCCGGCGCCAGCTTTGCGGGGGTCATGATGGGTCCTCCGGACAGCACGGTGCTGATGGCCTCGAGCGCAGGCTATGGGTTCCTCTGCCGTCTTGGGGATTTGGTCGGGAAGCAAAAGGCTGGGAAAGCCGTACTGACCCTTCCGCAGGGAGCCTTGGTTCTGCCGCCCCAGCGAGTCCAGGATCCGGAATCGGATCTGCTAGTGGCGGTGTCGAGCGCCGGGCGCATGCTCGTGTTCCCGGTCTCCGAATTGCCGGCGCTGGCCCGGGGCAAGGGCAATAAGATTTTGAGCATTCCCAAGGCCAGCGTGGTGAGCGGTGAGGAAGTGCTTCGCGGGGTGGTCGCGCTACCGGCCGATGGGGTCCTTCGTGTCCATGCGGGGGCGCGCTACCTCAATATGAAGACCAGTGACCTCGACGCCTACCGCGGTGAACGGGCCCGCCGGGGGCAACGTCTTCCCCGGGGGTTCCAGCGGGTGGACCGGATCGAGCGCGTTTAGGGCGTTTCGTCCCTAGGCCCCTCGTCGTCGCTTGCCGCTTTCGTATCGGCGGCGGCTAGGGGCCCCGGAGCGGGGCGGTTGGCGACGCGCCAAGCGGGGTCCTGGGCGCCGAGGGCTGCCAGGGCGCTGGCGGCTACGGGCTCGGCTTCGAGCCCCCCGACCTTGTCGACGGTGCGCATGACCGCATCCCCAATGACCAAGCTGCCCGCGCGGGCGAGGGCTGCGAGCGTGATGGTGCGATAGACGGCCTCGCTTGCGGTGGTCAGCAAGGTCTCGGGATTGGCGGTCGCCGCATGGTCGTCGCCCAGGCGTTCGAGGCCAAAGCGCAGCTCGGCGGGAATGGACCCATCCGCCAGGGCCGCCTGCGCGGCCCGTTGCAAGGCCAAGCTGCGTTCGATGGCCTCGAGGGCCGGATCGAGGCTGCTGGAACTTTGCGGTAGCAGAACCACCATCCCCGTGCCCGCCAGGAAGCCCCGGCGCCCCGTCTTACCCTGTAGCAGGCTATCGAGGGCCTGGCCCAGCTGGGCGAACAGCGTTTGCCGGGCCTGGGGGCTTAGCTGGCTTTGATTGAAGAGATTAATCACCAGAAGGTAGGCCTGGTCCTGCCGCTCCTCCCCAGAGCCCTCCTCGTCTCCCTCCAGCGCCGGGGCCTCGGGGGGCTTCCCTTGTGCTGGGGCGCGCACGATCTGCTGGGGCGGATCGATCAGCTGGATCAAGGCTTTTAGCGGGTCCGCGGGGGAGACCGTACGCCCAAGCTTGGCTTCGAGGCGCTCGCGAAGCTGCTGCAGCCGCCGTTCGACCCGTTGCCCCAGCAGGCCGCTGAGAAGGGTGAGTAGGACAACAAGCCCCGCGGCTACGGCGAGGGTGGCTGTGGGGCCCCGGCGCTCGGCGCTGAGGATGGGCAGGGCGACCACGGCCCGGCCGAGGGCCTCGCGCCCAAAAATGAGCGGCTGTTGAAAGCGCGTGGCCCCATCGGCCTTGGGGGCCTGCGCCGGCGCGCCCTCGCCGCCGGCGAGGCGCCGCCCGTCCAGATCATACAGGGCAGCCCAGGCGACGCCGGAAAGGTGGCTCATTTCCTGGGTGAGGGATGTGAGCCGCAGCGCTTCGTTCGCGAGAAGCGGGTCGATGGCGCTGGCAGCGAGTTGCTCGGCCAGGGTGCTACCATAGGTGGTCCGAAGGGCCTTCTGGTCGGCGTCATAAGCCCAACCGCTCGCGGTAAGGGCGATCGCCAGCACGAGGGCCGTCGCAAGGCCGCCTGCCAGGGCACAACGGGTAACAAAAGGGGTCATGGCATCCTTGGGTTCGCTAGATTCAGGCCCGAGGCCCTAAGCAGAGTGTAGTGAGTCCGCCCCGGGGCTGCAGCCCTCTTTTTTGGGGAAACAGGGAGAACTGTGTTCGTGAATGCACCCCGTGCTGTGCTGACCGTTAGGGGCCCGGAGCATCCTGCCCTGCTGTCCACCGTGTGCGCGATTTTGGCGGAGCAGGGGGTGGCCCTCGATGACGTGTCCCAGAGCGTGCTTCAGGGCCAGGTGCTGCTAACCCTGGTGCACGAGGCCACGGCGGAGGCTTTTGCGCCGGTGCAGCGGGCCCTTGAAGGGGCCCTCGAGCCTCTGGGCGCGCGCATCAGCTCCGCGGCGCTCACCACCGAAGCCTGGGATCGTTGGGCCCAGGCTTTGCAGGAACCTCGGATCATTGTGACCGTCCTGGCTCGGCGCCTGGGTGCACCGGAATTTGCGGCCCTCACTGCGCCCCTCCCTGCCCTGGGCCTTCGGGTGGAGGCGCTTCGCCGCTTGTCTTCCCCGGCGGCGGCCCAGGCGACCGAGCAACCCCGCGCCTGCGTCGAGTTTGCCCTCCGCGGCGGCGCTGATCAGGCTGAGCTACGCGCGGCCATGCTGGAGGTCGCACAGCGTTTCAACCTCGACGTGGCCGTGCAGCGGGACGACGTTTACCGGCGGAACCGACGCCTCGTGGCCTTCGACATGGATTCCACGCTCATCGAGACGGAAGTGATCGATGAGCTGGCTCGCCGAGCCGGAGTGGGGGACGCGGTGGCGGCGATCACGGAACAGGCCATGCGCGGGGAGCTCGACTTTCAGGAGA
>JAYOYG010000053.1:0-15425 GCA_038153445.1 Pseudomonadales bacterium
CCAATCGTTCCCACGTTTACGTGCGGCTTAGTGCGCTCAAATTTCGCCTTGGACACAGCAGAACCCCTTTCTTAAGTGTTACGTCAATGGATGGGCGTGGCGCCCGCTTTAGCTTCGGCGCCGAATCGCTTCCAACAAGGAATCCGGCACCTCGGCGTAGCGCGCGAACTCCATGGTGTACTGCGCCCGACCCTGGGTCGCTGACCTCAGGTCGGTGGAATAGCCAAACATCTCGGCCATGGGAACCTCGGCCTGGACAATCTTGCTGCCGTAGCCGTCCTCCATGCCCTGCACCAGGCCCCGCCGTCGGTTTAGGTCGCCGACGACGTCGCCCATGTAATCTTCCGGGGTAACCACCTCAACCTTCATGATGGGCTCAAGTAAGGTGGGCTGGGCCTCTCGCGCGCCTTCCCGCAGCGCCATGGAGCCCGCAATCTTAAAGGCCATCTCTGAGGAGTCCACCTCGTGGAAGGAGCCATCAAAGAGCGTGGCCTTAATGCCAATTAGCGGGTAGCCGGCGAGCACCCCATTGGCCATCGCCTCTTGGGCGCCCTTCCCCACAGCGGGAATGTATTCCCGGGGGACCACCCCTCCGGTGATGGCGTCGACGAACTCGAAGGTCTGCTCGGCGTCGGAGGCCAGGGGCTCGAGGCGAAGCCAAACGTGACCGTATTGGCCCTTGCCTCCGGACTGGCGGACGAATTTACCCTCAACCTCAACGGTTTTTCGGATGGTCTCGCGGTAGGCCACCTGAGGCTTACCGACCTTGGCCTCAACCTTAAATTCCCGGCGCAGGCGGTCAACGATGATATCGAGATGGAGCTCGCCCATGCCTGAGATGATGGTTTGCCCCGATTCCTGATCCGTTTTCACCTTAAAGGAGGGGTCTTCTTGAGCCAGCTTGCCCAGCGCAACGCCCATCTTTTCCTGATCGGGCACGGATCGGGGTTCGATGGCCACGGCGATCACCGGCTCGGGAAACTCCATGCGCTCCAGGGTGATGCGGGCATTCTGATCGCAGAGCGTATCCCCCGTGCTGGCCTCCTTGAGGCCCACGGCAGCCGCAATGTCCCCGGCCCGCACTTCGTCAATTTCATCACGCTTATTCGCATGCATTTGCACCATGCGACCGATGCGCTCCCGCTTACCCTTGACCGGATTCCATACCGCGTCACCGGTTTTCAGCACGCCGGAGTACACCCGGAAGAAGGTCAAGGTACCCACGAAGGGGTCGGTGGCAATCTTGAAGGCGAGGGCGGAGAAGGGCGCTTCATCATCGGCGGTACGGGTCGCCAAGGTTTCCCCGTCCTCGAGCACCCCTTCAATGGCCTTCACTTCCGGCGGCGCCGGTAGATATTCCACAACGGCGTCGAGCACCGCCTGCACCCCTTTGTTCTTAAACGCCGACCCACAGAGGGCAAGCACGATCTCGTTACGTAGCACCCGCTCTCGGAGCCCAGCCTTGAGATCCGCTTCGCTGAGCGACCCCTCCTCGAGGTAACGCTCCATGAGCTCATCGTTGGCTTCTGCGGCGGCTTCCAGCAGAAGCTCCCGGCCCAAGGCGCAGGCATCGGCTAGGGCCTCGGGTATGGGGCCCGCGGTAAAGGTCGCGCCCTGATCGGCTTCGTTCCAGTAGATCGCCCGCTCACCAATGAGGTCGATCACGCCTTGGAAGTTTTCCTCAGCACCGATGGGGTGCTGCAAAGCGACCGGGGTCGCCCCGAGGCGGTTCTCGATCTGCTCCAGGACCCGCTCGAAGCTGGCGCCGGCCCGGTCCATCTTGTTCACAAAGCAGATGCGGGGCACTTCGTACTTGTTCGCCTGGCGCCACACCGTTTCCGACTGAGGCTCTACCCCGGAAGTGGCGCAGAACACCACCACGGCGCCGTCGAGGACCCGGAGGGAGCGCTCCACTTCGATGGTGAAGTCCACGTGCCCGGGGGTGTCGATGATATTGATGCGGTGTTCGTCGAATTGCTGATTCATGCCGGACCAGAAGCAGGTCGTGGCTGCGGAGGTAATCGTGATGCCCCGCTCTTGCTCCTGCTCCATCCAGTCCATCACCGCGGCGCCTTCGTGCACCTCGCCAATCTTGTGGGAGATGCCCGTGTAGAACAGCACGCGCTCCGTGGTCGTGGTTTTGCCCGCATCGACGTGCGCCACAATACCGATGTTGCGATAGCGTTCGATGGGTGTTTTTCGCGCCACGGGGGTCCGCCTTATACGACAACGCCCGGATAAACCGGGCGCTTAGACCGTTGGAATGGGTCTTCTTAGAACCGGTAGTGGGAGAAGGCCTTGTTGGCTTCCGCCATACGGTGCGTGTCTTCCCGCTTCTTCACGGCGCTGCCCCGGCCTTCAGAGGCCTCGAGCATCTCGCCAGCTAGACGATGCACCATGGATTTCTCACCGCGCTTCCGAGCGGCTTCCACGAGCCAGCGCATGGCAAGGGCTTGGCGACGGGCCGGGCGCACTTCCACGGGCACCTGGTAGGTGGCCCCACCGACCCGGCGAGACTTCACCTCAACCATCGGTGCAATGGCCTCTAGGGCCTTCTCGAACACATCCACGGGCTCCCGGCCGCCGCGCTCTTGGACGCGATCCAGGGCACCATAAACGATGCGCTCGGCGACGGACTTTTTACCGTCCCGCATGAGGTGGTTCATGAACTTAGCGAGGGTTTTGTTCCCGAACTTCGGATCCGGGAGGACTTCACGCTTAGCGACAACGCGACGACGCGGCATGGTGCTTTCCTTGTGTCTTCAGGTGATTCCGGGACCGAGCGCCCGGACCTTACTGCCCCTTTCGGGGCCCAAAATGGCGAGATCCTTACTTAGGACGCTTCGCGCCATACTTCGACCGGCCCTGGCGACGATCCGCCACGCCGGAGGTATCCAGGGTGCCCCGCACGGTGTGATAGCGCACACCGGGAAGATCCTTCACCCGGCCGCCGCGAATCAGCACCACGGAGTGCTCCTGGAGGTTGTGCCCTTCCCCACCGATGTAGGAGGACACTTCGTAGCCGTTGGTTAGACGAACACGGCACACCTTCCGAAGTGCAGAGTTCGGCTTCTTCGGCGTGGTGGTATAAACGCGCGTGCACACGCCACGACGCTGCGGGCACCCCTGAAGGGCCGGAACGTCGCTCTTTGCAGCCTTGCGCTTGCGGGGCTTCCGCACCAGCTGGGCGATAGTCGCCATAAATCCTGCTCCATAACTCAATCGTCGCGGCCAAGTCCGCGACCCGCTAGCCCCGAGGGCCAGCTAGAAGGGCGGCGAAGTTTACGGCCGCCGCCACAACCGGTCAACTCACTCTGCGGGCTTATTGCTCGCGGAGCATCTCCGTCAGCGCGGCTTCGACGTCCTCCGCGGAGGCCCCCGTTTCCCGCGCCTGGCGTGCCGCCAGCATGTCGTCACGCTTTCGCTTACGCTCGCTGTGGTAAGCCAGGCCCGTTCCCGCAGGAATGAGACGACCCACCACCACGTTCTCCTTCAGGCCCCGGAGGTGATCCCGCTTTCCAGTGACCGCCGCTTCCGTCAACACCCGGGTGGTCTCTTGGAAGGAGGCCGCGGAGATGAAGGATTCGGTCGCGAGGGAGGCCTTGGTGATCCCGAGGAGCATGCGCTCCACTTCCACCGGCGCCTTGTCCTCGGCCCGCAGCTTCTCGTTCGCCTCGAGCACCTGCACGTATTCCACCTGCTCACCGCGAATGTAGGTGGAATCACCCTCATGGACGATTTCTGCCTTCCGCAGCATCTGGCGCACGATGACTTCGATGTGCTTATCGTTGATCTTCACACCCTGGAGGCGATACACCTCCTGGATCTCGTTCACGATGTAGTTCGCCAGCGCATCCACGCCCTTCAAGCGAAGGATATCGTGGGGCGAGGCCGGGCCGTCGGAAACCACTTCGCCCCGCTCCACCGTTTCGCCTTCGAAGACGCCAATGTTCCGCCACTTGGGAATGAGCGTTTCCACGGGATCGCCCCCTTCCGGGGTGATGACGAGGCGACGCTTGCCCTTGGTTTCCTTGCCGAAGGACACGACCCCCGTCGCTTCCGCGAGGATGGCCGGCTCCTTGGGCTTCCGGGCCTCGAAGAGGTCCGCCACCCGCGGCAGACCGCCGGTGATGTCCCGGGTCTTCGATCCTTCCTGGGGCACCCGAGCGATGACGTCACCGACGCCAATCTGCTGCCCGTCTTCGATGGACAGGATGGCGCTGGCGGGCAGAGCCTGCAGCACCACCAGTTCGCCCTTGCCATCGACCAGGCGAATGGCCGGGCGGAGATCCTTACCTGCGGCCGGACGATCCTTCGGATCGATGATTTCGATGTTGGTCAAACCGGTGAGTTCGTCGGTCTTCCGGTTGATGGACACCCCTTCCTCGAGGTCTTCGAAGACCACCTTACCGGCGTGCTCCGTGATAATTGGGTGGGTGTGGGGATCCCAGCTAGCAATCACCTGCCCCGCTTCGATCTCGTCCCCATCCCGAGCCGTAATAACGGCGCCGTAGGGAAGCTTGTACTTCTCCCGCTCCCGGCCCTGGGCATCCACCACGCCCACTTCCCCAGAACGGGAAACAGCGATCAGCTCCCCGGAGCTACGCTCCACGGTCTTGAGGTTGTGCAAGCGCGCGCGACCACCGTGCTTAACCTGCACGTTGTCCACGGCCGTGGCTCGGGAGGCTGCCCCACCAATGTGGAAGGTCCGCATGGTGAGCTGGGTGCCCGGCTCACCGATGGACTGGGCCGCAATAACGCCGACGGACTCGCCCACGTTGACCAGGTGGCCCCGGGCCAGATCCCGGCCGTAGCAGGAGGAGCAGACGCCGTAGCGGGTTTCGCAGGTAATGGGCGAACGCACCAGGATCTCGTCAATGCCGAGCTGCTCGAGCTGATCCACCATCCCTTCATCAAGCATGGTGCCCGCGGCCACGACCACGGTCTCGCCGTCGACACCTAGGATGTCCCGGGACACCACCCGACCGAGCACCCGCGCAGCCAAGGGCTCCACGACGTCCCCGCCTTCGATGAGCGGCGTCATGAGCAGACCGGAGGTGGAACCGCAGTCGTGCTCGGTCACCACGAGGTCCTGGGCTACGTCGACCAGACGACGGGTGAGGTAACCGGAGTTTGCCGTCTTCAACGCCGTATCCGCGAGGCCCTTCCGAGCGCCGTGGGTGGAGATGAAGTACTGGTTCACGGACAGCCCTTCCCGGAAGTTTGCCGTGATAGCGGTCTCGATGATGGAACCATCGGGACGGGCCATCAGGCCACGCATTCCCGCCAGCTGACGGATCTGGGCGGGGGAGCCCCGGGCACCGGAGTCGGCGTACATGTAAACGGAGTTGAAGGAGTCCTGCTCGACCTCTTCCCCATCACGGTTCCGCACGGGCTCCTTGGAGAGACCATCCATCATGGCCTTGGCAATTTCATCGTTTGCCCGGGACCAGATATCGATGACCTTGTTGTACTTCTCGCCCTGGGTCACCAAGCCGGAGGCGTATTGCCCCTCGATCTCCTTGACCTCGGCTTCCGCGGCATCAACCACCGTGACCTTGGCTGCGGGGATCTCAAAGTCGTTCACGCCGATGGAGCAGCCCGAGCGGGTGGAATACTCAAACCCGGTGTACATGAGCTGGTCGGCGAAGATCACCGTCTCCTTAAGCCCAACGTGGCGATAGCAGGCATTCAGAAGCGCCGAGATGGCCTTCTTCGTCATGGGCTTGTTCACCATGTCGAAGGGCAGCTGCTTGGGCACGATTTCACTGAACAGGGCCCGGCCGACGGTGGTATCGGTCAGCACGAGGCGCTCTTCCTGCGTCCCCTCTTCCGTTTCCACGAGCTGAGCCACCCGCACCTTCACCCGGGCATGGAGGGACACCTGACCGGAGCGGAAGGCCCGGCTCACTTCCCGCACGTCGGCGAAAGCCATGCCTTCCCCGGGGACGTTAATGGCTTCCCGGGTCATGTAATAGAGGCCAAGCACCACGTCCTGGGACGGCACGATGATCGGCTCGCCGCTGGCCGGGGACAGGATGTTGTTCGTGGACATCATGAGCGCCCGTGCCTCGAGCTGAGCTTCAAGGGTCAGGGGCACGTGCACGGCCATCTGGTCGCCGTCGAAGTCCGCGTTGTACGCCGCGCAAACGAGGGGATGAAGCTGAATAGCCTTGCCCTCAATGAGCACGGGCTCGAAGGCCTGAATCCCGAGACGGTGCAGCGTCGGCGCCCGGTTCAGGAGCACAGGGTGTTCGCGGATGACGTCGGCGAGGATATCCCACACCTCCGGGGTCTCCCGCTCAACCATCTTCTTGGCTGCCTTAATGGTGGTCGCCAGGCCGCGGGCCTCGAGCTTGCCGAAGATAAAGGGCTTAAAGAGCTCAAGGGCCATTTTCTTCGGCAGACCGCACTGGTGCAGCTTGAGGGTCGGCCCCACCACGATCACGGAGCGGCCAGAGTAATCGACGCGCTTCCCGAGCAGGTTCTGACGGAAACGACCTTGCTTACCCTTGATCATATCCGCAAGGGACTTCAGGGGCCGCTTGTTCGAACCGGTAATAGCACGACCGCGACGACCGTTATCCAGCAGCGCATCCACCGCTTCCTGGAGCATGCGCTTCTCGTTGCGCACGATGATGTCCGGCGCGCTGAGATCAAGCAGGCGCTTCAAACGGTTATTCCGGTTGATCACCCGGCGATACAGATCGTTCAAATCCGAGGTCGCGAAGCGGCCGCCGTCCAGGGGCACGAGGGGTCGAAGGTCCGGGGGCAGCACCGGCAGCACATTCATCACCATCCACTCGGGCTTGTTCCCCGAACCCTGGAAGGCCTCCATGAGCTTCAAGCGCTTGGACAGCTTCTTGATCTTGGTTTCGGAGTTCGTCTGCGGGATCTCTTCCCGAAGAACATTGATCTCCTCGTTCAGGTCCAGCTGGGTCAGCAGGTCAAAGATTGCCTCCGCGCCCATCTTCGCCACGAAATCGTCGCCATACTGCTCGAGGGCGTCGTAGTACTGCTCATCGCTAAGCAGCTGGCCAATTTCCAGATCCGTGGTGCCATCGTCGATCACCACGAAGGACTCGAAGTAGAGCACGCGCTCGATGTCCCGAAGGGTCATATCGAGAAGCAGGCCAATCCGGGACGGCAGGGACTTCAGGAACCAGATGTGCGCGACGGGGCTGGCCAGCTCGATGTGGCCCATGCGCTCCCGGCGCACCTTGGTCAGGGTCACTTCCACGCCACACTTTTCGCAAATCACGCCGCGATGCTTCAGGCGCTTGTACTTCCCGCAGAGGCACTCGTAGTCCTTGATGGGCCCGAAAATGCGGGCGCAGAAAAGGCCGTCGCGCTCAGGCTTGAAGGTCCGGTAGTTGATGGTTTCGGGCTTCTTCACTTCCCCGAAGGACCAGGAACGAATCATTTCCGGGGACGCCAGGCCGATGCGCAAGGCGTCAAAATCATCCGACTGGGTCTGGGACTTCAGCAGATTCAATAAGTCTTTCATGCTACCTCCCTAGAGGGGCCACCGGAGCGGCTTTGCCTGCTCCGGCACAACTTTTATGAGCCTAGCGCCGCGTTACTCGTTCTCGAGTTCAACGTCGATGCCCAAGGATCGAATTTCCTTGAGCAACACGTTGAAGGACTCGGGCATGCCCGGTTCCATGCGGTAGTCGCCGTCGACGATGTTTTTGTACATCTTCGTTCGGCCACCGACGTCGTCCGATTTCACCGTCAGCATTTCCTGCAGCGTATAAGCGGCGCCGTAAGCTTCGAGGGCCCACACCTCCATCTCGCCGAAGCGCTGGCCGCCGAACTGGGCCTTACCGCCCAGGGGCTGCTGAGTCACCAAGCTGTAGGACCCGGTGGAGCGAGCGTGCATCTTGTCGTCCACGAGGTGGTTAAGCTTGAGCATGTACATATAGCCCACGGTCACCGGGCGCTCGAACTGCTCGCCGGTGCGTCCGTCGAAGAGCACCGCCTGCCCAGACTCGGGGAGCCCCGCGAGCTTCAGCATGGCCTTGATTTCGCGTTCCTCTGCGCCGTCGAAGACCGGCGTTGCCATGGGCACGCCGCCGCGGAGATTCCCCGCGAGCTCCAGAACTTCTTCGTCCGTAAAGGCGGCGAAATCGCTGTCCTTGCCATAAATCTCGTCGAGCAGCTTGCGAACTTCCGCGATCTTGACCTGCTCGTCGAGCATGCGGCCAATGCGCTCCCCAAGCCCCTTGGCGGCCCAACCCAGGTGGGTTTCCAGGACCTGCCCCACGTTCATTCGGGACGGCACCCCCAGGGGGTTCAGGACGATGTCGACGGGAACGCCATGCTCATCAAAGGGCATGTCTTCCACGGGCTTGATCACGGAGATCACCCCCTTGTTCCCGTGGCGTCCAGCCATCTTGTCCCCGGGCTGCACGCGACGCTTGATGGCAAGGAAGACCTTAACGATCTTCAGGACGCCAGGGGCGAGGTCATCCCCCGTGGCCAGCTTCGCGCGCTTGTCTTCCAGCCGCGCCCGAAGCTGCTCCTTGCGCTCCGCCAGATGGTTTTCCGCATCCTCGATGAGCTCGTTGAGTTCATCCGTCGCCATGCGGATCTTGAACCACTCATCCTTAGGCAGCTCGTCCAGATAGGTCTTGCGGATCGTGGCGCCCTTCGCCAGCCCCGGGCCCGTGACGGCTTTCTTGTTCACCAAGCGCGAGGCCAGGCGCTCAAAGGTTGCCGCTTCGATGATCCGGAACTCGTCGTCGAGATCCTTACGAACCTTGTCGAGCTGCGCCTTTTCAATGGCCTTGGCCCGAGCGTCCTTCTCCACCCCATCGCGGGTGAAGACCTGAACGTCGATGACCGTGCCATGCACCCCCGTGGGCACCCGCAGGGACGTATCTTTCACGTCCGAGGCCTTTTCCCCGAAGATCGCGCGGAGGAGCTTTTCCTCTGGCGTCAGCTGGGTTTCGCCCTTCGGCGTTACCTTACCGACCAGGATATCGCCAGGGGTCACTTCCGCACCCACATACACCACCCCGGACTCGTCGAGCTTGTTCAGCGCATGCTCGCCGACGTTCGGGATGTCGCAGGAGATCTCCTCCGGGCCAAGCTTCGTATCCCGGGAGATACAGGTCAGCTCCTGAATGTGAATGGAGGTGAAGCGGTCTTCCTGCACCACTCGCTCAGAAATGAGGATGGAGTCCTCGAAGTTGTAGCCGTTCCAGGGCATGAACGCGATGCGCATGTTCTGGCCCAGGGCGAGCTCCCCAAGATCCACGGAAGGACCGTCGGCAAGGACGTCGCCCGGCGCAACGACGTCACCCTGCTTCACCAGTGCCCGCTGGTTGATACAGGTGTTCTGGTTGCTACGGGTGTATTTGGTCAGGCTATAGATGTCGATGCCCGCTTCCCCGGACACGGTCTCAGCGTCATTCACCTTCAGCACGATGCGGGATGCATCCACGCTGTCGATGACGCCGCCGCGCCGCGCCACCACGCACACGCCGCTATCCCGGGCCACGATGCCTTCGATACCCGTGCCCACCAGGGGCTTTTCGGCGCGAAGGGCCGGCACCGCCTGGCGCTGCATGTTGGACCCCATGAGCGCGCGGTTGGCGTCGTCGTGCTCAAGGAAGGGAATGAGCGATGCCGCCACGGACACCACCTGCTTCGGGGACACGTCCATGTAGTTGACGTTTTCCGAGGGCATCTTGGTGAATTCGTTCTGGAAGCGCACGTCGATGAGATCTTCGACGAACTGCCCCTTATCGCTTAGGGGGGAGCTCGCCTGAGCGATCACAAACTCGGCCTCGTCGATCGCGGAAAGGTAATCGATTTGATCCGTGACCTTACCCCCTTCCACCCGGCGGTAAGGCGTCTCGAGGAAGCCATACTCGTTGGTGCGGGCATAGGTTGCCAGGGAGTTGATCAGACCGATGTTCGGCCCTTCCGGGGTTTCGATGGGGCACACGCGACCATAGTGCGTCGGATGCACGTCTCGAACCTCAAAGCCCGCCCGCTCGCGGGTCAGACCACCCGGGCCCAGGGCGGAAACGCGACGCTTGTGGGTCACTTCCGACAACGGGTTGTTTTGATCCATGAACTGGGAGAGCTGGGAGGACCCAAAGAACTCCTTCACCGCGGCCGCCACGGGCTTCGCGTTGATCATGTCCTGGGGCATGAGGCCTTCCGACTCGGCCAGGGACAGGCGCTCCTTAACCGCCCGCTCCACCCGAATCAGGCCAACACGGAATTGGTTTTCCGCCATCTCCCCCACGGACCGAACCCGGCGGTTGCCGAGGTGATCGATATCATCCACCACGCCCTTGCCATCGCGGATCGCGATCAGGGTTTGAAGGACCGCAATGATATCCTCGTTGGACAGCACGCCACCGCCTTCCGAGTCCTTGCGGCCAAGGCGGCGGTTGAACTTCATACGGCCCACGGCGGAGAGGTCGTAACGCTCGCTTGAGAAGAACAGGTTGTTAAACAGGTTCTCCGCGGCTTCCTTCGTCGGCGGCTCACCGGGGCGCATCATGCGATAGATTTCCACCAGGGCCTCAAGCCGGTTCCGGGTGCCATCGATGCGCAGGGTGTCGCTGATGTAGGGCCCGCAGTCGAGCTCGTTGGTGTAGATCGTATCGATCACTTTGACGTCAGACGCCGCGACCTTATCGAGAATCTCTGCGGTAACCTCAGCGTTGCATTCGGCGAGCACTTCGCCGCTGTTCTCATCAATGAGGTTCTTCGCAAGGGTGCGGCCGATCAGATAGTCGCGGGGAACGTCGAGGCGTTTGATGCCCGCTTCTTCGAGGAGGCGCACGTGACGGGCGGTGATCCGGCGACCGGCCTCGACGATGGTTTTACCCTTCTTATCCTTTAATTCGAAGCTCGCGATATCACCGCGGAGCCGATCGGGGATGAGATCGAGGGAATAGCCATCCTTCTTCACGTGGAAGGTATTGGTGTCGAAGAACATGCCCAAAATTTCTTCCGTGTCGTACCCAAGGGCACGCATTAGCACGGAAGCGGGCAGCTTCCGACGCCGGTCGATCCGCACGAAGACGGCATCCTTCGGATCGAATTCAAAGTCGAGCCAGGAGCCGCGATAGGGGATAACCCGCGCGCTGTAGAGCAGTTTCCCGGAGGAGTGGGTCTTGCCCCGATCGTGATCGAAGAACACCCCGGGGGAACGGTGCAGCTGAGAAACAATGACCCGCTCCGTGCCGTTGATGATGAAGGTGCCGTTCTCCGTCATCACGGGCACTTCGCCCATGTAGACTTCCTGCTCTTTGATTTCCTTGATGGCCTTGTTGCTCGACTCTTTATCGTAGATGACGAGCTTGACCGTCACCCGAAGCGGCACGGCGTAGGTGGCGCTCCGGAGAATGCATTCTTTTACGTCGAAGGTGGGCTCGCCGAGGCGATAGCTCACGTAATCCAGGGCAGCATTGCCCGAGTAGCTCGTGATGGGGAAAACGGATTTGAAGGCCGCGTGCAGCCCAGACTCCAGACGTTCCGCAGGCGACCGTTCTGCCTGGAGGAAACGCTCGTAGGACTCTAGCTGGATCGCAAGCAGGAAAGGCACGTCCATAATCTGGGGAAGCTTCCCGAAGTTCTTGCGAACTCGCTTCTTCTCTGTGAACGAATAAGCCATCAGCGTCTCCCGGCTCTTAGCGCGAGCTGTCTTTCATTGAAGGGTCCTGCAACGGGAAAAGGCCGGTGGCTCCCGGAGCCACCAGCCTGAACCCGCGTTTACCGCGAAGGAGCATGGTCTTACTTGATCTCGACCGTGCCGCCTGCTTCTTCGATTTGCTTCTTGATGTCTTCGGCTTCGTCCTTGGACGCACCTTCCTTGAGGGGAGAGGGCGCACCGTCGACCAGCGCCTTGGCTTCCTTGAGGCCAAGACCCGTGATCCCACGGACAACCTTGATCACGTTGACCTTCTTCTCGCCAGAGGAAGCCAGCACAACGTCGAACTCGGTCTTTTCTTCTGCAGCACCGGCGTCACCGCCAGCAGCCGCCACCGGCGCAGCAGCCACAGCTGCGGCAGCGGTCACGCCGAACTTTTCTTCCATGGCGGCCACGAGGTCCACCACGTCCATCACGCTCATTTCGGCAATTGCGTCTAGGATTTCGTCTTTAGAAAGAGCCATTTTTTCCGTACTCCCGGATAATTAATCGCTGAAACCTGAAGGCCGAAGCGCCTCAGGCCGCCTGTTCTGCTTTCTGGATCCGAACCGCATCGATCGTGCGCACCAACTTGGACGGCACGGCGTTGAAGGTCTGGGCAAGCTTGGTGACCGGTGCAAGCATGGTCCCCATGAGCATGGCCAGCGCCTGATCGCGCGTGGGCAAGCTAGCAACTGCGTCGAGACGTTCGGGACCCAGGCGTTCACCACCGATGGCAAGCGCCTTGACCTCGAGTGCATCGTTGCCCTTCATGAAATCCTTCAGCACCCGCGCTGCAGCACCCGGATCCTCGAGGGATAGGGCAAGCAGAGTCGGACCGGTGAAGGTCTCTTCCAGACAGGCGAACTCGGTGCCCGCAACGGCGCGGCGAGCCAAGGTATTGCGGATGACCCGCACATACACGTTGGCTTCCCGGGCCTTCTTGCGGAGCTCGGTCATTTGTCCCACGTTCAAGCCGCGGTAATCGGCAAGAACAGCGGACAAAGCGCTGCCGGCGGCCTCGGTGACTTCGGCCACAATGGCCTGCTTGTCTTCGAGTTTGAGTGCCACTGGCGTTCTCCTGGATTTCGCCGCGGTGCAAAGCACCTTGGCCGTTCCCAATTGCTCCTTAACGGAGCGCGTTTCGGCGAGATCCATTTCAGCGGGTCTCACCATCTGCGCAGGCCCCCGAGGGACTTAACTCACCTAAAAGCGGTGAGACCTGCGGTCTTTGACGGCTTCCGGAGTACCGGAGACCTCAAAGTTCCTGCCCCGCGTGCGAGGCACCCCAACAGCCGGAGACGGCAAAGCCCGACGCCCAAGGGCGCCGAGCGCGCCATCGTCTTAGGCGTCGAGGCTTCCGATATCAACCGTGAGCCCAGGGCCCATGGTGGTCGACAGGGTGATCTTCTTCAGATAGACGCCCTTGGAGGAGGACGGCTTAGCCTTCTTAAGATCGGAAAGCAGCGCTTCAAGGTTGGCCTTGATGGCGTCCGCTTCAAAACCCACGCGGCCGATGCTGCCGTGGATGATGCCGTTGCGGTCCGTGCGATAGCGCACCTGCCCCGCCTTGGCATTCTTGACCGCGGTCTCCACGTCGGGGGTGACCGTGCCCGTCTTCGGGTTCGGCATGAGTCCCCGCGGACCAAGAATCTGACCCAGCTGCCCCACCACCCGCATGGCGTCCGGGGAAGCGATCACCACGTCGAAGTTCATCTCACCTTTCTTGACCTGCTCAGCGAGCTCATCCATGCCCACGAGATCAGCGCCAGCGGCGGTGGCCTTGTCGGCGTTCTCGCCCTGAGTAAACACAGCGACGCGAACCGTTTTACCGGTGCCGTGGGGCAGGGTCGTGGCGCCACGCACGACCTGGTCTGATTTCCGGGGGTCTACGCCAAGATTGATGGCAACGTCGATGGCCTCGGGGAACTTCACCGCGGAGATCTCGGTGAGCAGCGCAACCGCGTCGCCGATGGCGTAGGCACGACCGGCCTCAATCTTCTCGGCGATGGCCTTTTGGCGTTTCGTCAGCTTAGCCATCTTAAAGGCCCTCCACTTCGATACCAGCACTACGCGCGCTACCGGCAATGGTGCGCACGGCGGCTTCGAGATCGGAAGCGGTGAGATCAGGCATCTTCGCCTGGGCGATCTCTTCCACCTGAGCCCGAGTCACCTTGCCGACCTTTTCCGTGTTGGGACGGCCGCTGCCCGACTTCAGGCCCGCCGCCTTCTTCAGAAGCACGGACGCCGGCGGCGTCTTCTTGATGAAGGTGAAGCTACGATCGGCGTAAACCGTGATAACCACGGGGAGGGGGAGGCCCTGCTCCATGCCTTGCGTTTCCGCATTGAAGGCTTTGCAGAACTCCATGATGTTCACCCCATGCTGACCCAGCGCCGGACCCACGGGGGGGCTCGGGTTCGCCTGGCCTGCAGGGACCTGCAGCTTGATATAGGCCTGAATCTTCTTGGCCATGGTTAGGCTCCTTTGGGTTCAAGCGCTTGAGTCCAGCTCAAGCTCCCCGTTCTGGCGCTTACCGCGCCTGATCAACACACTGCCCCTGGGGGCAGACTGCTAAGGCGGTGGCGGGGCTAGCCCTTCTCCACCTGCCCGAAATCGAGCTCCACGGGCGTGGAGCGCCCAAAAATCGTCACCGCCACGCGAAGGCGGCTCTTTTCGTAGTTGACCTCTTCCACAACGCCGTTGAAGTCGTTGAAGGGGCCATCAATGACGCGAACAATCTCGCCGGGCTCGAAGAGCGTCTTCGGCGTCGGCTTATCGCCAACCTGCTGCACGCGGTCGAGGATACGATTGGCTTCCGCGTCCGACAGGGGCGCGGGCTTGTCAGCCTTGCCGCCGATAAAGCCCATCACCCGAGGCGTGCTTTTCACGAGGTGCCAGGTGTCGTCGTTGAGCTCCATCTGCACCAGCACGTAGCCGGGGAAGAATTTCCGTTCGCTGCGGCGCTTTTGGCCCGATCGAATCTCGACGACCTCTTCCGTCGGAACGAGAACCTCGCCGAACTGTCCCTCAAGCCCGGAGCGCCCGATGCGTTCAATCAGCGCGCGCATCACCTGCTTTTCGTAGCCCGAGTAGGCGTGTACCACGTACCAACGCATGACCTGTTCTCCCGCTCCTAGCCGATAACGCTCGAAACCACGAGGCCAAGAAGCGAATCAAGTCCCCACAAGATGAGGGACATCACGAAAACCAGCGCAAGCACCACTAGCGTGGTTTGGGTGGTTTCTTCCCGCGTCGGCCATACGACCTTGCGAATCTCCACCCGCGCTTCGTTCACCAGCGTCCAAAGCGCGCGGCCCTGGTGAGTTTGCAAGGCAACCAGGCCTGCCACCGCGGCCACCGCGATGAGGGCCAGCACCCGATAGAGGAGCGACTGCTCGGCGTAGTAGGCATTGCCTACGGCGCCCGCAAGCACCAACGCCGCCACGACCACCCACTTCAGGATGTCGAGACCGGACCCGCGCTGCTCTACCTGTGCTCCGCTCATGAATTGCCTGTTGCCTGCCGTCTTTCTAAAAATGGCAGGCCAGGAGGGAATCGAACCCCCAACCTGCGGTTTTGGAGACCGCTGCTCTACCAATTGAGCTACTGGCCTACATCAACTGCTGGGCCCGAGGGACCCCTGACAAAAGCGCCCCGGGCCGCAGGGAAGCGATCCCGGGGTGCTGTGGCGTCTTCCGACGCGCTGTTGCGTAAGGCTTACTCGATGATCTTCGCGACCACCCCAGCGCCCACGGTCCGGCCACCTTC
>JAYOYG010000054.1:0-1430 GCA_038153445.1 Pseudomonadales bacterium
CGCAGCGCCGCCCGCCGCTTGGCCAGCAGAAGGACGCCCGAAGTGTCTCGATCCAGGCGGTGCGCCAGCGCGAGGGCCGGGGCCTCCGGCCAGGGGCTCAGGGCTTCCAGGGCCCCGAAGCGCACGCCACTCCCCCCATGGGCCGCAAGCCCCGGGGGCTTCCCCAGCACGAGCACGTCTCGATCCTCAAAAATCACGGCGTCCCGCACCTGGTTCCGGAGCCCCTCGGGCACCGTGGGCTCGGGGCCTTGTTCCGCCGTTTGGTGGGGCGGAATGCGCAGCTTCTGCCCCGGCTGCACCCGGGTGGTGACCTTCACCCGCCCCCCGTCGAGGCGTACCTCGCCCTTTCGAACCATGGCGTAAACCCGGCTTTTGGGGACATTCTTGAGAAGTCGCAGCAGCAGATTGTCGACCCGCTGGCCCCCTTCCCCGGACTCAATCTCGTAGAGCCGGGCGCCGTGGTGCTCACCGCCCCCGGAATGATTGTTTTTCCCTTTTGATTGAGTCACTTAAAAAACCCTGTTAACCTCGCCTCAAGGTCAGCCGCGGCGCTCGCTCCCCCGGGATCGCAGAGCCGCCCCGTGTTCGCCTGACCCGCCGCCGCCGAGCGCCCATGCGCCGCGTCGGAATGGAACACGCCGGGCAAGAAAAGCCCGGCTACGCCGATAGCGAAGATTGAAGCGCTATCGATCAATGAAGAGTACACGCGCTGGCGCAAGGTTGCGCGGCGTCAAGGATAGTGCGCAGGCCGCGATGAGCCGCGGCCGCCGGTAAGCGAAGCTAAAAAGCGACAGCTTAAGTCTCGCGCAGTTCGGGGGTTTGCGCCCCCTTAGGCCCAAAGCCGCGCCCCTATGGCGCCGCCTAGCCCCTGCAAACCGTGGTCTCGCCATCGAGCCTGAGCCCTACCCTAACGCCCGCCCCGCCACGCCCTCACTTGAGTGCACAGCATGAAAAGGATGTTGATTAACGCCACTCAGCCCGAGGAACTTCGGGTTGCGCTGGTTGATGGGCAAAAGCTTTACGATCTCGATATTGAATCCCGCATGCGGGTTCAAACCAAAGCCAACATTTACAAGGCGCGCATCACCCGGGTCGAACCCAGCCTTGAAGCCGCCTTTGTCGACTACGGCGCCGAGCGCCATGGCTTCCTACCCCTTAAGGAAATCGCCCAGGAGTACTTCCAGAAGAAAGGCGGCAACGGCGAAGGCCGGGGCAGCATTTCCGAGCTGGTGAAGGAAGGTCAGGAACTCATCGTTCAGGTCGATAAGGAAGAGCGGGGCACGAAGGGTGCGGCCCTCACCACCTTTATCTCCCTCGCCGGACGCTACCTCGTCCTCATGCCGAACAACCCCCGCGCGGGGGGTATCTCCCGTCGCATCGAAGGGGAAGAGCGGGATCAGCTGCGGGACGCCATGAGCGGCCTCACCATC
>JAYOYG010000054.1:1530-10750 GCA_038153445.1 Pseudomonadales bacterium
GCGCTGGAATTCATCCAGCAGGTCATGCCGAGCTACGAGAGCCGCATCAAGCGCTACGAAGATCCGGTCCCCCTCTTCTCTCGCTACCAGATTGAGACGCAGATCGAGACCGCCTTCCAGCGCGAAGTGCGCCTTCCCAGTGGCGGCGCCATCGTGATCGACCCCACGGAAGCGCTCGTGTCCATCGATATCAACTCCGCTCGGGCCACCCGGGGCGCGGACATCGAGGAAACGGCCCTCAACACGAACCTCGAGGCTGCGGAAGAAATCGCCCGGCAGCTGCGCCTGCGGGACATGGGCGGCCTCATTGTCATCGACTTCATCGACATGAACGCTTCCCGGAATCAGCGGGCAGTGGAAAACCGCATGCGCGATGCGCTTGAAGCGGATCGTGCCCGGGTCCAGGTGGGACGAATCTCCCGCTTCGGCCTCATGGAGATGTCCCGGCAGCGGCTCCGGCCCTCCCTAGAGGAAACCACGGCCATCATCTGCCCCCGGTGCACGGGGCAAGGCGTTATCCGAAACGTGCGCTCCCTCGCCCTTTCCGTGTTGCGGATTTTGGAAGAGGAAACGCTGAAGGAGCGGAGTGCGGGGGTTCGCGCCATCGTTCCCGTGCCCATCGCGTCGTTCCTTTTGAACGAAAAGCGCTCGGACATCACGGCCATCGAAGCCCGCAATGGCGTACGGATCATGATCGTTCCCAATCCCAATATGGAAACGCCCCACTTTGAGGTGGTTCGAGTCCGGGATGATCAGGTGGAAGCCCTCCTGTCCCAGGAAAGCCATGAGGTGGCGGAAGCGGTGCTCGAGGCCAGCACGGAAAACGGTTACGAAGCACCGCCCATCCCTGAAGCCCAGGACGCCATCGTGAAGTCCGTGGCGCCCCAGCAACCCGCACCGGCGCAAGCCCAGGCGGAAGCTCCGGCAGCGCCCGCCGCCCCCGTGGCGACGCCTGCGCCCCAGGGCGGCTTCCTGAGCCGCTTGTTCAAGGGTCTCTTCGGCAGCCCTGCAGCCCCCGAGCCCTCAGAGGCCAAGCCTCAGCAAGACGATAAGGAAGAAGAGCGCACCTCCGAGAACCGCAACCGCGGTGGCAACCGCAACCGCGGCGGGCGGAATCGTCGTCGCGGCGATCGCCCCCGTCGGAGCCCTTCCGCGAGCCCGCAGGATGAGGACGGCAGCGACGACAGCACGGACAGCGGTGAGCAGGCCCGGGAGGGTCGGGGCAACCGCCGTCGCCGCGGTCGCCGGCCGAGCGACGAGAACGCCAACGATCAAGCCACCACCGACGACAGCGTTGAGAACGATGAGAACGCTGATAACGCCGGGGAAAATGACGGTCAGGGGGAGGACGATGGAAACCGCCGTCGCCGCCGCCGTCGCCGGGGCGGTCGGGGCCGTCGCCGTTCCCAAGACGAGAATCAGGACCTGGACGGCAATAACGACGCCGAGGACGAAAGCGCCGAGGACGATGACGACGCCGACGCCAGCGAAAGCGCCGTTGATCTGAGCGAAGACGACGACGACCTCACCCCGCCCACGGAAGCCCACGTGCCGCCGGAAAACAGCCGTCGCCGGCCCCGCCGTAGCCGTGGTCGTGGCCGAGGCCGCACCGACGACGCAGCCGCTACGGATGGCGCGACCGAGGCCAGCAGCGACACCGCGGTGGACGCCGCGAGCGACGTCGTCGCCGAGGTCACGTCTGCGGCGGTGGTAGCTGCGGCCGACACCGCGCTGGCCGCTGAGCCGGTGGCGGAAGAAATCGCCGAACCCGTGGCGGAAGAAGTCGCCGAACCCGTGGCGGAAGAAGTCGCCGAACCCGTGGCGGAAGAAGTCGCCGAACCCGTGGCGGAAGAAGCTGCCGAACCCGTGGCGGAAGAAGCTGCCGAACCCGTGGCGGAAGAAGTCGCCGCGCCGGACCAGCCCGCACAGGGGGCCCTCGCCCTTGATGCGGAGGCCACGGAAACCGCCGAAGCCCCGGTGGAAACGGAAGCGCAAGCCCCTGAGGCTCCCGTGGAAGCAACCCCGGCGGTCGTGGCAGCCGTGGCCCCGGCGGGCATCCGAGCCGCTAACGACCCTCGGAATGCGGGGCAGGACGCCCGCCCGGTGGTGAGCATCGAGGACGGCGCTCCGGCCCGGCCTCAGCGCCCTGCGGTGACCAAGGCCCCGGACCCCATCGCGCCCCTCGAGGCCATCCCGAGCGCCCGGGCGGCCAACGATCCGCGGCAGCAACGCGCCGCTGCGGAGTAAGCCTAAAAGCGCCGAGCCCCGCCCGGGGCTCGGCTGCTCTCTTTCCTAAAGGTGCAGCGGTTCCCGTTCTAGACGCACCCCATAGCGCGCGTAGACGCTCGCCTGCACGGACCCCGCCAACCAGTCCACATCGTCGCGAGACGCTCCCCCGTAGTTCACCAGCACCAACGCGTGCTCCTGGGCCATGCCCACGAGGCCCCGACGTCGACCGCGCCACCCTGCTCCCTGAATCAAGGCTGCCGCGGACACCTTGCCTCCGGTCGATGCAAAGGGTCGCAAGGCAAGCTCGGGAGCCCGGGCGCTCAGCCGCTGAAATGCCTCTTCAGGCAGCTGGGGGTTCTTAAAAAAGCTTCCTACGTTCGGGAAACGACGCCAGTCCGGCAGCTTTTCGGCGCGCAGGGCGCGCACGGCTTGGGCGAGATCGCTTGGCCGCGCTTGGTCCCCCGGTGAGAGGCACTGCGTCAAACGCGCTTCAACCCCGGCGTAGCCCAGCACGGGACGGCCCCTGCGATGCAGCCGCAGGCGCAGCGTCAGCACCAGGTAGGCACCGAGACTTCGGCGAAAGCGCGAGTCGCGGTAGGAGAAGGCACAGTGCTCCGCCGACCACCAGCTGCACTGGCCCGTTCGAAGATCGAGCACCTCGAGGGCCTCCACCACCTCATCGAGGCTTTGGCCATAGGCGCCAACGTTTTGGACTGGAGCCGCGCCGGCCGTTCCCGGGATTGCGCTGAGGTTCTCCAAACCCCAAAGCCCCTCCTGGCAAGCCGCGCATACCAGCGCATCGAGGGCTAGCCCTCCAAACACCTCAACGCGCCCATGGCGCTCAAAGCGGGGCGCGGAGGCCGCGAGGCGCCAAACCGTCCCGGTCAGGCGTGGTGGCAGCAGAACGTTAGAGCCTTCCCCCAGTACGGTAATGCGGCCCCGGGGCGCGTCCTCGGCCCATGCGGAAAGCGCCTCGCTTCGGCTTCGAAGGGTGCGTAGCGCCTCCGCGCGGCACGGCAAGGCCAGCGTATTGGGAACGGAGAGATCGAGAAGGGAGGGCGGAGCGGGTCGGGTCACCGCGGGGAACCGCTTAAGGTACACTGACGCCCCCCGCCCGTGCCCCGCGCCGGGGCGGGCCAGTTTTTCATTCCACAGGGAGAGATGGGCCTTATGAAGCTTGAGAACAAAGTTGCCGTCATTACCGGAGGGGCCTCGGGCCTGGGTCGCGCTACCGCCGAGAAAGTCATCGCTGCGGGCGGCAAGGTCGCCATTTTTGACCTCAATGAGCAGCTCGCCAATGCCACGGCCGAAGCCCTGGGCCCGTCCGCCAAGGCCTTCGCCGTGAACGTTTCCGATGAAGAGTCCGTGAAGGCAGCCATCGCCGGCACCCTCGAGGCCTTTGGAGCCATCCACATCAACGTGAACTGCGCTGGCGTGGGCGCCGCCGCGCGGACCCTGGGCCGGGATGGCGCTATGCCCCTCGCGACCTTCAACTTCGTGCTTGGCGTGAACCTCATCGGCACCTTCAATGTCCTTCGCTTGTGCGCAGAAGCCATGGCGAAGAATACCCCGGACGACGAAGACGGCGAGCGCGGCGTGATCATCAACACCGCATCCGTAGCGGCCTTCGACGGGCAGATTGGCCAGGCGGCATACAGCGCCTCCAAGGCCGGGGTGGCGGGCATGACCCTACCCATCGCTCGAGACCTGTCCCGCACCGGGATCCGCGTGAACACCATCGCCCCGGGGATCTTCGAAACCCCCATGATGATGGGCGCGCCGGATCAGGTCCGCCTGCCCCTCATCGACATGGTGCAGTTTCCCAAGCGCCTCGGGGACGCCCCGGAGTTCGCGGCCCTTGCCGTGCATATGATGGAAAACACCTATCTCAATGGCGAAACCGTTCGCCTCGACGGCGGCATCCGGATGCAGCCGAAGTAAGGTGCACAAGCGCAGGCACCGGATTATTCCGGTGCCTGCAAGTTCCCTAGAATTTCCTCCCAGGCGGCTTCCGCCAACCCCATCATCTCCGCATCGGTCCGATCCTGGATAGGATGAGGCACGAAGCAGCGGCGCGCCGGAAAAGCCAGGGCCTCCGCCTGCACCTCCGCAGCCTCCACAAAGGCCGTGGACGCCAGGAAGGCGCCGGGTACGCCACGCTGATCAAGATCTCGCAGGTCATGCAGACTGCACGACGTACAAGAGCCTCAGTCAGCCAGCGCTTCTAGGACGAGATCGCATTCCTCGGCAATTTGCTGGCGCAGCGCCGTAGGTGCGGGGCGGGTAAAGGTGGGCTTACTGTAGCGCCGCACCTCTGCCCCCGCAGCCTTGAGCTTGCCTTCGACGTGATCGAGGAAAACATCACCGCGCGGTTTTGAAATATCTAAAAGCCCCACCACCTTCCCCGCCACAGAAGCGGGAAGGGGCAGCGGCGTTCGAGCCGCCGGGGCGCTTTCCCCCGTCGGGTCCATCACCACCAAGCCTGTGCTCATGGCCGTGCTCCTTCTAAAAGCCTTTAACTAAAGGCGAATCTCGTGGGTTACGGGGCTGCTGCCGATGGTGCCGCTGGCCCCCCAACCGCCAATCACTGCGGAAAACATGCCGGCCTCACCCCCTGCCCGCACGAGTCGAAGACCGCCCTCCCGGAACTTTTCGAAGCTGCGCTCCGCCAGGGCTGCGGGGAGCCCCTCCTCCATGCCCCCGGCGCCGCGAATGAGCTCCTGCCCCGGGCGCGTCAAATATTCACGGAGCGTTTTAATGACCGTCTCCTTGCTCCACCCGGCGTCGTGAAAGACCCGAGCGTGTTCGGGAGACACAACCAGAAACGCATCCGCGGCCTGCACCATCTTCGGGTGGGAGACCACCTTCAGGGCTTCCGCAAAGGAGCGGCACAGGGGCTCGGGGGTTCGGGCCTTTTGATCAACGATGCCCTGCACCCCATCGGCGGCGAAGAGGGTCACGCTATTGGCCTTTCGAGGAAGGCCGGCATCCTCATTGAGGTTGGACCACTTGGGATCCCCGTCCTCCGCAAAGCAGAAGGTGTATTTCCCGGGGTTGCCCAGGGTGGCCCGATCCACCCCCTGGGGCCGGCCGCCACCGACATTGCGAATCACAAGCTGAAGCGCACGCCCAATGGTGGCATTCGCCCGGTTCCCCTGCCCCAGCGCGTTACCCTGGCTATTCATGCCGATGGCCTTGGCGAGGGGGCCGCACACCACCACCATGGGACCGGAAAAATAGGTGGTGGCCAAAAGGCCGTGCATACAGAAGGGCGGTAGCAGCGCCGCCTCCACGGCGGCGATCACCACGGGCAGGTACTCGGGCTTGCAGCCCGCGAGTACGGCATTGATCGCGACCTTTTCCACGGTGACGGGCACTAAGTTTGGGGGCACATCCCCCAGCACCTCTGCCGGATCCCGGGTGGTGCCCTCTAGCATGCGGGCAACCCGCTCTGGGGTGGGCGGCACCAAGGGCAACCCGTCACTCCAGCCCCGATCAAAGAGGGCCTCTTGAATATCCTCTTCCTGCCCCAGGGTCACGCGCCGTGCGGCAAGGCGCTCCGCGCGCAGCCGCTCGCTATGGGGCGGCGTGACGGACAGGGAGGCGCAGCCCGGGCGCAGGGCCGGAAGCTCTGCCCCAAGGGCTGGGTCGTTGAGAATGCTTTGCCACGCAGCGCGCTCCCATCCTTCACAGCGCGCGACTTCCTCTTCACCGGAGAAGGCGATGAGGGCCGGCACAATCTCAATACCGAGATCGAAGGAGGCCTTCAGCGTGACATCGTGCTGGACGCCGGGCACGGCGGGAAAGGCCGGATCGTCCTGACTCCAGAGCGCGACCGTTTCCCGCGGCGCCAGGGCCTCGAGCACCGGCACAATCAGCTGGCAGGTGGGGCAATCGGCTTTCACCACCACGACATAGCGCTGACTCATGCGTTCTCCCCCACCCAGCTTTCCTGTAAGCGGGCCAAATCCTCGGGCGTATCCACCCCCCCGGGCACCGCCTCACACGCTTCGGCCACGTGAATCCGTTCACCATAGGCAAGGACCCGAAGCTGCTCAAGGGCCTCGAGCCGCTCGAGCGTTGCCGGCGCCCAGGCCACAAAGCGGCGCAGCAGGCCCACCCGGTAGGCATAAAGCCCCAGGTGGCGCCAGCACGGCGCGGGCAAGGCGGCCTCGCCTTCCGCCGCAGCAAGATCCCGGGGCCAGGGAATGGGGGCGCGGGAGAAATAGAGCGCCGTCCCCCCCTCATCCATGACCACCTTGACGATATTGGGGTCTCGGAAGGCCTCGGGGCGAGTGATGGCTTCGCAGAGCGTGGCCATGGCAGCGCCGGAGCGCTCGAGGTTCGCAGCCACCTGGCGCAGCACCGCCGCGGGCACGCAGGGTTCATCCCCCTGCAGGTTCACAACAATGGCGTCATCATCCCAACCGCGCAGCCGGGCAACCTCTTCAATGCGGTCCGTGCCCGACGGATGGTTAGGGTCCGTGAGCACCACCTCGGCGCCGAAGTCCCGGGCGACGGCCTCAATGCGCGCATCATCGGTGGCGATGACCACGCTTTCCGCCCCCGCCGCGCAGCCTCGACGCCAAGCCTGGATCACCATGGGCGCATCTCCGAGAAGTGCCAGGGGCTTCCCCGGTAGGCGGCTTGAGCCGTAGCGCGCTGGAATCACGATATGAAAGGGACCGCTAGGGTTGGGCACGCTTGCCCTCCTTGGTGTGCTGGGTTTCTAGCTTAAGGGATGAAAAGCCGGCCTGCTCCGCGAGCGCCAACAGGGCGAGAACCTCGCCATGGGCGGCCCCTTGATCCGCCGCCAAGCTCAGCTCCGTGCTGCCGGTCGCTGCGGCCTGGCGGAGCGCCTCTAAGCGCGCAGGCGCAGCCTCGGGCAAGAGCGTCCCTTCCAGGGCCGCCGCCCCCTCCGCAGAGAGGCTTAGGCGCACGGCGCGCTCGGGCACGGCGCCCTGGGCACTCACCGCGGGGCGCTCGATAGAGATGGCCCCCGGGGGATCGGGGAAGCGCGTCGCCACCATAAAAAACACCAAGAGCAGGAAAAGCACGTCTACGAGGGGCGCCAGCTCTAAGGCGGGGGCCTCGAGGCGCCGGCGGGGAAAGCTCAAGGGCTCGGCTCCGGTTGCAGCCAGGGCCCTAGACAGTTCTCAAGGGTGTTCATGAGCTCATCGACCCGCCGGGACAGCAAGCGATGGGCCATGAGCGCCGGAATTGCGATGGTCAGCCCCGTAGCGGTGCTGATGAGCGCGGCGCCGATACCCCCGGCCAGGAGCGCGCCAGCTCCGCCCTCCAGTGCATCGAGGCTGGAGAACACGTCAATCATCCCCAGGACCGTGCCTAGCATGCCGAGCAGAGGCGTAATCATGGCCAAAATTCCCAGCAGGGTGAGATAGCGCTCGAGGCCCTGGAGCTCCAGCGCCGCCTGCTGTTCCAGGGCCCTTCTGAGGCCATCCCCCGGCCCCCGCGTCTGGGCCACCGCTAGCAAGCGCCCCAGGGGGCTTTTACCCAAGGCGTCCGGGGCCACCCGGGGCAAGGTTTCCGGCGTCAAGGCCCGGAGCGCTGCGGGCAACACCCGCTCGGCGCGGAGCGCCAGAAGACGCTCAAAAATCAGGGTGAGGGCCAGCACGGAGGCCAGTACAAGGGGCACCATGGTGGGGCCACCGGCGAGGAACCAATCAAGCATCCGCAGCATCTCCAAAGAGGGGGGCAAGGCCGGCGGTGAGGAAGCGGCCCTCCGGATCCCAGCCCTCGCGGAGGGCTCGGAAGCGCTCAAGGTTTTCCCCATAGCAACCTTCGAAGGCCACCCGATCGAGGGAGAAGCGCTTACCCCAGTGAGGCCGGCCGCCAAAGGCGCGAAAGATCGGCTCAACGCGATCGAAGAGGGGTCCATAGGGACGGCGGGCGTCCTGGTGCACGGAGATGGCCGCCACCCGCTGCCCCTGCGTTGGGGACAGCCAGCCCCGGTCCCCGGCAACGATGCGGTACTCCACGGGCCAGGGGAGCTTGGGGAAATCCTTCAAGAGCACTTGCCGGAGTTCGCGAAAGCAGGCAGGCCCGGCCTCGAGGGGCACGGAGTATTCCATCTCGTTAAAGCGTGCGTCCCGATCGCTTGGGAAGATCTGCCAGGCGGGCCCCCAGCGCTCCCCCTCCCCCCCAAAGGGCAAGGGGTCGAGCTTTACGGCCCCCCCAAGGGGAATCTCCCGAAGCTGCTTAAAAACCGTTTCATCGCTAGCGGGAATCCACCAGAACTCCCCGTGGCGCTGGCTGCGAAAGCGCGCATGATTCCCCTCAAAAAGGGCCTCGAAGGGGATCTTGGCATTGCGCTCGGCAAGGCCGTAGGCCGGGCGCAAGCGAAGGGCGAGGGCCGTCACCACCCCCAAAAGGCCTAAGTGAATCCGCGTGCCATCCAACGTTTCGGGGCCCGTAAGCACATGGATCCGCCCTTCCCCATCCACTAGGCGCATGCCTGTGACCATGGCCGCCAGGGACGGCAGGGCCCAGCCCGTGCCATGGGTGCCGGTAGCGAGAGCCCCGGCGAGGCTTTGCCGATCGATATCCCCCTGGTTCGCCAGCGCAAGGCCGTGGGCCGCGAGCTTCGGTCCCAAGTCTGCCAAACGTTGCCCAGCGCCCAGCCAAAGCTGGCCATCCTTAAGGACAACGCCATCGATACCCTCCAGGGACCCGAGGGCATCGCCGGCGCCCCAGAGGGGGGAAAAGCTGTGGCCGGCGCCGACCACCCGGCGCACGCCCGAACCCTGGACCGCCGCCAGCCACCGCTGCACCGCCGCCTCCGAGGGCAAGGGCGTTAGCTCCGCTTCGGGAAATTGCTGGGCCCCGGACCAGTTCTCCCATGCCATCACCAGGCCCCTCCCCGGGCAGCGATGGGCCAGGCTTCGACGATCTCCTGGGCGTCATTCTCAATCCAAAGCCAGTCGTAGAGGTTCACCGTGGGGTCGCAGTGGGACACGCGCAGGCGGAGCCG
>JAYOYG010000054.1:10850-15355 GCA_038153445.1 Pseudomonadales bacterium
GGGCCATCACCTCCGCTTCCCGCGGCTTCGCTACGCAAAGCCCGAGGGCGCCGGCGGCCAGCTGGCGCCGCGCCACCTCAGGACACTTGTGCATTTTTCCGTGCGGCCGCAGGCCGAGCCCGTAGCCCGAAACCAGGGACTGCATGGCGGCGAGATTACGTTCGAAGGCCGACCGTTGAAGCACGAGCGCCGGCGTGGGTAGGGCCGCCCGAGGAACGGGCTGCTCCAGCACCACGGGGGCGTCGGGCCCATAGGTGTGCAGGGGCGTAAGCGCGCCGTCGGCCATGGTGTCCTCCCTCTCGCCCACCGAGGCAGAGCGACCTTGGCGCGGCATTTGCTAAACAACGTCAGTAAGAGGCAGGGATTACTTCCCCGCCAGGGAGAGAGTGCCAAGACATGGAAAGGGACGCCACCAAAAGCCTGTTCCAGAATCCCCTGGGCCAAAGTCTTCAGCCCATGCTCGAGGATGATGGGGCGGGGCTGAGCCTCCTCCACCGGGGGCAGCGTCTTCGCAGCCGCTTTGCGCCGCTTCTCTCCCGGGCCCACGGGCGCCCTGTGGCCTTCCGGGCCACGGTACACGGCGATGGCGAGTCCGCTGCCTTCCCAGAGGCCAAGGCCGATCTCGAGCTGACTGCTGCCGTGACGACCCTTCACATGCAGCAGTTTCAGGCGACCCATAAGGGCGCGGGCGCCTGGCTGGTGTTGCCCGTGCCCGGCCCGGCGCTCCAGGATGCGACGCTCTGGCCCCCCGTGCCCCAGGATCTCTTCGCCAGCGATGGCTTCACGCCTTCGGAAGTCATGCTCAGCGTGGCTGCCGACAGCGCCCCCGCAGCGGTGCTCGCCGACTTCGCCCAATATCATCGAGCCCTCGGCTTTACCGTGGAAGTTCGGGGGCTTTCTCCCCACCGGGGAGATCTTGCGCTGCTCTGGGCAGGGTCGCCGGAGCTTGTGACCCTCGACGCCGCCTTCCTCCCCACGGCCGAGGGCTCACCCCGAAAACTGGGACAGCTTCGGGCACTGATCACGCTTTTGCACGAAAGTGGTGCAATGGTGGCGCTGGAGGGCCTCGCCCAGCCCGAGGCCCTCCGCTGGGCCCTGGATACCCCCGTGGACCTCGTGGGCGGACCCGCCGTGTGGCCCTGGGCACCCCCCGTACCGAAAACCGGGGGAAGCCCGCTTGCGGGGCCGGCGGCCCTCCCCGCCTTCGAGCAGGCGCTCACCGCCCTACGCACCGGAGAAGCGCTCGAGACGGCCTGCGCCACCCTGCTTTACGAAGCCGGCGTACTGCGATGCTACGTGCTAAATGACGCGGGGGAGCAGCTGACAGAAAACCTCTCTCCGGCGGGGACGCGCAGCGATCCTCGCTATTGGCCCCTGGCCCAGGCCGAGGGGGCGAGCTGGGCTCACCGCCCCTACTTCCGCCAGGCCCTGGCTCACCCCGGGGCCCTACTGGTGAGCGACCCCTACTTTTCCTTACCCGATGGCGGGCCCTGCCAGACCCTATCGGCGAGCTATCTATGCGACGGACAGCGCCAGGTGCTGTGCTGTGACCTTGAGCTACCCCGACAGCCGAGCGCCCTTCGCCCCTAGCTTAGGGCGAAGGGCGCCTTTTGAGGGCCCTAGGCGTCCTTAAAGAAGGTGTCGTAGCAGTGGTTGGTGGCTTCCATGAAGCCTGGCACGGAGCCGCAATCAAAGCGCCGCCCCTTAAACTTGTAAGCCATCACGCAGCCCTGCTGAGCCTGGGCCCGGAGCGCGTCGGTGAGCTGAATTTCACCGTTTTTCCCCGCCTCCGTGCTCTCGATGAGGCTGAAGATATCGGGCGTAAGCAAATAGCGCCCAATCACCGCGAGGTTAGACGGGGCCTGGGCCGGATCGGGCTTTTCCACCATGTCCGTGACGCGGATGAGATCGTCGCTAATGGCTTCCCCGGCAATCACACCGTAGGCGCCGATCTCCTCCTGAGGGACCTCCATCACCGCCACAATGGAGCAGCGAAACTGGGCGTGGAGCCGGGCCATCTGGGCCAGAACCCCATCTCCCCCAGGGTTGAGGCAGAGATCGTCCGCCAGCACCACCCCAAAGGGCTCATCCCCCACGAGGCGCCGGCTCACGAGAATGGCGTGGCCAAGGCCTTTCATCTCGTTTTGCCGGGTGTAGCTGAAGCTCGCCTGATCCATCAGCGTGCGGATGCCTTCCAGGGCGGCTTCCTTGCCGGAGCCCGCGATCTGCGTTTCCAGCTCAAAGCTTACGTCGAAGTGATCTTCGATGGCCCGCTTGCCCCGCCCCGTCACAAAGCAGATATCCCGCATGCCCGCTTCCACCGCCTCCTCCACGCCGTACTGGACGAGCGGCTTATTCACGATGGGGAGCATTTCCTTCGGCATGGCCTTCGTGGCCGGAAGGAAGCGGGTGCCGTAGCCGGCCACGGGAAAAACGCACTTGGTAACCACAGACTCACCTCAGCACAAAAAATGTCCAAACATTGCAGCATGATCCGTGCCGGCCCGCTACCGCAGCACCATGACGGCGATCCACCGGGGGCTTCCTCGCACGGCGGCTAAGAGTTTCGCTTATTATTCTTTTTAGCTATAACGTTATTCTTTTATTTGAATCGCAAGCTCAACCGGCGCATGATTGAACGCCAAGAAGCGCCGCTCGTCTGGGCCCTTGACCTAAGTCATGCGTCTTCAGCCCCGGCGTCGCTAGAGTAGCCATGGAAGCTGCGTAGCCTTTACGCAGCGGCGGACAAAGGGGGTGATTTCGGGCTCATGAATACGCAGGTAAGCGCCGAACCATACGACACAGGCATCATTCGGGCCTTCGCCCTGGCCACGGTTTTCTGGGGCATCGTCGGCATGTCCGTGGGCGTGCTCATCGCGCTCCAGCTCGTCTTTCCCGAGCTCAATACGCCCTGGGAATACTTCCACTTTGGCCGCCTCCGTCCCCTACACACCAACGCGGTGATCTTTGCCTTCGGGGGCAATGCGCTCATTGGCACGTCCTACTACATCGTGCAGCGCACCTGCCAAGCCCGCCTGTTCTCCGACGCCCTATCGAAATTCACCTTCTGGGGCTGGCAAACGGTCATCGTCGCTGCGGCGATCACGCTCCCCCTGGGCATGACCACCACCCACGAGTACGCCGAACTTGAGTGGCCCATCGATATTCTCATCGCCATCGTTTGGGTGGCCTACGCCATCAACTTTATCGGCACCATCGCCCGGCGTAAGCCTCAGCACATCTACGTAGCGAATTGGTTTTTCCTGGCCTTCGTCATCACCATTGCCGTACTGCACATTTTCAACAGCATTCAGATTCCGGTCTCCCTGACGAAGTCCTATTACGTTCCCGCCGGGGCCATGGATGCCATGATCCAATGGTGGTACGGCCACAATGCCGTCGGCTTTTTCCTCACCGCCGGCTTCCTCGGCATGATGTACTACTTCGTGCCGAAGCAGGCGGGTCGGCCCGTGTACTCCTACCGCCTATCCATCGTGCACTTCTGGGCGCTGATTGCGATCTACATGTGGGCCGGCCCCCATCACCTGCACTACTCGGCCCTGCCCGACTGGGCCCAGTCCGTGGGCATGGTGATGTCCCTGGTGCTTCTCGCTCCCTCCTGGGGCGGCATGATCAACGGCATCATGACCCTCTCCGGAGCCTGGGATAAGCTCCGCACCGACCCTATCCTGAAGTTCCTCGTGGTGTCGTTATCCTTCTACGGCATGAGCACCTTTGAGGGCCCCATGATGGCCATCAAAACGGTGAACGCCCTCTCCCATGACACGGACTGGACCATCGGTCACGTCCACTCTGGCGCCCTAGGCTGGGTTGCCATGATGACCATCGGATCGATCTACCACATGCTTCCCGCGGTTTCCGGACGCCGCGCTGGCGAGATGTATTCCATTGCCCTGGTGAACGTCCATTTCTGGCTGGCCACGGTGGGCACCGTGCTCTACATCGCGTCCATGTGGGTGAATGGTTTGCTCCAGGGGCTCATGTGGCGCGCCGTGAACGACGACGGCACCCTCACCTACACCTTCGTGGAATCGGTGGTGGCGAGCGGTCCTGGCTACCTGGTTCGAGCCCTCGGCGGCCTGATCTACCTCACGGGCATGCTGATCATGGGCTACAACGTTCTGAAGACCATTTCCGCCCCGGCACCGGAGGCCTCCCGCCCGGCGGATAGCGCCTCCAGTACCGACGCCGGCGCCGCTGCAGGAGCCGTCGCATGAACCACGACCTGATCGAACGCAAAACAGGCCTCATGGTGGCGCTGATCATCCTCGTGATCAGCCTAGGCGGTCTGGTGGAGATCCTTCCCCTCTTCAGCAGCGAAAGCACCACCACCCCCGTAGCGGGGCTCAAACCCCTACCGGCGCTGGAGCTCGAGGGCCGCGATATCTACATCCGCGAGGGGTGCCACGTCTGCCATACACAGATGGTTCGCCCGCTGCGCACGGAGACGGAACGCTACGGCCACTATTCCGTCGCCGGAGAAA